>JAQJDB010000005.1:359974-674948 GCA_032139905.1 Nitrospira sp. MA-1
TGGGGTGGCTTCAACATCTCGAAAAACTTCAACAACGGTCAAAAAGGCATCCGCCCCTAAAACGAAAAAGCCCGCTCAGGTGAGTCCTCGTATCGTTTCTTCGCGTGAGTTACAGGTTGGTGATCCTGCTCCAGCCTTCTCCCTTCCCGATGACACGGGAAACATTGTGAACTCATCTGAACTTCGAGGGAAAAAAGTGGTCGTGTATTTCTATCCGAAAGATGACACGCCCGGATGTACGACAGAAGCCTGTTCCTTTCGGGATGGTATTCAGGAATTGAGAAAGAGCGGGGCAGTCGTGTTCGGAGTGAGTGCCGATTCAGTCTCGTCCCACCGGAAGTTTTCCGATAAATTTCAACTTAATTTTCCCTTATTGAGTGATGAGTCCAAGGCCATGATCCAGGCCTATGGCGTGTGGAAGGAGAAATCAATGTATGGCCGAAAATATATGGGGATTGAACGAACAACGGTGGTGATTGATGAAGACGGGACCATTAGGAACATATTTCCTAAGGTCAAAGTGAACGGGCATTTTTCGGAAGTGCTTGAATCCCTTAGATAGTGTTGCCCGGAGAACCATGACAGGTAAGGGAAAACCTTCTACCCATTCTGCTCGTGAGCGTCGCCAATTTGAGAAAACGTCTCTTCCCCGAAGATGGCATTCGCATTAAGGTAATATTTGAATTCAAGCAGATTATGCGAAGGATCCTCTAGAAAAAACGTTAAATGTTCGAGAGGAGTGCCAGAAAAACGTCGACTGGGCTCACGAAAAAATATGAGGCTATTCGTGTGGGCCCGATTCCGGAGTTCATTCCACTCCTCTTCTGTCTGGCAGATTAACCCGAAATGGCGGGGGTAGATGCTCGTTTGTTGGGGGCCAAGGTCCTTGGTCACATGGGCGACAATTTGGTGTCCGTGAAAATTCAATGTGATGGCGACGGAAGACTGGCGGCCCACGCCGCATCCTAAGCCTTGCGCGTAAAACTCTTTCGTGGATTCAATATCCTTGACCGGAATAGAGAGATGAAAGGTAGAAGAAGACATAGTATAGATTCCTTTACGAATTATCGCATGTTTTGAATGATCAATGAAAATCTGTTGCAATTTTTCGATAAACGGCTAGGGTTGAGCGTTTCAAAAACAAAGGAGCTTTAAGCAACCCTTCAGGGAAAACGGCTTTTTACAACAGGTTTGCCGCGGCCGTTCCAATACCCGGCGCTCATCCATGGGGTGGTATGTCGAATCGCAAACCTGCCAGTGCGGTCGAGGATGAGGCATCCGGCCTCCCCCTGTATTCGGCTGACGAGCGCCTTGAGTGCGTAGTTGGCAGCTTTTAAGGGCGTCCAGCCGAGCCCGAGCAGGATGGCCATATGTTTGGCCATACCGGCACGTATGATGGATTCTCCTAAGCCGGTCATGGAAATGGCCCCGGCGGTATCATCGGCATACACTCCCGCACCGATTAAGGGGGTATCCCCAACCCGGCCAGGTAACATGACCGCCACTCCCCCTGTTGATGCCCCTGCGGCAAGATGGCCGGCACGGTCCATGGCGACCGCACCTACGGTGTCATACAATCCTAACTGGCGGTAAAGAGCTTGGGATTTAGTATTCAGGGTGTTTCGTGAATTTCGTTTGTTCATCAGTGGAGTCGAACTCTTCCGATGGACCAATCGGGCAAGACCGAAATGCCGAGCCAATCGATTCGCATGCCGGCCTACGATTAATACATGATCGGTATCGGCCATAATTCGTCGCGCGGCGCAAATTGGATGGAGATATCCTTCCAACCCGGCCACAGCACCAGCCGATAAGGATTGCCCTTCCATAATCGATGCGTCCATCCGTTGAAATCCGTCGAGTTGTCGAAGCGATCCTCGCCCGGCATTAAACAATCCGGACTTTTCGAGATAGCAGATCATACTTTCTACAGCATCCAGGGGTGAATGCCCTGTTTTGAGGCATTCGTATCCTCCTATGAGTGCCTCTGTGAGGCACATGGACTGACTGGGGGTCGGTTGTCGGGAACCTGCACCCCCATGGATCAGGACCCTCGGTATGGGAATAGGTGTTGACCTAGGCAAAGTGCGAAGGGATTAAGAAAAACGGGCGAGGTGAATCGTATTTTTTTTCATAATCAAACGGATTGTTCAGTTTGTATTTTGTCATAGGAGGTGTACCTGTTGCCACCTTGGGTTTTAGAATAATAGACGGCTTCATCTGCGGCATGGAGCAAGTCGGTGACCGTGGGATAGGGGTGATCCGGCGTGTGCGTCGCGATGCCAAGAGAAATGGTGACGATGAGTTTGTCTCCGGCTATGTCATGGGTGGTGCCCCGAAATGCGGAGAGGATTCTCTCGCACACCATGACGGCGGTGGCTGAGGAGGCTTTTGGCAGGATGAGCACGAACTCTTCTCCTCCGTAGCGTCCGACCGAATCGGTCGTGCGAAGCTTCGACTGTAAGAGATGGGCGGTAGATTGAAGAACCCCATCCCCTGCCTGATGACCATAGGTATCATTGACGGATTTAAATTTATCAAGGTCCCCAAAAACCAGGGTCAGACATTCTTGGTTGACGAGAGCATGCTCAAAAGAGGCTTTTAAGTATTTGTCCAAGTAGGCTCTTGCCAATGCCCCGGTGAGGGGATCATGACGGTGGATTTCTTCCAAATTGTGGAACTTGGCTTCCATGGCGGCATTATTTTGTTGGAGCTCCTGAACTTCCTTAAGAGTCTGAAGGCTTCTGAGAAGAAGTGCCTCCCGGGCTTTTTCCAGAATGGCTTGAGGTTCGGTCCATGGTTGTAAGTCAGTCCGGAATATTTTCTCTGTTTCCGGAAGAAGCCCTTGTGTTGTTTCCAATACTTCCATGAGCTCTGCTGGATTGAGATTCAGCGAAGTCTGGGCATTCTCTCTGACCTCTTGTATATAGGCGCTTTGAGAGTCGCGTAAAAAAATTTCCGCAATTTTCCCCGACAGAGACACACAATGGACAAATTTTGCAAGTTCATCTCCCTGGGGAATGCGAGAGGGGTCATCGCTACCGGCCACGGCCAATCGGAGGCGATCGGGAAAATTCCACTGCGTCAGGAGCCAACTCCCCACGGCGGCATGATTGACTCCCAGGCATTGGTATTCATGGGAAATGATTCTGGCATGGGATGTCTGATCCAGGTTAGGGGGATTATAGAGGTCATGGAACACCTGATCGAGGGCGAGCATTCCCAGATCTTGCATGAGACTCGAAAGATATAACTCTTCAATTTCAACTAACCCACAGGCCGCTCCAAGAGCCCGGCTGGCTGTTCCTGCCAAAAGCGCACGTTTCCAATACAGTCCATAATCCAAGCCAGTTCCGCGACTGGTTTGCAGCGATTTCATTAATGAAAAGGACAAGGCAAGTGAAATAGTCGCGTTGAGACCCAGGACCAGGACTGCTTGATGAAGGCTTTCAACTTTTTTGCAGTATGGGTATAAGGGAGAATTGGCGATTCGTAGAATTTTACTGGCCAGCGCCGGGTCACAATTGAGAATTCTGATAATGCTGTGGAGGTCGGTTTCAGGTTCGTTGGCTAAGTTGATAATTTGTACGGCGACGTGTGTTGGGCTGGGAAGACTAGGGCAGGATTGTAGTTTCTTTTTCAGTTCGGGTGTCATAAAAGACTCAGGGTCAGAAGACCTTCGCGAGTGCCTCGAAAGACTCGGCATCTTGGGCTGTTCTAATGCTCAAATGCCCGGATCCACGAACACGAGGATATATCCGTGATGTTTTCTGATTATGGACATTTCGGCATATTGTTTTGCCATCTGAATAGGCATGACATGATAAGGCCTTTCTCTCCTTTTGATTCGTAGGCGATCGTCCTGATTTCCTGAATCGAAGCGAGAAAACGGGTTTAAGAAAGCCCAAGTGAAAAGCATGATCCCTCGATTATGAAGTTGATGTTCCGTAACATTGATGTTGACTGGATTATTTTTGTTGATCTTGCAAAATCTGTGGATGATGAGACGGCCCTCCCGGATAATCTGGTGAGGTAGCGAATAGAGTCCTCCGGGTGGGGGTCGGGAGCTAAGGGAACTGTTTGGAGGAAGAGTGTTTAGTGGAAAAGGTGGCTTTGTGCTTGGTTCAGGCTAGGATCTTGAAAACGGTCAAGGTCCAATCGGACAAAGCCTAGGCCCGCGACACAAAGTTCAAAATTTGTTGAAAGCGTTTGAAAGAGCGCTGGTGGATTTTTGCCCTGTGGATCTTGATGGGTAGCGACAATGCTGTAGGAGCGTTTGCCGGCTTTGACGTAATCCACCAAAAAGTCTTTGTGGTGAATAAGTCCGGAGCATTTTATTCGTTTGCAATATTCGGGGAAGAGTCCGGCGAGGAACAGGGTCAGGTCCCCGATGTGACGATGAATATCCCGCTCTTTTTCGGCAGAAGACTGTTGGCTATGGGATTCGGCCGCATACAGGAGTTCTACTACTGTTTCAACGGGTTCTCCCTCATGGTCTTTGATACGGGCGAGTTGATCGATATGGATAAATTCGAGGAGCAGGTTTGAAACGTATTCCGTTACTTGAAAATCCGGCCATCCCAATGCTTCGGAAAAGTTTCGTTCTGTCAACCGGCCAAATAACTGTCTTAGAGGATGTTGTTCAGGGATTGGTGTCATAGATGCCCTTCCCTCTCTTTCCACCGAATGTCCCTTCGTCAGGGTGTGTCGGTTTCTATGTATGTCTATCGGCCTGATGTAAAAGGTTCTTAACCTTTTTTACTCCTTTGCCTACCCTGCTGTCCAGGATGAGGGTCATTGGACCATCATTGTCCAGTGCCACGACCATCGTCGCACCAAATTTCCCTGCTTGTACCGATAAGCCAAGAGCCAGGAATTGTTCGAGTGTTTCCTGGTATCGCATGCGTGCTTCTTCCGGAGGTGCTGCCAATTCAAAGCTTGGACGTCGTCCCTTTTCGGTATTGGCCAGTAAGGTGAATTGAGAGACTAGAAGGAGTTCACCATTGATGTCTTGAAGCGCATCAGTCATTTTCCCTTGTGTGTCAGGAAAAATTCGTAGTCGAGGAATTTTCTCGACCATGAAGGTCACGTCTTGACCGGTATCGCCTTGGGCTACCCCTAATAGAATGACGAGCCCACGGTTGATGTGGGCGATGACTTGGTTTTCAACCGTAACTGAAGCCTGTCTGACGCGTTGAATGACGGCAATCATGAAACCCTTTCGTGTGATATCGCCTATCTCAAGCCCAGCGGTCATAAGGACGGTAGGCGTGTCAGTTTGAATGCTTATGTTGTGGTAGATGGTTTTCGTATTTTTCGTCGCAACATGAGCTTCAGGTGCGTAAGTTCCTCCGACTTGAATGCGTGGTGAACGGAAAAATATCCAATCGTGCTTGCCGCAAGTGCCAGACTCAACCAGGCAATTTTTTCTAGGCTCTGTCCTGTTGTCTGCCATAGCGGAAATCCTGCAATCCAGGCGGAAACGGCAATGAGAGGGACAAGGGCTATGGCTGTGCGTACCAGAGATAGTCCGAGTGTCTTCCATAGTAATCCCTGAAGCCGATTCCCTAGAATAGTGAGTAAAATGAGTGTGTTTCCCATTGCAGCTAATGCGGTGGCCAGGGCTAATCCGGTGTGTTGGAGCCATTGCATAAGCCATATTGACAGCACAATATTGAGGATAACCGAAACCACAGCCACAATGGCCGGGGTCTTCGTATCTTGAAGGGAATAAAACGCGGTTGCCAGAATTCGATAGCTGGCGAACGCCCACAATCCAATTGAAAACCCAAAAAGTGCCGAAGCGGTTCCAACTGTATCTATAGCCGAAAAGGCACCATGCTCAAAAAATACATGAATAATCGGTATACGCAACATCATCAGCCCAACCATTGATGGAAGGATGATAAATAGCACCATGCGTAAGCCAAAATTCACCGTTTCCCGAAGTTCATGAATGGCCCCACGGGCTGCTTGGCCGGATAGGGTGGGCAAGATGGCTGTGGCCATTGCCACACCAAATATCCCTAATGGGAATTGAATGAGGCGCATCCCATAAAACAGATACGTGGGGCCTCCTTGAAAATACGATGCTAAAATCGTGCTGACGGTGAGATTGATTTGGGTCACAGCTAATCCCAGCAAGGAAGGAATGAGCAGTAACCCCATTCGTTTCACTCCGGGATGCCGCGGATGAAAATTCCAGTACAATGGGAAACCCTGTTTGTGCAAACTGGGTAATTGCATCAGGAATTGAGCGAGCCCTCCCACTACAATGCCTATGGCTACAGCCAGAATCGCCTGATCAAATAACGGCGAAATGGCCACTGCAAAAAAAATGACACAAAGATTGAAAAAGACAGGAGCCAAGGCAGGAACGGCGAATGAATGGAGGGAATTGAGTATCCCCATGGCTAGGGCCGCTAGGCTTACGAACAGTAAGTAGGGGAACATGATCTGCGTGAGGAGCGTGGTTGTGGCAAGTTGATTCGCTTGACCATGGAGGCCTGGTGCCAGAATCCAGACGAGATTTGGGGCGGCAACGATGCCCATTAAGGTGACAAAGGTCACGAGCGTCAGGAGTGTGGTGAATGCTGCGCTGGCTAACTCCCAGGTTTCCTGCTTGGAGCGGGTCGAATGATATTCGGTGAAAATCGGGATAAAGGCGGAAGACATGGACCCTTCCGCAAAAAGTTCTCGCAACAAATTGGGAATTCGATACGCGATGTAAAAGGCGTCTGCTGAAGCGTTGGCGCCAAACAAATTGGCGAGAATGACATCTCGGATAAATCCGAGAATCCGACTGCAGAAAGTGGCTACGCCGATCAGCCCGGCCGCACGACTAATCCGACTGGTCTCTCCGTGAGGAGAAGACGGGACTGATGGAGGTTGAGCTGATTGGGACATCCGAATAGGAATAATACCGGAAAGGGTTGAGTTGTTTCACCTGTCAGATGTCAGAGGCGAATGTCTTTCTTTATGATAAGGGAACGCAGAATCTCACGCAGAATCTGGACGCGCACGTTTTCGCTTAGGCTTGAATTGACACCCTCTGAATCATGCTTTAGCATCACTTCCCTTTTGTCTATGCACTTCTCCATCTTATGACAAGATCTTCGTTGACTCAATCCAGTCTGCCACGATGGTGGTGTTTTGCGACCGCGTTTTCGACCGGTGCGGTGGTGATGGCGCTGGAAATTTTAGGAAGCCGACTCCTCGCGCCGGTTTTTGGTAGTTCACTGTTTGTCTGGGGCGGGCTGATAGGAGTGGTCCTGGCTGCCATGAGCAGTGGGTATGCTGCGGGCGGTTGGCTGGCTGATCGATACGCTCCGCAGAGGGTTTTGGCCGGGCTGTTATTGCTGTCCGGTGTTTGGACTCTTTTGTTGTCATGGGCAGGCCAGCCCGTAGTTTTTGGGGTGTCTCGATGGATTCAGGATCCTCGTTGGGGCCCCTGTTTTGCTGCCAGTGTGCTGTTGGCGGTTCCGGCATTTGGATTGAGCGGTGTTCTCCCGGCCCTTTTGCGTTTGGCTATCGGGGATATGGGGCATCTTGGACGTCATACCGGAGGCATGATTGCGATTTCAACTATTGGGAGTCTTGTCGGAACCTGGGGGACCTCGTTTTATCTGTTAACCTGGCTGGGTAGTACCACATTAGTCGCTATCCTTGGCGTAGTCCAGATCTGTCTTGGTCTATGGTGGACATTGAGAGCTGGAATCCTCCAGCCTGGTTTACAGGTCATACTCCTTTCCTGTGTAGGCGGAATAACCTGGATGGGTTTTCATCCGGTCACCATTTTGCCACCGGCAATTTATCAGGAAGATAGCCCGTATCAACAGGTGAGGGTGAGTGAAAATGATTTATTCCGTTATCTTATTTTGGACAATACTTTCCACGCGGTGATGTGGAAAGCGACGCCGGAATCGCTTGCCTTGCCCTATAGTCAAGTCATGATGGGTGTGTTGCCACTTGTTGAGAATCCTAAGCGAGGACTGATCTTAGGCCATGGCGGAGGATCATTGGCAAAGTGGTTAGGCAAGCACTGGCCGGATTTGGAGTTAGATGTTGTCGAAATGGACCCGTCTGTCGTCCAAGCCGCAGAACGGTATTTTGGTTATACGCCACCGCTCAACCATCATGTGTATGTGGAAGACGCTCGCACGTTTTTACGAAACAACCCTTACCAGTATGACGTGGTGTGGGTCGATGTGTTTGCCAGGCATCTCATTCCGTTCCATGTGACGACTCATGAATTCTTTGAAGAATTACGGAAGCATGTGAACCCTGAGGGTGCCGTTGCCGTGAATCTGGCTTCCTCCGATGCGCCGGCCAATGTTCGTCGCGCACAAGCGGTGTTGACCACTATGCAACAGACGTTCCCTGAAGTGGTGCCTTACGGGGTCGCGGGCCCTGAATGGTTAGACACTGCAAAAGGGTCCGTGAACCTGATTTTTTTTGGTGGGAAACCTGTCTCCGTTATGCGCTCTTCGAACTTTTTGGATGTTTTGGCCCGTCAGATGAATCGGGACCGATTTCCGTCAGAAGGGTTTGCATTTTTCAT
The DNA here is from genome assembly GCA_032139905.1 of Nitrospira sp. MA-1. NCBI lineage: Bacteria > Pseudomonadati > Nitrospirota > Nitrospiria > Nitrospira sp. MA-1. The sequence goes on from JAQJDB010000005.1 coordinate 368,535, forward strand.
GTCACAGGAGCCGGTCGTACTGGCTCCTGGAGAAATTCTGACCGATGATTTCTCTCCGCTAGATTTACTTCAGGGGGAAGGGTAACCATCCCTTTTGCCTTGAGTCAGCAGGGTTCTTCCTTTAATTCCAAAATACAGCGAAGGATATCCCCAGCACCTTGCTGGGGAAGCTTCACTAGACAGTTAACCTATTCTTGGTTTTCATTGTGAGAATGGCAGGTGTTAAAAAAGGGCAAGAGGCCACTGTAACAAAAAATGGGTTCCACTCATTTGGCGTTCGGCGGGGACTGATTTGCGGTTTTTCTTTCACACGTTTACCAGGTGTCCGTAAGTACAACAGTGGGTGCATGCAAGAATTGCTGGCATGAGTTGTCCCGTCCTTCTTCATCCTAGCCGTCGGGAATGGTTCCCGCGTTCTCGCCGTTATCCTAAGGCCGAAGACAAAGGCTGTTGTGGAGACAAAATCGAAGGGGGAAACATTGTTTAAAGGTGCTGGAGTCCCAGAAACAATCTTAGTTTTGACAGACAGCTTCTGGCCAAAATTTGTAACGGATTTGTGGTAGCTGAGCGCCGTCAAAATTCGGGAGATCATAAAGACATCGATCAACCACGGCTACCTCATCTTGAGTAAATTCGAAGACTTTCCGTGTTTTCCAAAATTGATCCAGCGTATAGTAGTCCCCTGTGGCCGGCTTCTCCGCCAGTGCAGCCTGAAGTGCTTTGAATACTGCGGTATCGCAGCCAGGGATACGTCCATTGTTGCGGGTAATGCACCATTTAATGATTTCGGCTACCCCGTACATGCTTAGATCAATTTTTTGCTTTTCCTCAGCCATGGTTTCCTCCTTACAAACAGACAAAAAGACAAGAGATCTCTATAACATAAAGAGAGTCGTGGCATCCAGTGGGCTACGGTCATCCCTTTCAAAGTAACTTTTGACAAAGTCTGTAGCTTCCTAGAAAAAACGAGATTTTTCGGACTACTCGCCGGTTTTACATCATTTGGAAAAATCCGTATACTCGATGCGCTGTGCATGGGTTATCCTGCATCTATTTTGGTACCCTCTCCACCCACATATTCTGGAGAAAGGCAAGAAGAATTGTATTCCAGTCAGTCCTTGCGTGCTCGACTTGTCATTCCTCTGGGGCTTTTGGGTCTGCTGTCCTTGGTCGGTTGTCCTACACGCGAGGAGTACCATCCTCCTGATTTGATTTATCATTACCTAGACATTCCAGTGGGGAAAAATCCTACCTCAATCCGGGCAAGTGATTTTAACGGTGATGGATTTACGGATTTGATCACCAGCAATATTCAGGGAAATTCCTTGTCCCTGCTTTTGGGAAAAGGGGACGGGAGTTTTCAGGACCAAAAAACGATTTCTGCTTGTCAGGAGCCGAGGAATGTGGCTGTTGATGATTTTAATCTTGACCACGTGCCCGATTTCGTCGTGGCGTGTTCGGGGGATAATCATGCTCTCGTGTTTTTGGGGCAGGGCGATGGCACTTTTTTGCGTGGGGCCCAATACCTGGTTCATCGTACTCCGGTGAGTATTGCCACAGGCGATTTTAATGAAGATTTTCTTCCTGATTTGGCGGTGGCTCTCCGCAACGACAAAATTCAAATCCTGTTGGGTATGGGCAACGGAAAATTTCGATTGGGGTCATTATATGAATATGGAGATACGCCGACCTCTGTGGCTACCGAGGATTTGAATGGAGATAAACATTTGGATCTGGCTGTGACCAATGGAGGGCCGATGAGTCATGCTGTGTCGATCTGGTTGGGTTTGGGGGATGGCACCTTCCAAGCTCCAACTGACTATCGAACCGGCAAGCGGCCCTTGGGGGTCTCCTTTGCGGACTTCAATACCGATCGAGCCCTAGATCTTCTCGTGATTAACGGTGAGATGAACACGATTACCGTATTTTTAGGAAACGGGGATGGGACTTTTCAAGAGGGAAGAGAATCAGGAGGCGATGCCGGTCCAAATTTTGGCGTGGCCCAGGATTTTGACGGAGATAAATTGCCGGATGTGGCGGTTGCCAATATTCAATCCGGGAGTATTTCGTTGCTATTTGGGAATGGCGATGGGACGTTTCACTATCCTCCAAGGGATTATCCCACCCCGCATGCCCCCTTTGCATTGACCACCCTATTAATTGCCACCGATCGGGGAGAAGAACCAGGGTTGGCGGTGGTGAATAATGCATCTAGTAATGTCTCCATTTTTTTACATCATGGGTTGAATCTCCGGAAGAGCCAACTTTCGGGAACTCCCGCTTCTTGATACTTCGAAGGTTTGTTCTTGATACCCGAATTCTGCCATGTTTACAATACTATTGCCTTTTAGAATGAGGCGTAACCCCGTTTCAAAGCGTGGTTCAGCCTTGTGAGGAGAATGTGCGAACTTTTGGCTGGTGGTTTGGAATGGGATCTCTGCTGACCTTGGCCGTCTTGCTGGTTCAAGGCGGAATGAGAGACCTGATTTACGGTTCTTCTCATTCCGGGACGTGGGAAGGAATTCTTTCTATGGGACTGACGGTTTTTGGGGGCGGAGTCCTTGCGGGATGTGTGGCGGTTATTTTAAATCGACTTCGATAGGCAAATTGGATGCCTCAGGAAGAGGGCTGAAAGGGACTGTAGTTATTTAGATTGGCCCTGGGGAAAAGAAAGAAGATGGGTGTTATCCCATCCGTTCACGCGGGTGTCTAATCAGGGAAATAGGTTTGTATTGATATGACGTGTCTCAGATGCCAAGGAACGATGCTGGTTGAACGTCAGTACACCAGGGAGTCGCGCCGGTTCAACGCGAAATGTATCAATTGCGGTTTTTGGTTTGACTTAGCAGATGTGTTGCGTTTTTTTAAGCGAGTCCTCGAAAGCGGCTACAACGGCCAAAAAATCCGTGAAACCCTTTAGCCTTTCTGAATCCAACCCACCGTACTTTCAGTTCTGCAACGTTAAAATTTTTAAGACCTGATCGGGTCCTTGTTAGGATTGTTTGTGGCGGGCAGGCGTTGGAGTGAATTCCACGAATTATCCAGTGGCCTATTAGGTTTTAGTTTCTTGTGCCAAAGTTTAATAACGGCAGTATTGAAAAAGTCCGCCCGCAGAGTTTTCGCCGCTTGGCCGTGTCCACATACTCCTCCCTACGCTTCGCTCGTCCAATCGGATGTGGTCTTCCCTTCGAAAGCCATCAGGGCAGGACTGAACGCGCCTTTATGGACTCTCACTTATTTTGCCCGTTCGGGATTCTGCTACTCATCTATGTGGTGAAAAAGCCAAATATGGGAAATATTCAACAGTTCCCCAATCTCGGTTTCCGGGATGAAATTTTTTCCCCTCTGTCCCTGATTTCACATTTTGGTAACAGCTTTTTTAGAGAAAGAATTCCATACTCCTAGACTTTGACCAATACTCTAATAGTCAGGAGTGGTCATTACCTATGAGACGGAGGAAATAACGCCTCCGTTTAACCTTTAGCTAATTCTTTGAGGGTCGTGCGGATGAGGTCTTCGAGTTCGTATCCTTCGTCCAACTTAACTGTTGCGAGATTCATGGCCTTTTTGACTTCTGGGGCGCGGTATCCCAAATTGATGAGTGCGGAGGCAGCTTCTTCTTGGAGAAAGTTGATAGGTTCCATTGCCGCTGTTGAGGGTTTGTGGGAATCCGAAATCATGATGCGATTGGTTTTGTCTTTTAACTCCAGGACGATTCGACTCGCCGATTTTTTCCCAACGCCGGGGATGGAACCTAAGGTTTCAAGATCGCCGGTTTCAATGGCCTTACATAAATCTGGGACGGAAAGGGTTGATAACGCACTCAGTGCGAGTTTCGGTCCGACGCCGCTGATAGTAGTGAGGAGCGAAAAGGCCTGCTTCTCCTCGGTGGTAGAAAACCCAAAAAGTTGAATGGTGTCGTTCCGCAGGTGAGTGGAAACAAAAACCTGGACTGCAGAATTGATTTCAGGAAGAGTGAAATAGGTAGAAAGGGCTATGAACAGATGATACCCCACACCCTGCACAGAAATGACGGCATCTTGTGGCGTCTTAGAAGAGAGGACTCCCGAAAGTGAGGCAATCATTTTGGCAGACTCAGTTGTTCGTCAAAGTGGAAGGTGACAGGAGAATTCAAGATCAATGAGAGAAAGCGGTAAGAGAAAAAGATCAGAGAATGGAGTGGGATCAAAAGGGCTAGGTGCTTTCTGCAGCCATTTTCTCCATCAGTTCGTCAGATATCTCAAAATTGGCATGGACCTTGGATACATCTTCGTTCTCGTCTAGGAGATCCAAGAGCTTCAAGGCTTGTTCTGCATCTCTGCCTTCAAGTTGAATATGGTTTTGCGCGAGGAAAGTGAGCTCGGACAGGCTGGTTTCAATCTGGGCCTTCTGTAAGGCTTCCTTGACGGCTTCGAAATTTGCTGGTTCTGAAATGACCTCAAATCCGGTGGGAGTTTGTTTCACGTCTTCAGCTCCCGCTTCCAGCGCCAGATCAAATAGTTGTTCTTCAGTCACCGCCTGGTTTTCGATGACCAGTAACCCCTTTTTTTGAAATTGCCAGGCAACCGCGCCGGCTTCAGCCATCGTTCCATTATTTTTTGTGAGAATATTTCGAACTTCGGCTACGGTCCGATTGCGTTTATCGGTCGAAATCTCCAGGAGGAGTGCCGTCCCTCCTGGTCCATACCCCTCTAGCATAAACTCCTCGAATTGCATTCCCGGAAGTTCTCCAGTACCTCGCTGAATAGCCCGTTTGACCGTATCGGCGGGCATATTGACTTCTTTGGATTTCGCAATGGCTTGGCGTAAGGCTGGATTACCGTCTGGGTCGCCGCCGCTACGTGCGGCAATGGAAATTTCACGGATGACGCGCGTGAAGATTTTCCCACGCTTGGCATCCTGTGCGCCTTTGTGGCGCTTAATTGTTGACCAGTGGCTATGTCCACCCATGGTTGCGGTCCATTTCCTAAAATTAAGGGGTCAAGAATATTATAGGTGTTATAGTAAGCCCCCGGGTGGGCTTCTATCACAGTAATTGAAAGGGAGTCAATGCACGCGGGCATGGCAAAAGAAAGGTTGGCAAAGCAGACGGGATGTTATTGTCCTGGAGAGTCAACAAGCTTTATTCTGTGCATTTGATTTTCCTCTTTTTCCAGTGTTAAGGAAATTAGTCATGCGCATTGTATTTATGGGAACTCCCGCCTTTGCAGTTCCTACGCTTCAACAGTTATTGAAGACTGAATTTTCTGTCGTGGGTGTTGTGTGTCAGCCTGACCGACCGAGTGGGCGTGGGAAGAAAGTTCAAGTCGGCCCGGTAAAGGGGCTTGCATTGTCACAAAATATCCCGGTGGTGCAGCCTGAAAAAATGAAGGATCCCAAATTGATGGAGACTCTTCGAGCATGGGAACCTGATCTGGTGGTGGTTGCCGCGTTTGGGCGTATTTTGCCAAAAACTATTCTTGAGCTCCCCCCGAAAGGGTGTCTGAATGTTCATGGGTCCCTCCTTCCGAAGTATCGGGGTGCTGCTCCCATTCAATGGGCTGTGATCGATGGAGAGGCGGAGACCGGTATTACGATCATGCTCATGGATGAAGGGATGGATACGGGGGCCATTCTACAGCAGGAAGTGATTTCTATAGGTCAGGACGAGACTTCCGGAGAGTTAGCTTCACGAATGGCTGAGATTGGCGGAGCGCTTCTGGTCCGGACTCTGCGTGGATGGGTCGCTGGCACAGTGACTCCTTCGGCTCAAGATGATTCGGCAGCGACCTTGGCGCCCATCTTAACCAAAGAAGATGGCTTGATGTCTTGGGGACAATCGGCGCGATGCCTTGCCAATCGTATTCGGGGGCTGTCGCCATGGCCTGGTGTGTATACCTTCCTGGAGGGTGAGCGATGGGGAATTTGGAAAGTTCAGATTGAAGACCAAGAATCAGGTATATTGCATACTACTCATGACGCTCCTCAGGCTCCAGGAACAATTACTGCCATCACGAAACAGTCCATCCGCGTCCAGACTGGTCAGGGAAGTTTGCATCTTTTGGAGGTTCAACCTGAAAACAAAAAACGCATGCACGTTTCTGACTATTTAGCCGGGCATCGGATTACACTCGGTATGACCTTCTCAATGGGGCAGCAAGATGATTGTGCAGTGTAATCGTGTGGTTAAAATAAAAAAAAGTGTGGCACCGGCAGCCTGGAATTGCCAGGTGTTTTCGTATGACCTGTTTTGGTGGAAAAGGATCCAATAATGACCGATCAATCCTCCGAGCTATTAGCGTTTATACAAAGTCAAATCGAGGAAATTAACACCATTCATGCACAGGCCGAGAAGGCCCTCAATGCGGTGCAGGGGAAAGACCATGTCACGAAATGGAAAAGGAAGGTCGTTGAAGGCCTGGCACCCTACGTGAGTCAGACATATCTTCAACTCATTACCAAGGAATGGCTGGAAACCACCTATTTTGTGGGCGATGTGTTTGACGAATTAGCCGATGAAGTGGATATGTGTCGGCGCCATCTTAAGAAGTTGCTTAAAGACATTCAGACCACCGGCATCCCCTGATGCCCCTGACCCTATGAATCACCGGTATGCCTCTTCTCATTTTTCTCCTTGCCTATAAATGATGGCACCGCTTCCTCCTTATCCGCGCAAACGGCTCGGTCAACATTTCCTTATTGACCCCAATTTACTCCGAAAAATTATCGATCTGGCGGATCTCCAGCCGAATGATTATGTCTGTGAAATTGGACCGGGGGGCGGCGCCTTAACCAGATTGTTGTGCCAATCGGCAAGGCAGGTGTTAGCCCTGGAAGTCGATCCCCGTATGGTGGATTTTTTGAAAGAGGAATTTTCGGGATATTCGAATCTTGATATTCGAGAACACGATGCGCTTCGTTATCCCTTCGATCAACTACCGGAACCTGCTGTCGTAGTGGCCAATCTGCCCTATAATATTTCAACCCCCATTATGTTTCGGTTATTAGAAGCCCGGCCAAAGATCCGTCGGATGGTTTTAACTGTACAGCTGGAAGTCGCAAAACGGTTAACCGCCAACCCCAATACTAAAGACTATGGGGTGCTCTCGGTTATGGCGCAGCGTTTAGCTGATGTCCGTTTCGGTTTCCCCGTGTCTCGAAAATGCTTTCGCCCCGTTCCTGATGTAGATTCCGGAGTTGTACGGTTGGATATTCGTTTTTCTCAGCCTTCCTTTGGGCAGGAAGCCGACGCGTTTGCTTCGCTGGTACGGGCGGCATTTGGGCAACGGCGAAAAACCCTCCTCAACGCACTACGAGGGGCGGGTTTTCCTTTGATCTGCTTGGAAAGGGCTCAAGAGCGTACAGGTATCATGTTGACCCGACGAGCGGAAACGCTGTCGGTGGGGGAGTTTCAGAATTTAAGTGAAGCGCTCAATGACCCGACGTTTCCTTCCACTTCTTAACGACTCCGGGACCTTGGGCAGGCTTGTCATATGCGTAAGGGTTGTTTGCTCGATAGAAACACTTATGGTAGGATTTTTTGATGAGTATCTTCCCTAGTTCGAAGAGCAAGACAACAAAGGACCAACCTAAGGGATTTTCTATTTTAACTACACAAGTTGTAGGAATTTTGCTTGCCACCTTGGGTATTCTGGGCCTACTCAGCATGGCCACCTTTTCTCCAGCCGATCCGATCCTTTTTAATGACTACCCCTCATCAAATTCTGTTCCCGAAAATGCGGTAGGCCCGATTGGGGCTACTCTCGCGTTTTCCCTCTTAACTGTTGTGGGAGGGGGAGCCTATGTTGTGCCTTTGCTGCTTGTTATGTTGGGTTTAAGTGTTTTATGGGGCGAAAAAATTCGTATTACGTCAGGAAGTCTTCTTGGATCGCTGATTGGAGTTCTATCTGTCAGTGCGCTGCTACATCTTCAATTTTCAGCCGGGCCTCAAATATCCGGGATGGATGTGCTAGGAGTTGGCCAAGGTGGAGTTGTGGGACAATGGGTGGCGGTCGGACTCGGGTCGTATCTGGCGGTCACCGGTGCCACGATCCTGTTAGGGGCACTGTTACTGATTGCTTTTCTTTTGCTTGTGCCGGTATCGATTGGGCAAATTGTTCGAACAACCCTGAATTTCGGGGGACGCCTCAAAAATACCCTGGTGGAGTCGGTGAAAGAGCGAGACTGGTGGGCATCAGATGCCCAACCAAAAATGAATAAATCCATACGGATTAATCGTCAATTGGCTGCCCGTGGGGGTATTGGCACGATGGTATTGGAAACTTTGGAACCCAAATCCAAGTTATCCAAGGTAAAAGATGATCCCCCAGCCACAATCGAGATTGCACCTACTCTCCCCATCCTGGAGGAAGTCGACGACACCTTTATCTCTCGCAGGCAAATTTCAAAGTCCTATCAAATGCCTTCCCCCGTTGACCTCTTGGATACTCATGCTGCGCGGGCCGCGCACCAGACTGATGCGGTGCTGAAATCCCAGTCCGAAATTCTCGTGAACACGTTGGCAAGTTTTGGGATTGAGGGGGGCGTCACGGATGTGCACCCCGGACCGGTGATTACTATGTATGAATTTGCTCCCGGCCCCGGCATCAAAGTCGCCCGCATTGTAAATTTGGCGGATGATCTGGCCATGGCCTTAAAAGCCTTAAAGGTTCGAGTGGTGGCTCCTCTCCCAGGAAAATCCACAGTAGGTATTGAGGTACCGAATCCTCAACGGGAAACGGTTGGATTGAAAGAGATGTTGACATCGGAGGCTTTCACCCGGGCTCGCTCAAAGCTGGCTTTGGCCTTGGGAAAAGATATCTTTGGGCGACCGGTGGTGACGGATCTCCGAACCATGCCCCATTTGTTAGTAGCAGGTGCGACGGGGTCAGGCAAAAGTGTGGGGCTGAACTGCCTGTTATTGAATATCCTGTTTACCGCGCATCCCGATGAGGTGAAGCTCCTGTTAATCGATCCAAAAGTGTTGGAATTGCAGGTGTATGATGGGGTTCCGCACCTCATTCGCCCGGTTATCACGAATCCTAAAGAGGCGGCTCGTGGGCTTGGGTGGGTCGTACAGGAAATGGAGCGGCGTTACCAGGTGTTAGCGGAATTGGGAGTTCGAAATATTGATGCCTATAATAAAAAAGTTACCGACTCTCAGGAGACAGGTTCTCCACTTCGAACCATGAAGAAATTGAGCAAGGGCCAGTCGATGAATGTGGAGGAAGGGGCACCCTTGTTGGAGTCTTCGCAGGAAGAGCGGGTTCTGTTGCCCTACATCGTGGTGGTCATTGATGAGTTTGCCGATCTGATTATGGTGGCTCCGAAGGATATTGAAGATCGCATTGCCCGACTCGCCCAAATGGCCCGTGCGTCGGGCATTCATCTCGTCTTGGCAACGCAAAGACCATCCGTTGACGTCGTAACTGGGCTCATAAAGGCTAATTTCCCTGCACGTATTGCTTATCAGGTTTCTTCCAAAATTGATTCCCGGACCATTTTGGATGCGAATGGAGCAGAAAGCCTTTTGGGAAAAGGTGATATGCTGTTTTTATCTTCTGGCACCGGCGGAATTAATCGACTGCACGGTCCCTATGTCTCAGATGAGGAAGTGCGCGGGGTAGTCGAATGGGTGAAATCCCAAGCCACCCCCGTCTATGACCCGGTGGCTTTGGAGTCCGTTCAAGAACCCTCGGTGGATGAACAGGAACGAGATGAGACCTATGAGCGGGCTAGGGAATTGGTGATGACTACGGGGCAAGCCTCAGCTTCGTTTATCCAGCGTCGCTTGAGGGTAGGGTACCCACGAGCAGCCAGAATGATTGAGCAAATGGAGGAGGAAGGTCTGGTGAGTGCCCCAGGGCGTGATGGGAGACGAGAGGTCCTCGCTCGAAGTACGGCCATTGCGGAGATAGGATGATGCCACTATTGTTTCTGCGCGGTACGCTCCTTTTAGTCATCGTTGGTTTAATGATGCCTGTATCCGATGTCTCGGCCGCCTCCGCTTCTGCTTCCGTCATGGAAGATGTCGCTGGGAAAGTTGATGCTCGTTATGCTCAGACCAAAGATTTGCAAGCTGACTTTGTCCAGGAAACCATTCTTGAGGGATTTACGACGGGGTTTACGTCTTCAGGGCGGCTCTATTTAAAAAAACCTGGATTGCTTCGATGGGATTATCTTCACCCGTCCGAAGAGCAGATTTATGTGGATGGTGATCAGGTGATGATGTATGTCCCTGAGCATCAGCAGGTGGTCAAGGGAGCCCTCACGCAAATGGCCGCGTCCAAGGGTCCTCTGGCGCTTCTTCAGGGGGCAGGAAACCTTTCTCAACAATTTACGATTTTGGAATCCACAGATGGGTCCAGGGATGCGGACAAGTTCCCGAGTCTCACCCTGGTCCCAAAGCCTGTTGGCCAAACCCCTCCAACTATCAAGAAGATTGTACTCAAACTCTTTCCTGATACGTATTTCATTCAGGGTATTACCTTGTTTGAGGTGAGCGGGAATATCTCCCGAGTGGTATTTGACCACATTCAAGCGAATACGGGTCTTTCGTCCAGTCAGCTCACCTTCGATGTTCCACCTGATGTCGTGGTGGTCGAACTACCCTGATTGCAACTTTCGGGTCTATCGTTTTTGATGGTGTTCGTGTTCTCTGATAAGGAAAAGGTGGAAAGAAATGGCTGAGCGCATCTTGGTTGTTGATGACGACAAGGGAGTCCGGGAGGCCTTGTCAGAGTTCTTGCTATCGTTGGGTTATACCGTCGTGATGGCCGAAAATGGTGAAGAGGCCTTGAATCAGTATCGTAAGGGTGATTTTGACGTGATTATGGCGGATCTGATTATGCCCAATATGGATGGGATGGAGTTGTTAAGGCGTATCAGAGACATCAAAAATGATGAGGTGATTTTTCTGATGATCACTGGGCATCCCTCTATTGGTACGGCTGTGGAGGCTATTAATCGTGGAGCCGATGATTATATTACCAAACCCTTCCATCTCGAGGACGTAAGGTTGCGAGTCACGAAAGCGTTGGAAAAGCAAACCTTAAAAGGTCGCTTGAAAACCGCACAAGGTTTGGCTTGGGGTTTAATGTTGTCCATTCCGCTTTGGCTCTTGTTGGGGATAATTCTGGTTATCCTGTTTAAAGGATAAGCGGTTTTTTTCTCAAGTGGTTCTCGTGTGGTCATTGCTCAATCGCCAATCCTTTATTCATGGTGAGCCTGTTGTCCTTGTTCATGCAGGCCTTACTGTGTGTTTTGGGTATTGTGGTGTTCGGTGCAAGCTCTCTTTCGGCCATTAGTGGCCAAATCACTGAAGATCCCACCAAAATTTTACAGAAATATCTTTCCCTAGATAAAAAAGGTGTTCGGTTGGAGGCGCATTCCTGGCAGGTGGTGAGGCCTTTTGTGGCTTGGCTGGAAGAACCGGTCTGGGGGCAAGTGGTTGTGATTTCTCAATATGAGGTTGTAGACGATGTGTCGCAATGGGAAATTCTTGGTGTGCTAGAGGCCAAAATTCCCGTGATCTTCGAGGTGTTAGGAGCAATGCATTGGGAACGTGTCACGTATGTGTCCAATCCACACCGTGAAATACAATATTTTCATTTGAAGGCGGTTGAGGACCGGTGGCAAATTGTTGGGCCTCAATTGCCTCCACATGTGGGCCGTCAACGTCTGGTGGACTTTGTCCGTTGGGCGGAGTTAAATGAATCTGTGCTGGAAAGAAAAGTTTTTTTCAATTCTTTAATACAACAACTAGAACATAATAATGAGAAAGATACGCAGAAATGACTACTTGGCGTGCGGAAGTGTTGTTCTTTGATTTTGACGGAACTTTGATCGATTCGAAAATTGATATAGCCACATCGGTAAACCTAACCCTAAGGGATTTGGGGTTGACCATACGATCGCGGGAAGAAATCTTTAGTTTTGTGGGTGATGGGGTGAAGCGGTTATTGCGGTTATCGGTGGGAGAAGAAAATTGTGGTCAATATGAAAAAGCCCTGGAGATTTTCCGGAAACATTATTTAGAGCATTGCGTGGAAACCACACGGTTTTATCCTGGGATATGGGAAGTGCTCCATCACTATCAGGACCGCCGGAAAGCCATTGTGACTAACAAATCTTTAGAGTATACCCTTTCAATTGTTGATGGGTTACATGCACAGGATCTCTTTCATCATGTGGAAGCTCCTCGGGATACGATGGAATTGAAGCCGGAACCCGTGATGTTACTGCGAGCACTTGAAGGGTTGGGCATTGATCCATCTGAAGCGGTGATGATTGGGGATAGTACGAATGATGTCCGGGCAGCTCAGGCCGCCGGCATACGATCTTGTGCTGTGGGCTATGGTTATGGGAACCGAGAAAAAGTTGCGGCATTACGGCCTGATTTTTATTGTGAAAATCCGAAGGATCTTCTTGGCCTGTTTTAATTAATCCCACCTCCATTTCATTCTTTTCGAGGGACGACAGCTGTCAAAAGGGTACTGCTCGCCACGGGATTTTTCTAGTTGTGGCTAATGCAGGAATTCTTTTATGATCATTTGAGATTTTTGATGCCTTTTTACATTTTTTGAAATTTTTTACGAGAAGAGGACTTGATGGCGCAACCGATTGTCACCTGTTTGGATATGGAAGGAGTGTTATTTCCTGAAATCTGGCTAGCTTTGGCGGATAAAGTGGGAATACAAGAGCTACGTCTGACCACCAGGGATGTTGCGGATTATGATGTCTTGATGAAAAAACGACTGGAAGTTCTGAAGGCGCATCGCATTACTCTTCGCGATATTCAGGATGTTGCCAGTTCAATTTCTCCCCTCCCTGGAGTTCCTGATTTTATTGCGTGGTTACGCGAACGCTGCCAAATTATAATATTGTCGGATACGTATTATGAATTTGTAGCGCCACTCATGAAGAAACTCCAATTCCCTACGATTTTTTGCCATACATTGGGGGTTGATTCCCATGGGTTTATCACAGATTACTTCCTGCGCCAACCTGACCAAAAGCGACATGCCGTTAGTGCGATGAAGGGTATCGGGTTCCGGGTGTTGGCGGGAGGAGATTCTTATAATGATGTTTCAATGTTAAAGGAGGCCGACGCCGGAATTTTTTTCTGTCCTCCTGATTCGATAATCCAGGAATTTCCCCAATTCCCTGTAGCTCGTTCGTATGCAGAATTCCAGGAACATCTTGGGCGGGCAGGCGGCTTCCCGTCCTGATATGGTCATGCTGATGTAGGTTTGTATTCCTTTCCCCTTTTTTTGTTAAAGAGGTCTCTGGCTGATGCCAAGCAATATGGAAGGTTTTCTGAGGGGGAAACATTGTTGCCTTTCCCCATGGTACTTGCTAGATGTATCACGCTTTATAGATGGCTGAGACGGGTACTGATGGTGACGGGAAGGGAAATCAAAGAGTTTAAATTGGAAAGAGATGTAATCATCAGAAACTTGCCGGAAAATTTTTCTGGATCCTCTGAGACTGTTGGCCGCAAAGTTTTTATGCCAAGAGCACTGACAAACTTGAAAGGAGCATCTACATGAGGGCCTCTCGCATTCGCCTGTCTGTGTTGGTAATGTTGTTTTTCTGTTTTTCCACTGTAACAGGCTGTCTAGGAAAACGGGATTGGCAATATCCCCCGGTTTCTACGGGTTCATTCTTGAACGAAAAAGCTGCCTCGCCAATCCCGGCCAAAGCCATTGTTCTTCCGTTGGAAGATTTGAGAGGGAATGAGGCAAAAGAGGAATATTGGAAAGCTGCTATTCCCTTTGTTCCCTATGGGGATACGAAATATCAACGCCCTGAAACTGTGAAGCACCCAGAAGAGGTCGATGTCGTCAAGTTTGATCCGACTAATGATCTTGCTCAATCCATCGCTGCGGAATTAAGTCATGCAGGAGTTTTTTCCTCGGTCAACTTTTCCAAAGATGAAGGACAAGAGCCGGCAGATCTGGTCTTTCGAGGCCGTCTCCGTTCTACCGATTGGAGCCGGCGATTGTATTCGTACCTATTCGCTCCAGTTGGAGTGGTTTTTTGGATGTTAGGTCTTCCCATGAGTGAAACCACTACCGCTTTGGAGATGGATCTTCGACTAACTCCCCTAAGTGACCCGTCGAAGGTGTTATGGAATATGACGATGGAGTTCGAAGGGAAGCAGCTCGATGGACCATATTATGGTCTTGAAAATGCGGCCGAAAGTTATCCTGAGGCTCTACAGGAAGCCTTAAAACCAGCAGTTGCAGATTTAATTGGCCTAGCCAAGGAGGACCCCAACCGTCTAATGCCACGCTAAGTGATTGAAATTATTGCCATGTGAAAAATCAAGAAAAAATATGAAATATCTGGTTGATATTTGGCAAGCAGAAGATTATTTTAATCTTCAGGAATTGTAAAAACGGCCGATAATGATTAGGAAATACTGATATCTTGCAATGACCTTTGGCAGCGTCTCTCATGAATTCATGAGAGCGTTTCCTTTTCATTCAAGATTTCAGGCATTTGGTGCTATTTTTAAATGGAAGAAATCGTCGTTTTGGTGACGGTAAGTTCTGAAGCGGAGGCTACAAGCCTGTCAAGGATCTTGGTGGAAAACGGGTTAGCTGCCTGCGTCAATATTATCCCAGGGGTGCGGTCAATTTTTAAATGGGATGGGAAAATTTCGGAGGAACAGGAAATTTTATTGTTGGCAAAAACTGGGAGACAGGCGTTTGACCAATTAGTTATTATGGTGAAAGCCAATCATAGTTATACCGTTCCGGAAATCATTGCTCTTCCGATTCAGCTTGGGAGCAAAGAATATTTAGCCTGGATTCAAGATGCCACCAAGAGCCGAGTAGGTATGGTCGAAGGGTAGTGGAAGGTGTATTTGGCTTTATTGGCTGTAATTCTAAGAACCTTAGAAGTTCTTAACTTTTTAATTTTGGTGAATTATGAAAGAATCTGAAGATGCCTTGACGGTGATCATATTTCGAGGCGCACGAGCAAATCCTTGGCGCCTCAAATTCAGGAAGTCTTTTGTGAAATATGGAATAATTGTTGGTTTAGTGTTACTGCTCGTTCAGGGTGGGGTAATTACGCATTATGTTTACCAGTGGAGCCAACTCAGTGAATTAGGAGAAATAAAACAAGAATTAAATACGTCACGTGCTCGAACCAGCAATTTTTCAACAGAAGTAGATGGAATGAAGAAGCGAATGTTGGTGTTGGAGACCCTCAATCGGAAACTTCAGACCATGTTTGGTCTGGAGGCGGATGAGATTCAGGGGTTGCCTACTGGCCTTCCTGGGCAAGGGGGAGAAGAGTTGCCATATGAGGAGGTGCCATACGATGGGCTGCAAGAGGAGGCACCTTTGGAGTCAAAGCCTGCAATTGCAAGGACCGGGGTCCCAGCGGTTTCTGGATTAGATTCGACCATTGACCGAAAAATAACCGAGATCAAAGCTGGGCTAGAGTGGCTAAACCAACAAACTGAATTAGAAAATAAAATTTTGGAAGAACTTTCTGCTGCGGCTCAGAAAAAAGCTGATCAATGGGCTTCCATTCCTTCCATCTGGCCAGTTAAAGGTGTCTTAACCTCAAAATTTGGTCCTCGCGTTTCTCCTTTTACAGGGAAAAAAGCCTTGCATGCAGGAATTGATATCGGTGCACCAACTGGCACAGAGGTTCGGTCCCCCGCTTCGGGGAAAATTGTTGTAGCCGCTTATGATGGGCGGATGGGGAAATTTGTTCGTATTGATCATGGTTACGGCATAGAAACGACCTACGGTCATATGTCCAAAATTAATGTGAAATATGGGGATAAAGTTCAAAGAGGCGACCTTGTCGGTCTTGTCGGGAGCACGGGAAAGTTTTCTACGGGACCCCATCTGCACTATCAAGTGGCTGTGAATGATAGAGTTGTAGATCCCATTCATTATATTTTGGATTAGCCAGTCCCCCACATCAGCTCTGGGATATACGTTAGGCATCTTCCAGGTCCGTCTGGCATTTCTTTCCTGCAACACTTCCATCTTCTTCTGATAATTTTGGGACAAAAGACCTAAGCAGTTTTATTCGAGACTGGGTCTTCTTTTATAGATGGTGGGCCTTCTTTTGTGTTGAATTCTCAAAATTAATTACATAGATTAGCATTGAAGACGTTGAGGAATTTTTGTTTGTTGTGGGATATTTAAGAAAGGTTCGGGATATTCTGGGGAAATTAATTTAAAATTAAAGTCTAACGGATAAATTGACAATAATTTATTTCCTTTGTTAGTTTGTGTTCTTGCTGGGTGATTTTACCTAGCAGAAAATTTTGTGAAAAATAAATATGGTGATGGTTATTTTTGTTTTTAACCAAGGAGGAGGCCCAATATGAGTCTCGATTACGTAAAATTCACGCCAGGTTTCGGAAAATTTATGCCAAAAGAATATCGGGATATGGTCGAGCATGGTCCATTTGGAAAGAAGACTTCTGTGTCGCAAGTGGGGACGTTTAAAGAGATCTTAGAGGAACATCCTATGTGTGCAGGGTGTGCGATGACGTTGTTTATCCGATTGGCTATCATTGCCTTCCCTAACCCGGAAGACACGATTACCGTCGGGACAGCAGGATGTGGGCGTCTGGCCATTTCCCAGGCGGCTATTCCTTTTGTCTATGGGAATTATGGTGATCAAAATGGGGTGGCCAGTGGGTTGTCTCGTGGACTGAGATTGCGTTTTGGTGATAAACCCAAAGACGTTGTGGTAATGGCCGGAGACGGAGGAATGGCTGACATTGGTTTTGCGCAGACGTTACATTCCTGGTTTCGAAAAGAAAAATTTACGACCATCATGTTGGATAACGAGGTTTATGGGAATACGGGTGGTCAAGAAAGCGGAATGACCAACAAGGGCCAAGTTTTGAAGATGGCCCCTTTGGGCAAAAAATTTGAAAAGATGGATATGTTAGGTATGGCCAAGGTTGCAGGGTGTGCCTATGTGGCAACAGTGGTTCCCAACAACCCAAGAAGAGTAGAGAGTGTCATTAAGAAAGCGGTTTTGATTGCACGAGAAGTGGGCCCAACGTATATCCAAGCCTATACCTCCTGTAACATTGAATATGCAATTCCAACAGATAAAGTGATGGAAGATGCCAAAGATGTTGAGAATGATCGTTATGCATTTTCTGAATATCTTACGGACGAAGCCAAGCAGCATTTAGCTGAATTATACGGATATAAAGAGTATCTCCCGAAGCCAGCAGCTGCAGTAACAAAAGGGTAGTCTACTTCCTAAGGGAAGAATGGTTTAGGTGCTTTTAAAAGGTAAGAGAATGGAGGTTGAAAATGGCTATTCGTTATAACATTCGTATGGCAGGAGTTGGTGGCCAGGGGGTGGTGACTGCATCCCACATTTTTAGCACGGCGGTCATTAATGCTGGAGGGGAGAGCACCATCGTTCCGTTTTATGGGTCTGAAAAGCGAATGGCTCCAGTGGAGAGTTATGTGCGGGTCTCGAATGAGCCAATTTACGAAATTGGAGAAATTACCTTTCCTCATATTCTCATGATCTTTCATCCGCAGTGCATCACCCATGGAAAGAGTTATACGAATCCTTTCTATTATGGGTTAAAAAATGAGGGAGTTGTTCTTATCAATAGCAACATACCTATGAATCTTGAACCGGATCAAGCTGCGGAATTGAAAGAACTAAATGCAAAAATATATTACCTCCCGGCCACACAGATGTCGCTAGATGTGGCCGGAATTGATTTGGCCACCAACATGGCTATGGTTGGAGCAATCGGGGCAATTACGGGACTTTCGACTTTAGAGGCCTCGGGTACGGCTGTGAAAGACCGATTTCTTGGAAAAGGTTTTGTGGTGTCAGGCGGAACTGCCGCATTGGATAGTGTAGTGGAAAGAAAGTTCAAGAAAAAAGCAGAATTGATTGAAAAAAACTTAGCGGTGGTGAAGGCTGGTTGGGATTACGCCGTCGACAATGGTTGGACATTGGGAGCTTCCTCAATGGCCGACCAAACAACTAGTGCTGCAGCAGCCAAAGCAGCAAAGGCTTCGGTCTAAAAAGAGAAAAAGAAATTGAAAGGGGAGAGCGATGTATCTTGTTGCAAATATAGATATAGATATTTGTGCTGCAACCAGCTGTAAGTTGTGCACACAATACTGTCCGGAAGCCAATACGATTCAGTATGATACGGAAGCGGGAAAGGACAGGGGTTTAAAGTATGGATCGGCCTATGTGGCCGTTGATCGTTGTAAGGGTTGCGCACAATGCGTCTGGGTTTGTGACAATATGGCCAAGCACCATGCCATTAAAATGGAAATGATCGATCAAATCGGGGATGCTGCACTCACTGAAAATATTTCCTACTTGGAAAAAAATACCAAAGCGGTTCTTGCTAGTCCGTTAAAGGGATAACCTAACAAAGTCTTTTCATTTTCCAGTCATTTTATACTCATCAATCGGAGTTCAACGTGGAATTAACCAAAGAACTAGAAAACGCAATCGTGGCTCCAGGGCCGCAAGGCTTCCATCCTCCATCAGCTGCAGAGCTTGGTGTGCTGACTCC
The DNA here is from genome assembly GCA_032139905.1 of Nitrospira sp. MA-1. NCBI lineage: Bacteria > Pseudomonadati > Nitrospirota > Nitrospiria > Nitrospira sp. MA-1. Next base: position 387,070 of record JAQJDB010000005.1, read on the forward strand.
AGACTCAGGAATGGGCCTAAAGTTTGGGCATATTGTTGAGGAAGAACGGGCGTTGGAAGCTATGGCGCATTCGATGTTCACAAGGAAGAATGCCACCATTTTTCCTGGGCCAATGGTCTTATGGGCATGGAATGAACATGCTGCGGATAAGGCGAAGGCGGTCTTGGAGTTAGCCGCCCAAATTCCTGACGTATTGATTATTCCGATGCCAGATTATAGACCAAAGTATCCTAAAGTTGAGCCAGAAGAAGTCATCAACCCTAATCATCCCAATCTTACGATATGGGGTAATAAGATTGAGGCTTGTATCTTTATTGGTGTGCATTGTCACTATGCTAATTTGACCCTCAAAATGATCCGAGCTGGAACAAATTGCTGGACTTCTGCAATTTGCGCGGAACAAGGCCATGAGGATGCCATGTTCACAGTTCGAGATTCTGATGCCGCCAAAATTAGGCGAGCCGCAGCCGTGTTTAAGAGAGTGCGGGAAGAAATGGGGATCAAATTGCCAGAAAATAGCAATAATGTTCGTTTTACCGGACTACAATCCAAGGTCCATGGTGGCAAAACACACACCAATCCACTGGATTTCAGTATAGAAAGCCCTGTTGATGGGAACGCGGCGGCGTTTGGCCATAAAGCTGAACACATGCAAAAAGAAGCATGATTATATTTGTGAAATTTTTACTTAAGTCATAAGGGGGTAAAACCATGAGCGAAGCCCTTGAATCAGAAGTTAAAACCAATCCCCAAGGTGATCCAATTACCAGTGCACCGGAAGCACCATCGATTGATAGTGCAAAAGGAAGAAAAGACCCTCACGGCGATGCAAAAAATCAGCGGGTAGTCTCTCCAGAGTATATGTTTTCGGAAGCTCCTCGTGAACGGGAATTTATTACCGGTAGTGAATGTGCAAAAGAAGCAGTGAGACGTTCAAATGTAGATATGTCCGTGGCCTACCCTATTACCCCGCAAAGCGAAACATTACAGTTAATTGGGGTTTTGTATGGAGAAGGGTATGTGAAGGAATTCTATCGAGGCGAAGAAGAGTATGGTGTCATGTCGGCAATTGCCGGGGCCTCGCGCGCGGGTGTTCGAGCCTTTACGGCCACTGCAGGTCCTGGAACATTACGAGGTCTTGAACCCATCGTTTCGTGGGCTGGTCACCGTCTTCCCGCCGTTTGCATGTTTACCTGCAGAGTCGTCAATGCTCCGCTGGCTATCCAACCCGATAATATTGAAATTGCCTATCTTTTAAATAGCGGAATGCTCGTTTTTCATGCTGAAAATCAACAGGACCTGTTCGATTTTATTATGAAGGGCTTTATTATCAGTGAAAAAAATGATGTCACGCTCCCGGTAGGGGTTTGTTGTGATGGATTTTTTGTGACTCATGCTCGCGGATATTGTGCGATGCCGGATCGTAGCCTTAAGCTCCCACCTCGAGATCCTTACCGAGGGTCGGTACCGGTCCTGGATGCGGAGAACCCTCCAGCTCGACTGTCTCGTGATGCTCCAGTTCAAAAATCTAATTTTATGGCCTATAATATTCACGCGGTGTGGCAGCAGGAAGTATGGGCTGGCGTTGAACGTTCACGGAAATATATTAATCAATATATGGATGGATTGTTAGAAGCCCAGGACGTGGAAGACGCAGATGTTCTCCTTGTAGCTTCTGGGAGTGCAGCCGCCCAATCTCGCGAAGCAGTTCGACAATGTCAGGAAAAAGGTATTAAAGCTGGATTGATCAAAATTCGTTCCTTGCGACCTTTTCCAACAAATGAACTGAGGAAGCTGTGTGGTAATGCCAAGCTTATAGTCATTCCCGAGTTTAATTATGTCGGGTGGTTAGCTAAAGATGTAGCTACGGCAATTTATGGATTCTCCAACGCAAAAATTGTGGCTGGCCCACATGTCTACGGGGGAATGTCGATGCCGGTTGAAATGATTACGGATGAAGTGGAATGTGGTCTGACTGGTAAAAAGTCCAATACAGTTCCTCCTTCAGCCATTATGGGTGCGGCCGATCCGAAGGCCGTTGCAGAATTTATGAAAAGTATTTAATTCAATTGTCCAACAATTGAGAATTCTAAGGCCCGCCCCAAAGAAATTGGGGCGGGCCTTTCTGTATCATTTCAACTATTCAGGACAATATACCTTCTGTGAAACCGGGAAGAATTCTCGTAACCAATGATGATGGCATTGGTTCGCCTGGCATTCTGGCCCTTGCCAAAGCCATGAAGGCATTGGGACAAGTTTGGGTTGTCGCCCCAGAGAAAACACAGAATGCAGTAGGGCGGGGGATGACGCTGCATAAACCATTGCGGGTAAGGCAAATTCGGCCGCGGTGGTATGCCGTGAATGGGACTCCGGCAGATTGTGTCACTCTGGCCATTTGCAAGCTTTTAGAAACGAACGTGCCTGTTCTTGTGGTCTCGGGAATTAATAAGGGGTGGAATCTGGGAGATGACGTCACCAACTCGGGTACGGTGGCAGGCGCGTTGGAAGGCATGCTCCATGGTATTCCATCCCTGGCAGTGTCCTTAGAAGATTGCCCAAAAGCATCCTATGCAATGGCTGCCCATTATGCGGTTCAACTGGCGGAGCGGATTTTAAAATCAGGTTTGCCGGAAGGGACGATTCTCAATGTGAATGTTCCTGGCTCAAGAATGGAAGCGATTGCCGGCCTACAGTTCACGAGTTTGAGCCAACGACGGTATCATAAGCCAGTGGTGGAAAAAATTGACCCCAGGGGAGTGTCCTATTTCTGGATCGCTGGGGAACGACAATCGTGGGCCAGAAAAAAACCCTCCGACCATGATGCGATGGAAAAGAACCTGGTTTCAGTCACTCCTTTGCATTTAGATTTAACGGATTACGTGGCGCTCAATAGGCTGAAGAGTTGGGTAAAAACTTTTTCACCCAAAAAAGGAACTCATGTTTCATCTGTTCGGAAATTGACGAAAATAAAAAGGGATTGATAATCCTCTAGCCCATTTTGGTAAATATTATCTATTAGCTTTTGGTTCCATTGCCATGGACTTGGTCAAACAATTATATGACTGGATGCTGTCCTGGGCTGATTCGCCCTATGGAGTTCCTGCACTCTTTGGCTTGGCTTTAGCCGAATCCTCATTCTTCCCGCTCCCTCCTGATGTGTTATTAATTGCCATGACGCTTGGCAGTCCTGTAAATGCCTGGTGGTTTGCCACGGTGGCTACAGTTGGGTCAGTTCTTGGAGGGGCTTTGGGTTATGGTATTGGTTGGTATGGAGGGCAACCCGTTTTAAAAAAAATCATGGGGCAAGATCGAATGGATCTTGTGCATCAGTATTTTCAACGGTATGAAGGCTGGGCAATCCTTATTGCCGGATTCACCCCAATCCCTTATAAAATTTTTACGATAGGGGCCGGAGCCTTTTATGTTGATTTCAAAACCTTTATGGTGGCTTCGATAGTGAGTCGAGGCGGGCGTTTTTTTCTGGTGGCGGGCGCCATTCAATTCTTCGGCCCATGGATAAAAGATAGCATCGAAAAATATTTCAATCTTTTCTCAATCGTATTCATCGTTCTGTTGATCCTGGGTTTTTGGATTGTGAAACATCAGGGACAAAAACTAGCACAAAAGACTTCTACCTGAGAGCTATAAATAATGTCGATTGTTCTCTATAACACCCAGACCAAGAAAAAGGATATCTTTGTTCCGTTGATCCCAGGGCAGATCAGCATGTACGTCTGCGGTGTGACCGTCTACGATGATTGCCATCTAGGCCATGCTCGAAGTGCACTGACTTTCGACATGATCCGACGCTATTTTGAATTTGCTGGCTACAAAGTGAAATATGTGAGGAACTTCACCGATATCGACGACAAAATCTTAAATCGTGCCAAACAAGAAGATGTCCCCTGGCAGGAAATCAGCCACCGGTATATTCAGAATTTTCACCGAGACATGGGGGCATTGGGCATTAGGAAGCCCTCCGCAGAACCTCGAGCCACCGAACATATTCAGGATATACTTCACATGGTTGAAGGCTTGATTCACAAGGGCGTGGCCTATCAGCTAGAAGGGGATGTCTATTTTTCCGTCAAGAATTTTTCCTCTTATGGCCAACTGTCCGGAAAAAAATTGGAAGAACTACAGGCCGGCGCCAGGATTGAGGTTAATACCCGAAAACAAGATCCCATGGATTTTGCCTTATGGAAAACTGCAAAGCCTGGTGAACCTGGATGGGACAGCCCCTGGGGAAAGGGACGTCCTGGGTGGCATATCGAATGCTCGGCGATGTCAGTGGCTGAGCTAGGCCCCACCTTTGATATTCATGGTGGGGGTAAGGATCTCATATTCCCTCATCATGAAAATGAAATTGCCCAATCCTCTGCCTATACGGGCAAGGAGTTTGCGCGGTTTTGGGTACATAACGGGTTTGTGACCGTGGACAAAGAAAAAATGTCAAAATCGCTTGGCAATTTTTTCACTATACGCGAGATTTTTGACAAATCGCCGCATTCCGAACCCGTTACCGCTGAATGCCTACGTTATTTGTTTTTATCAACACATTACCGAAACGATCTGAGTTTTTCAGATCATTCCATCAACGAAGCAAAAGCAGCATTAGATAATTTTTATGGATTATTTCAACGGCTTGAGGAATCTAGTTCTAAGCCTGAAATTGAGAGTGCCCAGGATTGGGAAACTCCTTTCAAAGACTTTACTGAGAAATTCACATTGGCCATGAATGATGATTTTAATACACCAAAGGCCCTGGGAGCATTTAATGAAATTCGAGGCACTATTAATAGATTGCTTGGCAAGGGACTGTCTGATAATTCGCAGAAAATCATCTTGGAAACCCTTAAAGTCTATGGGGAAACCCTGGGTCTATTTCAAATTACAGTGAGTAAATGGAATTTAATTGTAGGCAGCCTGGGAGTGGCTAAATCTGAGGAGACCGCTCTTCCTATCAACGGCATTGTTGGTACAACTGATAAATGGATCGAAGAAAAAATCCGCCTACGCAATGAAGCCCGTGCCCAGAAAGATTTTTCTACCGCCGATACCATCAGAAAAGAATTAGCCGAACAAGGCATCATCCTGGAAGACCGATCCGATGGCACCACACGATGGAAGCGATGAACCCCCGGCAACGGTGTACGGGTTTCATGCGGTTCTAGAATCTCTCCACTCGCAGTCTCGGCCCGTCCAACGAATTTGGACTCTTCGGGCTGATGGCCGATTTCTTCCCATTGTAAAATTGGCAAGGGAACGTGGTATTTCCCTGGCCGTCGAATCACGGGAGCGTTTAGATCGCTTAGCTGGTGATCGACATCATCAGGGCGTGGTAGCTCAGGTTTCCGCCAAAGAGTATCTGGAGGGAGAGGAGTTGCTGGACCTCCTTTCTCTTAGACCGATTCCTGCCTTATTAGTGGTGTTAGATCAAATTCAGGATCCACATAATTTAGGCGCGATTGTCCGTTCGGTAGAGGCGGCCGGTGGAGATGGAATTGTTATCCCTAAGCACCGGGCCGTGGGGCTGACGGGGGGGGTTGCCAAATCATCCGCTGGAGCTTTAGAGCATGTCTCAATTGCGCGGGTAGCCAATACGGGGAAGTTTCTCGAAACATGTCAGAAGCGGGACATCAGGACCGTGGCATTGGTCCCGGAAGGAGTTGAACCCTATTCAGAGGTCGACTACCTGGAGCCTGTCGCACTGGTGTTTGGAAGTGAAGGAGAAGGAATCCGGCCGATTGTCCTGAAAAAATGCGACCAACAAGTGAGGATACCGATGTTTGGAAAAATGAACTCGCTGAATTTGTCAGTTGCCGTAGCAGTGACACTCTTTGAGGCAGTTCGCCAACGGACTCAGAAACGATAAGAGCCATGAACAAACTATTTTATCTGAATCAGGCCTTCCTGAATTGCGGCATTGAGCAGTTGGGCGGCATTAGAAACCCGAACTTTCTTCATCATATTGGCCCGGTGGGCTTCGACTGTTTTGACGCTAATTTTTAACTGCTGTGCAATTTCTTTATTCTTCAATCCTGACCAGATGAGTTGCAGGATTTCTTGCTCGCGTTGAGTCAGCGCCTCCGGGCGTTTTCGCTTAATAGGCGGCATGTCCAATTTTTCCGGTTTCAGTTGGTTGGTCATGGGTACCTCAGGCATTTTCTCTAGGCGAATTATCTAAGGGAGAATATCAGGTCATTTTAGGATTGTAAACCGAAAGCGTACGTAAACTCACCCTAGTCGAATTAACTACGGAATATGTGACTTTTATGTTTCACTGGATTGTTTGGCCGAGCGTCTTTATTCTGGGAACGATCTTTGGAAGTTTTTTGACAGTATGTGTGCACAGAGTACCAAAGGGACAATCAGTGGTGGCTCCTCGGTCGGCATGTCCTCATTGCGGAAGGCAGATATGCTGGTATGACAATGTTCCTCTTTTGAGCTTTGTCTGGTTGCTGGGGAGGTGTCGTTCTTGCCATGGGGATATACCCCCAAGGTATCCCATTATTGAGTTGGCCAATGGCTTAGGCTATCTCCTGGTGGTGTGGCGGTTTGGGCTTACGTGGCCAACGCTTGTGTATGCGGGATTAGTATCAGTGTTCCTTGTGGTGGCCTGGATTGATTGGGACCACAAAATCATTCCGGATGTGATTACATTGCCGGGAATTGTGGTTGGCTTCTTATGCGCATCTTTCCTGTTACCGACAGGCTGGGGCAATTCGCTTGTGGGTATTTTAGTGGGGGGCGGGTTTTTACTAGCTCTTGCGTGGGTCAGCCCCTTCTTGTTCGGGAAAGAAGGCATTGGGGGAGGCGATATAAAATTTTTGGCCATGGTTGGAGCTTTTTTGGGATGGCAACAGGCCATACTCACCTTGATGGTGGGATCAGTGGTGGGAGCGGTTATCGGGATAGTGTTGCTGGCCACGAGGGTTCTTCAAAAAGGCCAATACATTCCTTTCGGACCCTATTTAGCGCTCGGGGGCCTGATCGCGGTGGTATGGGGAACGGAATTATGGCACTGGTATTTTCATGGCTTGTTATAAGTACCCAACGAATCCTGTAAGGCAGGTACGACCACATGGAGTCGGTTCAAGTCGTCACTGTAAGAGGGATAAGAGGGTTGAAGAGGTCTCTTTGGTGTACCAGAGGTTTTACCCTCACTGAATTGATTATCGTGCTTGGCATTATCGGGGTCGTCTTGATGTTAGCCCAAACCTGGTTGGTATCCCAGTTACCTCATTGGCGATTGAATGGAGCAACCAGACAGGTGACCTCCGACCTTTTAGGAGCAAAAATGAAGGCGGTGGTTGAGCGGAATAGGCAACGAGTCTTCTTTCAGGATAGTCATCGGTATGAGTTATTGGATGATGATAACAATAATGGAAAGTCCGACCCAGGTGAGCATCTTGTCACTCGCGATATTCAAGAAAGCTATCGAGATGTCAAATTGACGGCATCCAACAATCCCTCCTTTCTGCCAAGAGGAACGGCGTCCAGCTTAGCTTCTATTACACTTTCCAATTCTGCCGGAAAGCGAATTATTACCGTCAGCATTACCGGACGGGTAAAAGTGAAGTCTTAAATGAACGCCAACATTCATGAGCGATATCCGGTAGGGGTGTGTCTTCGTGATCAACGAGGGTTCTCTTTATTAGAAGTGCTCATGGCTTTGGTGGTGGTTTTCATGGCACTCCTTGGTTTTGCAGGCTATTCCGTTGTTGCCCATACAGGCATGTCCGCAAGTGAAAAAATGACCAGAGCTGTCACACTCGCCCAGGAAAAAATAGAAGACGTGCGTCGGGGTGGAGTGCCTATTTCGTTAACCGACCCATGGATCAATTCAGAACCCTATGGCTCGATTGCCGGTGCGATGCATCATCAACGCACAGTCATCATTCAACCGCACACTCCATTAGCCGGGTTGCACACGGTCACCGTCGAAGTGCGATGGGACCATGATGCGCATTCCACCGCACTGACCACCTTTCTCACCCGGTAAGAATGAATAAGCAGATACCAGGTATTTCAAAATGGTCCCAGCAGGGATATACGCTTGTTGAGGTTGTGGTTGCCCTGGGACTGAGTCTCCTGACGGTGAGTGTGGTCTATGCCCTGTATATTCAAGAACTCAAGGCTCAGGGCGTGCGAGAGCATGTCTTGGACATGCAGCAACAGGCTCGTGTGGTGGTAGATTTGGTGACCAGGGAAATCCTGATGGCCGGCTATGATCCCCGAGGAGTGAATCATGATTCCGATCTTACAAATGATTTTGAAGGCATCACGTATGATCCAGGCAAGCTCTCTATTAAGGCCGATTTGAATGGAAATGGCTTCATCAGCGATGCCAATGAATCAATCGTTTTTGTCTATGATGCCACGACCCACCTGCTCCGGCGTAATACCGGTGGAGGTAATCAACCGTTTGGTGAGGACATTGAAGCGTTTGTCATAGACTATCTTGATCAGGGTGGAAACCCTACCACGAATTCCAAAGCCATACGACAAGTGGGAATTTCGGTGACAGCTCGAACGTCACGGCCTGATCCACAGTATGCCAAGAACGGTGGATATCGAACAGTAACTCTCCACTCCCGAATTACGGTAAGAAATAGACAATCATGATCGGACAAAATAGGCATGTAGGAATAAGGCCTTGTCTTAACTCCATGGGTGGAGCGCTCATTGCCGCCTTGTTGTTGGTCGCTATTTCCACAATAATGGGTGCGACGATTCTGTTTGCCACGTCCACCGATTTACAAATCAGTGGAAATTTCCGAAGGTCGATGGCCACGTTCTATGCCGCAGAGGCGGGCATCGCAGAAACCGCCATTCGTTTAGGTGGTTCCTCTCTATCAAATTCAGGGCATCTCGGCGATCCTTCTCCCATCTTGCAAGCAAATTGGTCTGCCTATGTGTTGTCCACCTCCGACTGGAAATCACAGGATGATCAGGAATATTCAGGGCTGTTCACCAACTATTTCCCTCTGAATGGAAATCTCAGCAATACGGCAGTTCTTCCCAATAGTGTGCAAACGACTCTTCCTTATTGGACTAAGATTCGTCATAAAACCGAGTATGATGCGGAACGGGCGGGGCACAGTTCTCTGACCCCTCACTATCAAGATGAGGATGGAAGCACCGCGACCCATTCCACTAATAACCGAGGCAACGTGGTCTTCTTTGGATTTGCGACAGGAAGCGGACTGATGCCCACGTCATTTACGGCAGCAAATCCCACACCATATTCTCCCGTCGAAATCATCATCAGCCAGGGTCAGGTAGAAGGAGCCATCTCCCTGATTCAGGTGGAGGTGGCGCACCCCTCTGGCCCCCCATTGCTGGCACCGGTATATGCGAATAGTCAGGTCGTATTTGCTGGCGGAACCGCTGTCGTGGAAGGCTTTGATACCTGTGGCCTCCTGCCAGGAGGAAGGCCTCCAGTGTGGTTGGGCCCTGCAGGTGCATTGGCAGGAACTGCCACTTTCACAGGTAATCCTCCGATGCCACAAGTGGGCATGGATGCCCTGGATTTGGTGAATACTCTGGATAGCCTCAAGCGAGGCGCGCAGGTTATTTCAGGAGATCTTATCGGTGTGAATATTGGGGCGCCGGGGAATCCTGCCCAGTTGTATGCCGAACCGCTTGCAGGGGGATTTTCGAGCCGGCTTGCCATTCAGAATCTCAATGGATATGGCATCCTGTTGGTAAGGGGGAACCTGAACATTTCCTCCCCTTTTCATTGGGAAGGCCTCATCGTCGTTACTGGACAAGTCACGTTTGATGGTGGAATCGGGACTTCAGTCATTCAGGGTGCCCTCTTGGCGGATCAGGTGCAGATACTGAATGGCGAGGTGAAGATGACTTTGGATACCTGTCCGATCGGCGCGTCCCTTCGGGTGCTTCCTGTTGCTACCCTCAGTTGGCAACAACTCCTCTAAGGTCTCTCTAAGACTTTCCAATTTCTCGACTGATACATCTCAATAAAATTCCTTGCAAGACTTCCTCTCAATAATCCCACTCACTTCCTGTTTCTAGTGGAGTTTTACTTTTCGGTTAAAGTTTCTCGCAAACTTCCCCTTTTTCCGCATCTTGCATGAGACTTTTGATTCGTATCCACATGGGTCCTTTGATTGATTGCAGAAGTGTGAAACCATTCTTACAATGCCTTACTTCTTGTCACGGCATGGGGATTGGTTTACAAATTTCATTCTCTACCTGGTGGGTGAGATCCTAAATGATGTGCTTGGAGCGAGGTCTTTGCAGGAAAAAATGTGTTCATAGTTAACTTTTAACGGGGTAAATGCCATGAGTGTACAACCAGACATTATTTACACGAAAGTTGATGAAGCGCCTGAGCTGGCCAGCGGATCGTTTCTTCCAATCATTCAGTCTTTTGCTAAAGCGGCAGGTGTGACTGTTGGCACCAAAGATATCTCTCTTGCGGGAAGAATTCTTGCGCAATTTCCTGACAAACTCAAGCCGGAGCAACGGCAACCGGATGATTTGGCGCTATTAGGTGAAATGGTTGAGAAGCCCGATGCCAACGTCATTAAATTGCCGAACATCAGTGCATCCCTCCCACAAATTAAGGGTGCAATTACTGAATTGCAATCTCAGGGTTATGCGATTCCTGACTATCCGGAAAATCCTAAAACCGATGACGAAAAGGACATTAAAGCCAGATATGACAAAGTAAAAGGAAGCGCGGTCAACCCCGTATTGCGGCAGGGGAATTCCGATCGTCGGGCTTCAGCTTCGGTCAAGCAGTATGCCAAAAAGAACCCTCATAGGATGGGAAAGTGGACTAAAGAGTCGCGAACCCATGTGGCCCACATGTCCGACGGAGATTTTTTCGGTAACGAAAAATCAGCGACCATCACGGAGCAAGCGGCTGGCAAGGGACGCATTGAATTCATGGCGAAAGATGGAACGGTCAAGGTATTGAAAGATAATGTGGTTTTCGACGAAGGCGATGTGGTCGATACCACGAAAATGAGCGTGAACGCGTTGCGAGAATTCTTTAAGGAGCAAATTGCAGACGCCAAAAAGAGCGGCATTCTGTTGTCGTTGCACTTGAAGGCGACCATGATGAAAGTGTCGGATCCCATCATGTTCGGCCATGCCGTGACGGTCTTTTTTGAAAATGTGTTTAAGAAGCATGAGCAGGTCTTTAGTGAACTGGGGGTGAATCCGAACAATGGGCTTGGGGATGTGTATGCCAAAATTGGCAAATTGCCCGCCGCCCAACAAGAGGAGATCAAAGCGGACATTCAGGAGGCACTGAAGAATGGCCCTGCTTTGGCAATGGTGGATTCTGACAAGGGTATTACGAATCTTCATGTGCCGAGTGACATCATCATTGATGCCTCGATGGCGGCGGCGATTCGGACATCTGGGAAAATGTGGGGTCCGGATGGCAAAGAGTATGATACCAAGGCCATAATCCCAGACCGGTGTTATGCCGGCATTTACCAGGCGGTCATTGAATTCTGCCAGAAGCATGGTGAATTCAATCCTGCGACGATGGGGAGCGTGCCGAATGTCGGTCTGATGGCACAAAAAGCCGAGGAGTACGGATCTCACGACAAGACTTTCGAAGCGCCGGGCGATGGGACCATCCGTATTATTGATGGAGCGGGCAAGACCATTCTTCGACAGGAAGTGGAAAAAGGCGATATCTTTCGGTCATGTACGGTTAGGGATATTCCCATTCAAGATTGGGTGAAGCTGGCTGTGAAGCGAGCCAGAGCGTCATCAACTCCTGTAGTGTTCTGGTTAAATAAAGATCGGGCACATGATGAGCAGCTGATTGCAAAAGTGAATCGCTATTTGAAAGATCATGATACAAAAGGGTTGGACATTCAGATTATGGCGCCTGTGGATGCCATGAAATTCTCACTCAAACGCGCGAAGGACGGTCTCGATACCATTTCGGCCACTGGAAATGTGCTTCGGGATTATCTCACTGACCTGTTTCCGATTTTGGAGCTGGGTACAAGCGCCAAAATGCTGTCCATCGTTCCCTTGATCAATGGTGGGGGACTGTTTGAGACGGGGGCCGGAGGATCCGCGCCGAAGCATGTACAGCAATTTGTCAAAGAAGGACATTTGCGCTGGGATTCACTCGGAGAGTTTCTCGCGTTGGCCGAATCGTTTGCGCATTTAAGTCAAACCAAAAATAACAAAAAAGCAAAAATCCTGGCGGATACGTTGGACAAGGCCACTGGAAAGCTCATGGACAACCGGAAATCACCTGGACGTGAATTGGGAGAGTTGGATAATGCGGGAAGCCATGTGTACGAGGCCTTGTATTGGGCGCAAGAACTGGCGGCTCAGGATGATGATCAGGACTTGAAAAAGCAATTCGCCCCGATCGCAAAAGAGTTGGAATCCAAAATCGATACCATACTTGAAGAGATGAAAGCGGCAAAGGGGCGGGCTCAGGATATTGGCGGGTATTATCGTCCTGATCCGAAAAAGGTTATGGTCGCCATGCGTCCCAGCGCAACTCTTAATAGCATCTTGGGTCGCTTAGCCTAGGTTCTAAACGTAGGCTGGTCTTCCGGTATTATTTTTTATACTGGGGATGTGTGCAACGAGCCGGGTTCCGAACGGAGCCCGGCTCGATTTTTTTGGGGAGAGGAGGTATTTGTGTGAGTCATGTGAAAGTCGTGACCCTTTCCAAAATCGGGGATGTTCCCATTGTCTGTAAGACCAAGCGGGACATCTCTGTTGAAACCCCATTAGATGCGAGGGATGACGAATCCCTAGGATGGGGGTACTGGGATCGAATTTGGCCTTCGGCGGTGGCCTTATCAGAATATCTCATTGAGCAGTTTTTCCCAACAAAACTGCAAGGGGCCAGGGTTCTGGAAATTGGTTGTGGGACAGGGGTGGCCGGAGTCGTGGCTGCTCAGCTCGGGGCATTCACCATGTTTTCAGATATGGTGCCGATTACCCTTGAAGCGGTAAAGGATTCCTGCCGTCGGAATCATATCAGCAATTTTGACACATGTCTGTTGAATTGGTCGAAGACGATTGAACCAAAAGAACCTTATGATTTGGTCTTAGGCAGTGAAGTTTTTTATGACGAAGAAATTTTAGCGAATATTTCACATGTGCTAGAACAAATGCTTGCCCCAGGGGGAAAAGGCCTTTTTTGTGATCCAAATAGACTGGGGTGGGATACCATCGAACGTGGATTCAACGAGAAGTTTATCGTGGTAATAGATGAAATCCCCCTCAACTGGCCTCCGCGAAAAGGTGCTGGGGTAGGAAAAATGGGGTCTCTTTACCAACTCACTCGCAGAAGTCAGCTGGCATCCTGACAATATTATTTTCCACGTCCTGATGCTCCATGTGTTCTAACGAGGCTTTCAACCGGTAGTTGGCTCAGAAGGCAAAATATCTAGAGTCGAAAATTGATGGGATTTGTGGTGTAAGGAAGGTATAGCGTAAATATCATTCCAACTATCTAATTTTAAATAGGTTTTGCAATTTGGGTTGGCGTGATGTTCCCATGGGGCTCGGTTATGGTATGACAATGGGACTTTTGAAAGGGGAGCCATGGGTCTTTTGATTGATTGCAGCGGGATGAGGGCATTCGTACAATGCACCGTTCCGTGCGGAAGGCGGGTTATGCTACGTTTGTCCTTAACCATCATGATGAGTCCCTGAAGGAAGGGTTGGATTATGGCAAAAGTTCTTGAAGGCCCTGGAATGGGTCTACTGCGAAAATGGGGAATTTCAACTCCCAACTATGCTGTCGTGACCTCAAGTGATGAATTTGACCAATTATCCCAGGTCAATGATTGGCTCCAAAAAAGTAAACTAGTGGTCAAAGCCCATGAAGCCCTTGGCTCTCGTTTTAAATTGGGATTAGTTAAGGTTGGCTTGGATTTAACGGCGGCGAAAGCGGCTGTGCGGGAGATGCTTGGCAAAAAAATGGAAACACTGACGATTAGGCAGGTGATTGTTTCCGAGGCGGTTGATCACAAAGAAGAATATTATGCCGCAGCCAAATCGACTCGTGATGGGGTGGACCTCTTGGTGGCAACCTGTGGCGGCATCGAAGTGGAATCTAATTGGGATAAGGTCAAGCATGTTTCTATAGAAACGGGGGAAACTCTCACTGATTCTGCGCTTTCCTCCCTGGTGAAAGATGCCGGGTTTTCCGGTGACACGGCGGCCAAAATGGCTGAATTTCTGAAAAAATTACATGCCTGTTTTGAAAATGAAGATGCCCAATACGTGGAAGTGAACCCTGTTGTGCTTAGCGGCCAGGGAGAACTTGTGGCTCTTGATGCGGTGACCCTCCTGGACGGTGATGCCAAATTCCGGCATAAAGACTGGACCTTCCCGTTTGCGGCGGAATTTGGTCGCGCCTATACCAAAAATGAAGAAGAAGTCATGGCGGTTGATGCCAAAGTAAAGGGCTCGGTCAAGCTTATTGAGATTCCCGGAGGCAATATTGCGATGTTACCAGCCGGTGGGGGAGCCAGCGTCTATTATTCAGATGCTGTGGTAGCCCGTGGTGGGAAACTTGCGAATTATGCAGAATATTCCGGCGATCCACCGGACTGGGCAGTGGAAGTTCTGACTGAAAAAGTCTGCTCTTTGCCTGGTATTAAGCATATTATTGTGGGTGGAGCCATTGCGAATTTTACCGATGTCAAAAAGACGTTTGGAGGAATTATCAACGCGTTTCGTAAAGCAAAAGCGGAAGGCAAGCTTCAGGGTGTCAAAATTTGGGTGCGCCGGGGTGGGCCAAATGAACTGCAAGGACTAGCCGCCATGCGTGCCCTTCAGGATGAGGGTTTTGATATCCAGGTATTCGACCGCAAAACGCCATTAACGGACATTGTCGATATGGCCATGGCCGCAAAATAACCTATTTGACCTTGAGGATGTAGGAGACCGCTTCGATGAGTATTCTTGCAACAAAAGATACGCATGTCGTGATTCAAGGTGGGCTGGCCGGTGTGAATGCCGCTCGTCGTATGGCTGAGTTCCGGTACATGATCAAACAACCGTTAAATGTCTCTGCGTTTGTGTATCCCCCTGATGCGGGGAAGACCAACGAAATCATTTGCGGGACCGAGTTAGTGATGATCCCCATATACAAAACCGTCGCCGAGGCGACCGCCAACCATCCGGAGATAAATACCAGTTTGGTATACATCGGAGCGGATCGGGCCTATGCGGGAACCATGGAAGCGTTGAATGACTCGCATATTAAGACGGTCTCCATGATTACCGAAGGGGTGCCGGAAAAAGATGCCAAACTTCTGGGCAAGCATGCCCGCAAGCTTGGAAAGACTTTTAATGGCCCTTCGTCTATTGGTGTGGTGTCTGCAGGAGAATGTCGACTCGGAGTGATCGGTGGCGCGTTTGACAATTTGGTGGCGTGCAAACTGTATCGTCCTGGTTCCTTCGGCGTGGTCACCAAGTCCGGGGGATTGTCAAACGAGATTATTTGGATTTGTTCCCAGTTCGCAGATGGCATTACGACGGCGATCGGTATTGGCGGTGATGCCTATCCGGGAACCGACTATGTCAGCTATCTGGAAATGTTTGAAAACGATCCTCAGACCAAGGCGGTGGTGATTGTTGGAGAAATGGGCGGAGATTTGGAAGAGCGCGCCGCCGAATGGTACGGGGCTAAGAAGCGAAGGATTAAATTACTTGCGGTCGTGTCAGGCTTCTGTCAGGAGAGTCTTCCAAAGGGGATGAAGTTCGGGCATGCCGGGGCAAAAGAAGGATTGAAGGGTGAAGGGTCTGCTCGGGCAAAGTCTGAAGCGCTGAAAAAAGCTGGTGCCATAGTGCCTGAAACCTTTGGTGCTCTGGGACCGGCCATCAAGGCTACCCACGAAGAGTTGCTGAAAAGCGGACAGGTCAAGCCCATCCCTGATCTGGCTCCGGCGGACATGCCGAAGCTCCCCAAAACTGTTCAAGAGAGTATGAAAGAGGGGGAAGTGTTGGTGACCCCCCTGATTCGGTCGACAATCAGTGACGATCGTGGTGATGAACCACTCTATCAAGGCTATCCGGCTTCTGAACTAATCAATAACGGATATGACATCCCTCATATTATTGGATTACTGTGGGATAATCGCCTTGTCTCCAAGCAGGAAGCTGAAATCATAAAACGAATTATCATGCTGTCTGCGGATCATGGTCCTTGTGTAAGTGGAGCCCTGACAACGATTATTGCGGCTTGTGCTGGAATCGGGTTATCTCAAGCGGTGGCGGCCGGGATGATTATGATCGGTCCACGATTTGGTGGCGCGGTGACGGACGCGGGGCGATGGTTCAAGTACGCGATCGACAACAAACTTTCGGTCGATGATTTCCTGGTCTACATGAAGAAAAATGTGGGTCCGGTTCCGGGAATCGGTCATCGCGTCAAAAGCTTGAAAAACCCAGATAAGCGGGTGAAGGAGTTGGTTGGGTACGTAAAAAGTTTGAATATGGCCACTCCGCACTTGGATTTTGCCTTGGAAGTCGAAAAAATTACCGCTGTCAAAAAAGATAATCTCATTCTCAACGTGGATGGAACCATGGCGGCGGTGTTAGTCGATATCGGATTTCCGGTGGATAGCCTCAATGGGTTTTTCATTTTGTCGCGAACCATCGGAATGATTGGCCATTGGACAGATCAAAAGAAGCAAGGGAGTCGGCTCATCCGGTTATTTGACTATCTGGTAAATTATGCCTCTCCGAAACGTCGCGAGGTGCCACCGTTAAAGTAATGCTGGTGTAAGTGGGCTTTCTTGGTCGAATCTTATCCATATTGAACCGAACCCAGGAGATGGTGCTATGTCCTTAGAAATGGTCAAAAAACTCTATACTTCAATGCCGGGAATTGTGGACAAAGCTCGCAAAGCATTTGGACGTCCTCTCACGCTGACAGAGAAGATCCTGGTCAGCCATGCAGATAATTTCGATACGCAAGTCTGGGAACGCGGAAAGGCCATGTTGGCCCTTCGTCCCGATAGAGTGGCGATGCAGGATGCGACAGCCCAAATGGCCATGTTGCAGTTTATGCAAGCGGGTAAGGATAAAGTTGCTGTTCCGAGTACCATCCATTGCGATCACTTGATCCGGGCTGAAGTAGGTTCGGAAAAGGATCTTTTACGCGCGTGTGATGAAAACAAGGAAGTGTATAATTTTCTGGCGTCGGCCGCGAAAAAATATGGAATCGGATTCTGGAAGCCTGGGGCCGGGATCATCCACCAGGTGGTGTTAGAGAATTACGCGTTCCCTGGCGGATTGATTATTGGAACCGATTCACACACGCCAAACGGTGGCGGGTTGGGAATGTTAGCGATCGGTGTCGGTGGAGCCGATGCCGGTGAAGTCATGGCGGGTCTTCCATGGGAGGTCCTTCATCCAAAACTCATTGGCGTGAAGCTAACCGGAAAGCTGAGTGGCTGGGCTTCGCCCAAAGATGTCATTCTGTATATTTGTGGCCTCCTGACGGTGAAGGGTGGCACTAATAAGATCGTCGAGTATTTTGGCCCTGGAGCTGAAACCATCAGTGCGACAGGAAAAGGTACGATAACCAATATGGGTGCTGAGTTGGGCGCCACGACTTCTATTTTCCCCTTCGACCAAAAAATGGTGGCGTATTTAAATATCACCGAGCGCGCCGATATAGCCAAATTAGCCGAAGCCAATCGGGACATGTTGGTTGCGGATCCTGAAGTCTATCAGTCTCCGGAAAAATATTTTGATGAAATCGTTGAAATCGATTTGTCCACTCTTGAGCCTCATGTTGTGGGACCGCATACGCCTGATCTGGCGCGGCCTATTTCCAAAATGGCAGCAGAGGCCAAAGAGAAAGGCTATCCCGTTCAGTTAAAAGCGACATTAGTCGGAAGCTGTACGAATTCTTCTTATGAAGATATCGGTCGTGCGGCACATATAGCCAAACAAGGGTTGCAAGCAGGCCTTAAAGCCAAAACCGCTTTCCTGGTCAGCCCGGGATCGGAACGGATTTACCACACCATGAAGCGTGAAGGATTTTTGGAGACTTTTGAAAACATGGGTGCAACCGTCCTGGCCAATGCCTGTGGACCCTGTATTGGGCAATGGAAACGCTCGGATGCCGTAAAAGGCAAAGCTGATTCAATTGTCAGTACGTTCAATCGAAACTTTCCTGGCCGAAATGATGGAGTGAGTGAGACATTATCCTTCCTGGCCAGTCCCGAAGTCGTGACGGCCTATGCATTTTCCGGTGATTTGGGCTTTGATCCAATCAATAGCACATTGAAAACGGCAGATGGAAAAGACTTTAAGTTTGAAGCGCCTCAGGGAGATGAATTGCCTGCCAAGGGATTTGCAAAAGGGGAAGAAGGCTTGGTCCCCCCTGCGGAGGATGGTTCCAAGCTTCAGGTGGACATTCCTCCAACCAGCGAGCGATTGCAATTATTGAAACCCTTTCCAAAATGGGATGGAAAAGATTTTGAAAAATTGCCCTTATTGATTAAGACCAAAGGGAAGACGACCACCGATCATATCTCTCCGGCGGGTCCGTGGCTTAAATTTCGAGGGCATTTGGACAAGATCAGCGACAACATGTTTCTTGGAGCCAACAATGCTTTTGCAGACGAAGCGGGCAAGGCCAATGACGTCCTAACAGGGGAGTCCGGTTTGACACCTGCACAAGTCGCCAGGCGGTATAAAGAAAAAGGGATGGGGTCGTTTGTGGTGGGGGATGAAAACTATGGCGAAGGGAGCAGCCGTGAGCATGCGGCGATGTCTCCACGATTTTTGGGTGTCCAAGCTGTCCTGACAAAAAGTTTCGCTCGCATCCATGAGACCAATCTCAAGAAGCAAGGCATCCTTGCACTGACATTTGCGGATCCGAAAGATTATGACAAAATTGAACAGGAAGACCGGATCAGTGTGAAAGGGTTAAGTGGACTTGCCCCAGGTAAGCCGGTTCAGGTTGTCCTTCACAAGAAGGATGGGCAGGAAGTGGTCATTCAAGCCAATCATAGTATGACGGAACAACAGCTTACGTGGTTTAAGGCTGGTTCAGCATTGAATGCGTTAAATTAACCCTGCCCCTCATTTAAGTGGGGCTAGGTGATTGGAACGCATCACGAGAAATTTGTTAAGAGTTTAAGGTACTATCTCTAAGCTATGCCTGACACATTGGATAAAAAAAACACGCTGGATCAAGAAGAGAATCTCCAACCCAAGATGGTCACGGTGGAGATTGAAGGGAAGCCGTTTCAGGTTCCAGCGGGTATTACACTGATCAAGGCCTTGTGGTATGCCGGGCAGGATGTGATCCGTGGGGTTGGATGCCTAGGCGGTTTTTGTGGAGCCTGTGCGACCTATTACCGTACGAAAGACGATCCCAAGGTCAAAACCTGTTTGGCGTGCTCGATGGCAGTTGAAGATGGCATGTCCTTTTCGTTCATGCCGGCTTTTCCAGCGAGAAAAGCGACCTACAATCTTCTTGAGCTCAAAGATCCCAAACAGGATTTGTTTACCCTCTATCCTGAAGCCCCCTTGTGCCGAAATTGTAATGCCTGCACAGAAGCCTGCCCGCAACATATCGATGTGCGGGAAGGGGTGTGGAAAGCCGTGTTTGGGGATTTTAAAGCGGTCTCGGAAATGTTCATGGATTGTGTGATGTGTGGAATGTGTGCGCCCGTGTGTATTGCTGATATAGCTCCCAACCTGGTCGCGCTCTATGCCAGTCGGGCCCAAGGCGTACATTTCACCGAGAAACCTGAAGGTCTGGCGACACGTATTCAAGAGATTACCGATGGGCGTTTTCAGCAGGAATGGGATCGTATCCTTAAGTTGTCCGATGAGGAATTACAAAATACCACCGCCGCCACAACCTGAACAGTTTTCTGCGCTTTTCCCATGGAACTTACCAATCAGAGAAATTTAGTTCATCAAACCCGAGACGTCCGCCGGTCTAAAAGTTTTCCCAAGCTTTCTCCAGCCGAACGGGACGGCCTTATCAAGAAATACCATCCTGATCATCGGGCGCATGCCTACCGGCCAATTATTTTTGGCCCGAATGCCGGTGAATCAACCGTGACCGAAGTGGCGACTCTGTTGGAAGGGGAGAGCCCGGTTCCGGCTGATCTTAACCTTACTCCTGATTATTCCGTGGATGTCCTGGTCGTTGGTGGAGGAGGGGCGGGGTGTGCGTCGGCGCTCCATGCCCATGCCCAGGGTGCCAATGTGTTGTTGGCCACGAAGTTGCGGCTCGGGGATTCCAACTCGGTCATGGCCCAAGGCGGAATGCAAATTGCCGTCGGCTCGGACGATTCGCCTGTTCAGCATTTCTTGGACACCTTAAAGGGCGGGCACATGAAAAATGACCATCAGTTGTTAAAGGTCATGGTGGAAGAGGGACCGTCTATTGCGAAATGGCTGCTGGAATTGGGTGTCCTATTCGATCGGGATGCCGATGGAAATCTGCATGTAAAAAAAGGGGGAGGAAGCTCAAAGGCCAGGTTGTTAACCTGCTCCGATTACACCGGTTTGGAAATCATGCGTGTGCTGAAAGACGAAGTGCTGAACCAGAAGGTTCCGTTGTTGGAATTTGTCGCGGCGGTGGAATTGTTAAGCGATGCCAAGGGCGCCTGCACCGGCGCGGTGCTGAAGGACTTAGACAACAACCGGTACATCGTCGTTGCGGCCAAAACGGTGATCCTGGCAACAGGCGGAATAGGCCGGTTGCACATTCAGGGTTTTCCGACCAGCAATCATTTCGGGGCGACAGGGGATGCCCTGGTTCTGGCCTATCGCCTCGGGGTGCCCCTCGTTCAAATCGATACCTTCCAATATCATCCTTCAGGTGGCGTGTATCCGGAACAATTAGTCGGTGCGCTGGTCACAGAAGGCATTCGATCTGAGGGCGGCCATTTGGTGAATGGGAATGGCGAGCGTTTTGTGAATGAATTGGATACCCGAGATGTCGTGTCCTCCTCGATCATTCGAGAATGTGAAGAAGGCCGAGGCGTTCGAACACCATCAGGAAGGGTGGGAGTCTGGCTCGACACACCATTGTTGGATGTGGAACATGGCCCTGGAACATTGGATAAACATTTTCCCGCGATGGTTCGGCAGTATGAGCGCTACCAGGTTGATATCCGGAAAGACCCCGTGTTGATTTATCCCACGCTGCATTACCAAAACGGGGGCGTCAAGATTGATGTGAATGGGGAAACGCCGGTGGCTAATTTATTTGTGGCAGGAGAGGCCTCCGGGGGATTGCATGGGCGAAATCGGCTCATGGGAAATTCATTGTTGGACTTAATGGTGTTTGGGAAGCGGACGGGTACTCTCGCAGCCGAGCGATCGAAGTCTCTGCCGAAATGTTCATTGACATTAGACCATCTGAAGCGGTTTCGAGCGGAAGCCAAACGGCATCATGTGTCCGCTGGCATCATCTCACCCATGGTCTTGCCGGCCTACACCAACAAGTAATTATCAAGTCGATTGATCACCAACCGGGATATTGTCATCGCCGAATGTTCCGATTTGAGCTGTAGAACCTACGAAGAGGATTTATGAATATTCACGAGTTTCAAGCCAAACAGCTCTTTGCGCAATTTGGGATTCCTGTACCCAAAGGCAAGGAAATCAAAAACGTCAAAGCGGCTGAAAAATGGGCCTCAGTTCTTGATACCCCCGTGTTTGTCGTGAAAGCGCAGATCCATGCCGGTGGACGTGGGAAAGCCGGCGGAGTCAAATTGACCAAAAATAAAGCGGAAGTGCCTGAGCTGGCGAAGGAAATTCTCGGCAAAACCTTAGTTACGCATCAGACCGGCCCCAAGGGGCGAAAAGTGCGGCGCCTCCTCATTGAAGAAGGTGCAGGGATTGCTAAGGAATTATATTTGAGTTTACTGGTTGACCGTGAATCAGGATTTCCGACGTTTATTGCCAGTACCGAAGGTGGCATGGACATTGAGGAAGTAGCCGAACATACACCGGACAAATTGCTGAAAGAGTCCATTGATCCGGCGGTGGGATTCCAGTCGTACAATGGAAGAAATCTGGCATTTGGCTTAGGTCTACCAGAGCTTGAGCCGGCTGTGGTGAAGCCGTTTTTTCAAATGTTGGAAAACCTGTATCGCCTGTTCATGGAAAAAAATGCATCGCTTGTGGAAATTAATCCACTGGTGGTCACCACGGATAAGCGTCTAGTCGCGTTGGATGGAAAAGTCTCCTTTGATGACAGCGGGCTGTTTAAGCATCCCGATGTTCAAAAGTTCAGAGATTTACACGAAGAAGAACCGTTGGAGATCGAAGCGGGCAATAATAATTTGAACTACGTCAAACTTGATGGAGATATCGGCTGCATGGTCAACGGGGCGGGTTTGGCAATGGCCACCATGGATGTCATCAAGTTGGCGGGTTCAGAGCCGGCGAATTTTTTGGATGTGGGCGGTGGGGCGACGAAAGAGACGGTTGCAGCCGGGTTTCGCATTCTCTTGAAAGATAAAAAGGTCAAAGGCATATTCATTAATATTTTCGGCGGGATTGTGCGTTGCGAGCGTATTGCCCATGGAGTGATTGATGCGGCGAAAGAAGTCGGCATCAAGTTACCTGTTGTCGTTCGACTTCAAGGAACCAATGCGGAAGAAGGCCGAAAACTTCTGGCTGAATCAGGCTTGAAAGTGGAAGGGGTCGCTGACCTCTGGGAAGCGGCACAACGCATTGTCGCTCTCAGAAAAAAGAAATAGTCAACCTGATTGTGAGATTATTCTCCTTGATTGGTGAAAGGTGACGTGGCATGAGCATTTTGGTGAATAAAAATACCCGGGTTGTCGTGCAAGGAATCACCGGCAAAGAAGGGTCCTTTCATGCGACCCAATGCAAAGCATATGGAACGCAGGTCGTGGCCGGTGTGACGCCAGGCAAGGCCGGGCAAGAAGTCGAGGGCATCCCCGTGTTTAATACCGTTCGGGAAGCCGTCAAGAAGACGGAAGCCACCACGTCGTTGATTTTTGTGCCACCTCCGTTTGCCGCCGATGCGATTTTAGAGGCCGCCGATGCGGGGATATGGCTCATCATCTGCATTACGGAGGGGATTCCGGTCAATGATATGGTGAGGGTCCAGCGAGCACTGTATGGGAAAACCACGCGTCTGATTGGCCCCAATTGTCCGGGAATTATAACGGCCGAGGAATGCAAGATCGGGATCATGCCTGGATTTATTCATAAAAAAGGGCGGGTCGGTGTAATTTCACGAAGTGGCACCTTAACCTACGAAGCCGTCAACCAGCTCACCAATTTGGGTCTTGGCGAAACGACCTGCGTCGGCATCGGTGGCGATCCCCTCATTGGAACCGGATATATCGATTTGTTGCATATGTTCCAGGAGGATGACGAAACCGAAGCGGTGGTGATGATCGGGGAAATTGGTGGAGATGCCGAGGAACGGGCTGCCGCCTATATTCAAAAAGAGATGACCAAGCCGGTCGTGAGTTTCATTGCCGGAATAACGGCACCTCCCGGAAGACGAATGGGCCATGCCGGTGCCATTATTACCGGAGGAAAGGGCACCGCCGCCGATAAAATGGCCGCCTTAGAATCTGCTGGGGTGATTGTCGTCAAAAATCCAGCAGAAATAGGGGAAGCCGTGAGAAGCGTTCTACATGCCTAGCCTTATTCGTTCTTAACGCCTCTTCATTTTCTTCATAAGTTTAATCCCGTTCCATGAACTGAGCGGACACGTTCGTCCTGATGAGAACATGGAGTTGGTGGAATTTTAGCAACTTCTTCCACAAAACCCCGCAAATCCAATTTTTCGCTTACTTTCCCAAAAATTTGTGTCCTGCTTCAGCTGGGAATCACTAGAACTATTAGGTGAAGGCCATGCAAAGGCAGGGAAAATTCTGAACGTATTATGTGGTGGGGCAATAATTATCCTCAATATCTGTCCACGTTATATTTGAAGTCTTATAGAGTTCCATTATTTTGGCAATATTCTTTATTTTATTTAAAAAGAATAGTAAGGTCTTTCACTGGAAAGTGAGGACCTATGTCAAAACTACATAATAATTCTGCGACATTTTTCACGTGGCGGATAGTCGGAGGGCTACTCGGATCCCTTCTGGTCTTTCCCCTCCTGCTCTTTGCTCAGGAACCTTCAATTCCTTCCTCCGATGAAACAACAGATGTTTTTATTCTTCGGCAACTCATCGAAATTCAAAACGAACTGAAAGATGTTCGAAAAGAACTTGCAGAATTACGTCAATCGGTGGACGAATCAAAGAAAAATTTCAATCTTCCCCTTGCTCCTGCTTCACTTCCTTCTGTTGTTGGCAATGTTGAACTCAAGGATCATGATCCTACCCTTGGTAATCAGCGAGCAAAAGTGGCGATAGTGGAGTTTACGGATTATCAATGTCCCTATTGTGCTCAATACCATTCAGAAACATTTGAAAACCTGAAAAAAGAATATATCGACACGGGAAAAGTGCAATATGTCCTTCGAGATTTTCCGTTGGACTTCCATGCCTATGCCAAAGGGGCCGCTGTTGCTGCAAATTGTGCCGGTGAACAGGATGCATATTGGCAGATGAACCATCAGCTTTTTTCCCATCAATCCGAGCTTGGGGATGGCTTGTATCAAAAGTTGGCCGGGTCTTTGGGACTCAACATGGACCTGTTTGAAGCATGCGTCAATAGTCCTGAACAATTACAAAGAGTTGAGGCAGATGTGGTTTACGGCCAAGAGATTGGGGTGAACGGAACCCCGACGTTTTTTATTGGACGAGTAGAAAACGGGCAACTCACAGATCCCAAAGAAGTGAGTGGGACTCAACCGTTGTCAGCCTTTTCAAGAATCATTGAGCCGCTACTCGCAAGTGACGGGCATAGACGCGAATAGAAAAATGCTTCTAAATGGCAACAAATAAAATTCGCGGGATTGTGATGGGGCTGCACAGTTTTTCGGTTGCGTCACTCTTAGGCTCTGTAAGTGAAAAAGCTGTACCGAGCCTCTGCATAAGGCCCTGAAATGATCGAATGAAAATGGGAGATTCATGAGATACATGAAGACCTTGCTGACTCTTATTGGTCTACTCCTCGTCATGAGTGCCGACGTGGCCGCCTACGAAGTGATTCCGAATGCCGAGGCGGATGTCCTCTTCAAACAAATGGAAGAATCCATCTTTTTGTATGACAAAGATCCCTACACAATTAGCAAGGCCGTGGAGAAGAACGATGTGGCAGGCCTGTCCCTTGCCATTATCTATAATGGTAAGCCGGTCATTCATAAATGGTATGGAGATCGTAACCAGAAAAAGAAGGAAAAGACGACTGCAAATACGATCTACCAATGTGCCTCGACGAGCAAGATGGTGTCATCATTAGGCTTTGCTGCAGCTTCGAGGCGAGGGGAACTTAGCCTCGATGAGAGCGTCACGGATTTCAATAAGAAACATCCTGACACCATTATTACAAAATGGGTCGACAAGGTTTTCAAAGATCATAAGTCCTGGCCTGATGACATTACGCCCCGACGTTTGCTGAGCCATACGGCAGGTTTGGACACACATGGAATCGCGAATAAGCCATGGCTTCCTTCCAGCGACCCTCTCAAGGGGGTTATTCTCGGCAGAAACCTTGCGCATGATGCCGTTAAACCTATCCACGAACCAGGGACTAAGTATGACTACTCTGGAGGTGGGTATACCGTGGCAGAAGCGATGCTCGAGATCGCTACCGATAAACCTTTCGAGACCTATCTCCAACGGAATGTTCTTGAGCCCTATGGCATGAATAAGAGCACTTTTGAGGATGGCAGTTCGGACATGGTCCATCTGGCTCGTGGGTGTAGTCGAGGTGTATGTCTCTATGATGTCCAAGTTTCTGAACTCAAAGCTGCAGGTGGATTGCTGTGCCATCCTGTAGATTACGCACGATTAGTCTCGCTGATGATGAACGATGGGGCAGAGTATCTTGAGAACAATGCTGGAACGCAGATCATACCGAAGGCCGACATTGATGAGGTTCTGACAAAGGTGCCTCCTGCTGAGTATGGACTGGGAGTGGACATTTCGGGGTCTCAATTCTCTCACGGAGGCAAGCACCAGGGATTTGCGACGAACTTTTATGCGCATAGCGATAAGCAGGTAGGCATTGTCGTGCTCGTCAACGGCAAGTATACATGGGCAAGAAATAAGGAAGTCTACGGAGCAGGCACCCTCAATAATGCGGTGGTCAAAGCGTTTAAAATTGCTTTTGGGGTGAGCAACGAATCAGGGAAACCCCTTAAACCAACATGTAGCGAAGACGAGGATTGTGCTGAGGGTCAATACTGTGACAAAGGCCCTGTTGCGACAATTGGGATTAACAAGTGTAAGGCAGGCAAGAAACGTAATGAAACGTGCAGCCGGAACGATGTCTGTGGCCCCAACCTGACGTGTTACGGCGAGCCGATCGGGAAATGTGGTTTCCTGGGAACGGTCGTCGTCGGTGATCAGTGCTTTAAGGACAAGGAATGCACATCCGGCAAGTGTGAGAAAGATACCTGTGTGTGTAAGAGTGACGGCGACTGTCCCAATGGACAAGCCTGTTATACCCCAATTGGAAAAGCCAACTATTGTGCAAGTACGAGCAAGGCCCTTGGGGCCAGTTGTTCTAAAAACAGCCAATGCGCCTCGGATAAGTGTCAACAAGACCAATGCGTGTGTAAGGGGGATGGTGACTGTCCGAACGGGCAGGCCTGCTTTACACCCGTTGGCAAAGCGAACTATTGCGCGAGTACGAGTAAGGCTCTGGGAGCTACATGTTCCAAGAATAGTGAATGTGCGTCGGACAAATGCCAACAGGATAAGTGTGTGTGTAAGGGGGACGGTGACTGTCCCAATGGGCAAGCCTGCTATACGCCGGTTGGGAAGGCGAACTATTGCGCGAGTACGAGTAAGGCCCTGGGGGCCAGCTGTACCAAGGATAGTCAATGTGCCTCAGACAAGTGCGAACAGGACAAATGTGTATGTAAATCAAACGGCGATTGTCCCAACGGGCAAACCTGCTATACCCCGGTTGGGAAGGCGAATTATTGCGCAAGTACAAGTAAGGCCCTGGGGGCCAGCTGTACCAAGGATAGTCAATGTGCCTCAGACAAGTGCGAACAGGACAAGTGTGTATGTAAATCAAACGGCGATTGTCCCAACGGGCAAAGCTGTTATACCCCGGTTGGGAAGGCGAACTATTGTGCAAGTACGAGTAAGGCTCTGGGAGCGAGTTGTTCGAAGAATAGCCAATGTGCCTCGGATAAATGTGAACAAGGGGAATGTGTGTGTCAGTCCGACAATGATTGTCCAGGATCGCAGAAATGTAAAACGCCTGTGACCAAAAAGAATTACTGTACGAAATGAGGTCAACCTGCAAAGATTCTCGGCTTTGCCGGGCCGGGAGTAGTGAACCTCAGGAAGCATGGCCTGAATCCTGGTATAAGCGGGCCTGCCTTCATTCAGGATGAATTCAATGCGCCTGATTCCCTATTCCGTTGAGAAATTGTCGCACATTATCGAGGATCTGGATGGGCGTATCGTTCGTGGTGATGGTCATCCATCATCATGAACGAAAATCGGACCCGGTTGTATCACCGTCATGGTAGGAGCACACCATCCCTCTGATATAATCAGAATAGCGGAAGAGGATCGCTTAGGTCGGTGCCCGCGGGCTGTTTTAGGGTAATACTTACTTTGAGCGCCAGAGGAAGCCGGGAGACCACTTTTTCGGTATGTGGTTCATGTGATTTCGTTCACACAGAAGGAAAGTAGTCCTGTTTGGAGGTCAAAACTTTCTTTTCAGACCGATTGATAAAAACCACGAGAGACTATCTGGTCATGAAAGAAATAAGAACCCTGATGTTAGTCCTCGGAATAGCCTTTCCTTTCCTGGGATGTGCCACGAATATGGCACCTTTGCCCGCAAATCTTTCAGTTGATCAAACAATCGTGTTTGGGAAAGTTCAAGCGAGTCTCACCGGACCTACGACGCGATGGTATACTCCGCAGATTCGATTTTTTGAGCTCATGAATCTCACGACAAAAGAATGGTTTCGGGTGGATATCGAATCTGCCGATTCTCCATTTTTTCTCGCACTGCCGCCAGGCGAATATGAGTTGGTGCGACTCCAGATCAATGAAGGAGCTTTTCGATCTATGGCTCAATTGAATTCGACCTTCGAGGTGAGTAGGGGGGGACTGAATTATCTGGGAATATGGGAAGTGAAAATTCACCCACCGACGTATCTTCGGTTGGTCGATGTTTCCGTGGAAACTGATCTAGAGGATGCAAAAGCCCAAGTTCTTTCGCTGTATCCCGACTTAGCCGGTCTTCCTATCACCTCTCAACTCCCGACACCAAGGGATTCAGAAACGCGTCTAGTGGAAATATCTCCCTATCCTCGGGTATGGTGGTTTTGCCGCCATTTAACCTGTTAATTATGGATGTATAACAAGTGGTGGGAGAGGACATTCCTGCCGAACCTGATGATCGGAAAGTACTCGTGAGAAGATTATCATTAATTTTTTTGGCATTTTTACTAATTTTGGCCATGGGCTGCGGTCTTTACCCTCAGGCACAAATGTATGGATGGAAGGGAGTTCACCGTGAAGAGCTCATTCGGGTGATGGGGCCACCGACTAAGCAAACCGCTTTGCCTAACGGCGGACAACGGTTGGAATTTATTCAACGAATCACTCGCCATCCATTGGCAGGTGAATTGTATGGCACTTCGTATGAGTGTCATAAAACGTTTGAACTCGATGCCGAAGGTATCGTTCAACAGGCAGTTTCTGAACCGGTATGTTGACCAAAAAGCACTAACACCGCATTGTTCCAGAACACCCCAACTAACCATGTGATGGTGTGGGGTGTTTCAATCAATCACGCCATTCAGTTCAATCGTGAGGAGGGTTGCAATGCCGCGAAAATATCTGGCATTTGATATCGAAACGGCCAAAATTTTGCCTGAAAACTTCGGTGACTTACATGATCATCGGCCACTCGGCATTACCTGTATGGCGACCTGGTGTAGCGATGAACCCTCGGCTGTGACCTTTTACTCAAAAAATGCCGATGGATCTCCTGCGCCACAAATGACCAGGGCGGATGTCACTGCCTTTGTCGAGCATCTCAAAAGCAAGTTACAGGAAGGCTATACCCTCATAACCCATAATGGACTGGGATTTGATTTCGTCATTGTGGCGGAAGAATGCGGACAGGTGGATGATTGCCGTGCATTGGCGATGAACCATGTCGACATGATGTATCATTTCTTTTGCGGGAAAGGCTTCCCCATAAAGCTTAATGCGGCGGCGAAGGCCATAGGGGTGAGTAAGCCTGCTAATGTGGATGGTTCTGTGGCCCCAAGGCTATGGAAAGAGGGAGAATGTCAAACGGTACTGGACTATGTGGCACAGGATTGTCGGTTAACCTTGGACGTGGCCGAAGCCAGCGAAAAAGCCAAAAAGATCAGTTGGATAACCGGGCGAGGCACCATATCCCATTTTGAATTGCCGGGCGGATGGCTGACCGTTCAAGAAGCCTCCAAGTTACCTCTGCCTGACACGTCATGGATGGATAAGCCATGGCCGCGATCAAAGTTTATGGAATGGTGGTGAATGAGAGAAGGTGCACACGTTGCATGTGTAAGTGGTCATAGAAAAATTAGAAATAAAGGAGAGAGTATGTCTGTATTGATTGGGAAGAATTCGGTGGTCAGCGTCAATTATAAACTCACTGACGATGCCGGTAAGGTGTTGGATAGTTCAGATGGCTCAAAGCCCATGGTGTATTTGCATGGGGCGGGGAATATCATTCCCGGGTTGGAGAAGGCGCTGGCGGGTAAAGCCGAGGGAGATTCTCTGAAGGTAAGAATTGAGGCTGCTGAGGCTTATGGCGAGCTTATTGCTGACGGTATCAAGACCATCGAAAAGGCCGCGTTCGAAGGAGTCGAGGCGGTTGAAGCGGGAATGGTCTTTGAGGCCAAGGCGCCGGATGGCGCGACGCAAGAAATTGTAGTGGTGAAAGTTGACGGTGATGCCGTCACCATTGATACCAACCATCCCCTGGCCGGTGTCGCGCTCAATTTTGATATTAAAGTTGTGAGTGTGCGAGAAGCCACCAAGGAAGAACTCGAGCATGGGCATTCACATGCTGGTGATGGCCATAGTCACTAGATCGTCCCAGGCGTGTAAGGGAATCATTTAATTGAAAAAAAACTCTGCTTTAAATTTCAGCTTCTAGCCGAGTATTTTTAAATGTACGGGAGATGCAGGGTTTCGCCCCTGCAGCCGAGCTCCTTTTGTTTCGGCAAAAGGAGCCAAAACCAGTGACGCCCCGTCCTGTCTCATCAGATATTGTGGACGCAAGTTTTGAGAGAGCGGTCCAACTCGCGGGGCTCAAACAAGGCCCGCCGTGAGATAAGAGCGTCCACAATAGGGACAGGACGGCAGGCGTCGATGGGCGAGCTACGCAGATATCATCACAATCAAATTTGGGAAGCGAAGTGGGAAGCCCTGCATCAGAGGGATGCGGATCACGGTCCAGGATGTATTGGAATACATAGCTTCAGGGATGACCGAAGACGAAATTATTAGTGATTTCCCTGAATTGACCAAAGATGATATTCATGCGTGTCTCTCGTTTGCCGCTGATCGTGAGAAAAAGCGTTCCGCGCCTCTGGCATGAAGTTGCTTATCGACCATAATCTTTCCTTTAAACTCCCTCCTAGGCTGAATTCCGAGTTCCCTGACTCCAAACATGTCAAGGATTTTAGCCTTTGGTGGTTCCAAATAATTTCCAAAGGCTTCCCCCTCGGGGCTGACCGACGCCTGCTGTCCGGTCCTGGGGTCGGACGCTTTAATGAACCGGCGGGCCTTGTTTGAGTCCCAGGGTAGACTCCGGAGTTGGCTCTCCATAATTAAGGGGGTTCATTGTTTTAGCAGACTCCTCTCCTGGCCTCATGATGTGGCCGAGCCGTGCAGCCGACACCGGAAAAAGTCGCGCATTGTTTGAGCGCAGCGAGTTTGCGCGACGCGGGCGTCGGCGAACCGCGTAGGGAACCTGAAGGGCCACAGTATGGCCAACATGGTTTTGGGTCCTTTTGCCGAAACAAAAGGACCTGGGCTGCCGGGCCGAAACCCGGCATTTATCATGAATTCTCATAACTCCAGTTAGTGGAATGTGTTTGAAATGATGTTTCTTTTGCGCTGAACCATCGAACGTTAATTCAAATGCCTATAACTCACAACGATGATGAAGCCATTGGGCAATTGGCTTTGGAGCAGAGTTTCGTTATTGTTTCCAAAGATTCCGATTTCTTGCATAGAAGTCTTCTCCGTAGGCACCCCCCGAAGGTTATTTAAGTGAGAGTGGAAAATTTTTCAACTCGGAATATCCACGAACTGTTCACTCGTGGAGTGGAGTTCATCAAGGATTTTTTCAATAATCAGAATGAGGCACTGCTGATTATTAGTTGAAATAACTCAAGTCGGTAATTGTTCGACCTACAAAGGGTAGTGTCCCTCTTTTAAGCCATGTCATTAGAGATAAAAAATTAGAACTCCACATCTTATGCGGATTAGTCTAATTAAGGTTATCTTTTAAATGGGAGAATCGAGTGGATCAGGATGACTTACATACTCTAATAATTTATCAGAATCGTTATTTTGAAATACTGAATGAATTTTTCGTATCTGTGACGGGAAAGCAACCTAATGAGTTTGCTCAGCTAGATAGCTTTTCAGAAGCAGTCAATCGGATGCCAGATAACATAAGGGGAAATATAAGAAGGCAAGTTGAAATACAAAATTCATATGCCCTATTAGAAAATAATTTAAAGACTTTATATTCCTCAGAAGGAGCCGATGCCTTTGCCTCTGCTCAGAGGCTAGACGCATGTAAGCTAAATTTAGGTGGCGGCCGTTCCTTTAAGAATACTCAACTTGGCGCAACGCGTAGGTCGTTGTTATTTTCGGATACTGTATTGATTCCAGATCCAGTTATGCCCTGGATTGAGAAAAAGAGGGACGAGGAAAAATTTCATCATGTAATTCCTCTAGAAATGGCTTTTTTTGTACTCCATCTTTCGGATCTTCTTGAAAGCGAATTTGATATTCCACCATTTTTCATTTTTCCTAGTTGGGAAAAAACGCTTGAGGAAAATGATCCCCAAACTCAATCTAACTCAATGCAGCTCATTGTAGATGTTTTTTCTACTTATGTAGATTCTGGTATCCAGAACTGGGAAGATGTTTTAGAATTTGGTGACAAATATCCCGACCTATTTCTTAATAAAGTTGAAAATGCAACCCTTTTTATTTCACCAGGTGGTGACATAGGTGAAAGCCTAAAGAATGCAATTGAAAACTACAAAAATGAAATGAGGACATGGAGATCGGAAGCTTGGTGCAATAAAATTTTGTCTATGAACGATGTGAAAGTGGTTACAAATGCTATATGTGAGAGAATTCAACCTCACTATCATTTACTTGAAAACTCAGATGAATTAAGAAGTCACCCATTTTTATGTATTGAAGCGCAGGCTCATTATTATCAGCTAATTGCAAATATGAAGAACAATCGCGCATCTGATGCCGTCTCATTTGACCCCTCTACAATGAGTATTTTGAAATCTCTTACATCAAAAAAGTTAGATTTTTTGGCAAATATTAATGATTCCCAAATCGTGCACCTGAGAAAAACTAAGGAAAATATTTCATTTAGAAGAGAATTGCGTGATTTGATAAATAGTTTGCCAAGCACGAAGCTTGATGACTTAGGTTATGTTGCTTCAGAGGTTTGTTCCCACATTGAGATGTCCATATCAAAGCATGAGAAACAAATAAATGGGATCAATAAAAAATACGCAGCCAAGCACAAGTATACAGCCTTAATCGGTGCAGGAACTTTAGGAGTGTCAATGTTCCCAGTTCTTGCTCCATTTTTAGGAGCTTTACTTCCGCTGGGCCTCACTTCAACCATCGGCAAATATGCTTCTGATAAGCTGGATGAAACAGCAGAGAACAAGCAATTTTCCCACTCAATGATGGGAGTATTCGCATTAGCGAAAAGTAAGGTGCGTTAAAGAGTGAAGATAACAAAGCAGTGCACCCATAATTTTCCTTTGAACGTGGCCTCAGGCTGAAGTACACCATGGCAATACGCGATGGCTCAAAAAAGCCATTATATGGTGCTGATCATGAGTAAATGGGTAATGCTTAGGAGACCATGTAATACTGAGCGCCTTCGACGTAGCTGAGGTAAGATTCCACAAAGGGTCTCGCTCAGCAGTGCATCTTCATTGTGGACACAGATCCTTCGCTGGTGGCTCAGGAGGACATACGGATGGAGAGCTAACTGAGTCGCAAAGTATTCCTTCCCTGTCTGAAGAGTGAGCGCTCAGTCCTTTCCCTGAACCGCGCGGAAGAGGCGGGGCTGACCATAATCATAGAGGTCGCCGAGGATCTCTTTAGCGCCAGTGAGATTTCCGATCCCTGTTTTCTCAAAACCGTTTTTCATTTCTAATTCCTGCTTTGGTGTCCATAGTTGGGTGGGGTCCACCGTCACCTGCTTGGATGGTTTGCTCCAGATGCCCATTGATAGTGCTTGCCGTTAATCCCCGTTGATTGGTGATGTGCCCTACAGGAAATTCCCTTTAAATAAGCGTGGTGTTTTTTTGTGATGGTGCCAGTCTGGGGCTTTGCCCTTGAACATTGATTGAAGCATCCCATGCCAGAAATTGCGGGACTTACTAATGGGAGGGTGGGTCCCCTGGTATGAACAGTTTTCGGTCGTGAGTGAAATTATTTTGCTCCGTGGTACTTTCCTTTTTTGGGTAACCAACCGATTAATTATTCATAACCACACATTTGGAGGATGTTATGAATTTAGTCGATCAAAGAAGGAGAGCATCGGTATGGCTCAGTGCAGCTTTTGTGGGTGTATGTATTCTAGGAGTGGGTCAAGTCGAAGCGGCCAAGATGCCTAAAGTGGAGATTTGCCATTTTGATGCGGATGAAGGGGTTTTTAAGAAAATTTCCGTCAGTGGTAACGCAGTACCGAACCACCTGGCCAACCATGGGGACATATTTCCAGGCGAATCAAATGGTGATGGGTCGATCACCCTGGATTCCGATTGCATGGAGAGCATGGCGCCTGCGCCCGTACTTGTGCGCGCATACATTGATAAGAACCGTAACGGGGTGTACGACTCGTCCGTAGACCTTGAAATCGCAAAGTTGTTAGACACCGACACAACTGCGGGACTTAGTGAGGGCGACACTATCGAATTAAGCCAATACCCCATGAACTATGACCCTTGCCCCGCTCCCCCCTCGGCAGATCCCTGTACTGATATAGGATTCTTCGCTCCCCTACTACCACTGGAGGTTCTTTCCATAGATCCCGGCAGTTCTATGAGTGGCAGTCCTATGATTGTTTCATCCGCAGGTGCCAGGTATACATGGGAGAATTCACTATCCGGCTCCCGGTTTCGGATAACGGATATCCCACAGTCCACTGCTTTTGCAGATATCATTGATTCGACAGTGTCAGAGGTGTTCGATCTGGTGTCGGTTTCCATGGGCGGAGAATCCAATGCCGGGGTGACTGCAGCCAATCCATCTTCAAATAGTCCCCAGGATGATTATTTTATCAATGTCGAGTTCCCTCAAGTGCCGTAGGCATCTCCCATCCGCGAGGCCTTTTCTTCTAAGGAGAAAAGGCCTCGTTCGGGTCTTACCCTTCCTGTGTACCGGGATCACATTCGGTGGCAACACCAACTGTTAGCGCGACACCGTTTACCTCCTACGATATTCCCGCATACAGCGAACGTACAAACATTCTTCAGTAATCCGCTATGTGCTCGTGAATGGCACCTTCTTGAAATAACGAGTGCCTGAAAAGAGAGCGGATTTTTTTATTGATCCTTATTTCCATGAACGGCGCGGAAGAGGCGGAGTTGGCCGTAATCGTAGAGATCGCCGAGGATCTCTTTGGCACCGGTGAGATTGCCATACCCTGTCTTCTCAAAAGCCTTTTTCATTTCTAATTCCTGCTCCGGTGTCCATAGTTGTGTGGAGTCTACCGGCTCACCCGCCTGGATGGCTTGTTCCAGGTGCCCATAGATGGTGCTGGTGACCAACCCGCGTTCTCTGGCGATTTGTTCGACCGAATTTCCCGATCCAAAACGGCGCAAGGTTTGATGGACGGTATCTCCAAGCGGCTTTCTTCTGGCCGGCCTGTTGGAGAAGTCAGCCAGCGGAGTTCTCGGAGCTTGGTCGTGCTCGGGTATTTGGTGTGCGCTCGGGGTTTCAATTCCCCTACGTCCTTGTCCGTGGGAAAGGGCGTCTTGGCGCCCTTGGGATTGGGCTGGTGAAATTGTGGGGATTTGTGAACCGGACGTTTTTTCATAACCCTCTACATCGTGTTGGTGCCCAAATCCTTTTTGATTGCTCGCCGGGTTCTGATCCCTTAAAGAAGGGGCTGGAGAATGATTGGATTCGTTTGGATTAGTTAGGGGAGCGTAATTCTCCAGATGTGCCGCAATGACGGTGAGGAACTTGGGCCCAAACTCCTCTAATTTTCGCTTTCCGACTCCACTAATCTGTAGAAATTCCTGTTCATTGGTGGGACAGTCTCGTGCCATCTGTCGCAATGCCACATCGGAAAATATGACGTAAGCGGGGACGTCAGCTTCATCGGCTAACGTTTTTCGGAGTTGGCGGAGGCGAGTGAAGAGCATTTCGTCGTGACCCAGGTCCTGAAGAGACGGAGTTTTGCGCTCCGGTGTGCTCATGGGCTTGGTGAGCATGAGCGTCTTGGGGTCCTGAAGAAAATGCTGCCCCTGATCGGTGACTTCCAGCACAGTGAAGGGGTCTGCCGTTTGTTGAAGGTACCCCAGCCGGATGAGTTCCCGGCTGATGGCTGCCCATTCAGGCCGGCGATGGGCTTCCCCTTTCCCGTAGCTGGTTAGTCGGTCATGACCCCATCGGCGGATTTTTTCGGTATTGGCTCCGGTGAGGACGGCGATGACGTGATTGAGTCCCACGCTAAATCCCCCGGATCCACGTATTTCTTCAACGCAGGTGAGCACGGTTTGTGCGGCATTTGTGCCGTCGAAGGTCTCGCGGGGTGTCAGGCAGTTGTCGCATCCGCCACAGTTTTCTGATTCAACATGCTCTCCAAAATATTGGAGTAGCGTCCGACGTCGACAGGTGCCGCATTCGGCATATTGCACCATTTCCTGTAATTGCCTGTTAGCAATCTGCTGTTCCTGGAAGTTGGGTTTCTCATTGATGAAGCGTTGCTGCTTGACCGTATCCCCGGCGCTGAAGAGCAGGACGCACTCGCTTGGCAGTCCATCGCGGCCGGCGCGGCCGGTCTCCTGATAATAACTTTCGAGGTTTTTTGGCAAATCGTAGTGAATGACAAATCGCACGTTGGGTTTGTTAATTCCCATGCCGAAGGCAATGGTGGCGCAGATGACCTGGATTTCATCCCGCAGGAATAATTCCTGATGCCGTGTGCGTTCCTCGGCACTCAGGCCTGCATGATAGGGCTGTGCGTTGATGCCATGGTCCTGTAATCGTTCCGCCACACTTTCCGTAGTTTTTCGGCTTTGGCAGTAGAGAATTCCGCAGTCCTTGGGGCGTGTCCGGAGAAATGCCAGAACCTGTCCAAACGGGTTGTCCTTAGGCTGCACCTGATAAGTCAGATTGGGACGGTTGAAACTGGCGACATAGCATGCCGGAGCCCGCAATCGCAGGAGGGTCACGATGTCTTTTTGCACACGCGCCGTGGCGGTGGCGGTTAGTGCGATGATTGGAAGGGCAGGGACCTGATCTCGTAGTTCCACGAGCCGCCGGTATTCCGGCCGGAAGTCATGCCCCCATTCACTGATGCAATGGGCTTCATCAACGGCCAGCAGATTGACCTGAAAATTCCGGATCAGGTTGAGGTACCCGGGGAGCATGAGCCGTTCCGGTGCCATGTAGAGCAGTCGGTAGTCCCCTTGGTACAGCCCCCGCAAGCGGGCCTGGGATTCCTGCGCGGTGAGAGTGGAGTTGAGATAGGTCGCGGCAATGCCATTGGCCCGGAGCCCATCGACCTGGTCTTTCATCAGGGCAATGAGCGGTGAGACGACGATGGTTAGGCCTGAGCGGGCCAGTGCCGGCAACTGAAAGCACAGGGACTTTCCTCCTCCCGTGGGTAACAGGGCTACGACGTCGCGCTCGGCCAGGACATCCCGAATGATCTCTTCCTGTAGGGGTCGAAAGACGGTGAAGCCAAAATGTTCTTTTAGCAGAGAGAGAAGGGGAGGTTGTGTTGAGGTGGGCAGGTGCGGGGAATCCGTCTGTTGAGGGAATAGGTTACTTTTCACAATTGAAGTTGTCGCAAATGTTGGAGATGTTAATGAATCGTCTTGATAGAATTATTGAGGTGTGCCGCAAGGGTCATCTTGTGGAGGGAGATCCTCCACTGACATTAGGTGGCTTCCTCATTTCCCATTCCGATCTATTTCCTTCGGCTCAGGCGCAATGTTCAGATTTTTTCTTAATTTCTTGGTCATTTCGGCATGTTATTCTCTGTCAGTGGGCGTCTCAGGATCCGCCATCTTGCTCTTTCCATCAAGAGGCTGTCTACCTGTGTATGCACAAGATCCTCGACATCATGAGGAAATCTGGGGCATTCAGCAAGAATCGCTGGAAATTGCCGAAAAGAACAAAGAAACCCTTTGGTGCCATAATGTATGTAGCCGAACGAATGCAAGATACAACCCTTGTTCTGATGATTTCAGGACGAGTGACCGTGTACTCCAGGAAAGTCTTCCAGGGGATGGTGAAGGCAGCCAGGTTCTCTGGTGCCAAGCATATCATTTTCAATATGCAGGAAGTCACCTTCATGGACAGCATTGCCTTGGGTGGGTTGGTGCTCGCCTACCTGGACTTGAATGAGAATCATATGGCCATGAGCGTCGTGGAG
Source organism: Nitrospira sp. MA-1 (assembly GCA_032139905.1). NCBI lineage: Bacteria > Pseudomonadati > Nitrospirota > Nitrospiria > Nitrospira sp. MA-1. The sequence goes on from JAQJDB010000005.1 coordinate 425,068, forward strand.
CCTCAACATCCGGTCAAAACCTTATTCGAAGACGCAAATTTTCCCGATCTGATTCCGACGTATCCCACCGAAGAGACTGCCTTGCAAGCCATCCAATAGTGGTCTGTTGAAAAAAGCCGCCAACTGCGTTTTCGCCATTTTCCCGTGCTCACTTACTCCGTGTACGCTCCGCGCGCAAAAATGGCTGTGGCCTTCCCTTCCACCTAACTCAGGTCAGGACTGGACGAACCCTTCGAATGGCTCAGGGCATGCTTTTTTGAACCGATCCAAGGCCTCTGGCCTTCAAAGTTGCCATGGGGATTTTTGCACATGGAGAACAGTATGATTCAACACTCCCAATAGATTTACGGGTGCGCTTCCCTTTTTCATCGTTTAAAATGAGGTAAGTCAAATTTCCCTACTCAGGCGCGAACATGTCGACCCGGCGCATATCCGAGACGATTCGGGATGTGTACAGATGTGGTGTCTTCCGGGAATGTGTGCTTTTACAATCGGCAGATCATGGCGAATGTGTTATCCTCGCGTGGATTTGCTAGGGAACAAGTAGAACCTGAATTCTGAGAATAATAGGAATGTTGTGATGGCATATGAACATCTTCTCGCGCTACGAGCGGAGCTGCTCCGTGAACAATTAACCGGTTTTGTGGTGCCCCATACGGATGAATATCAAAATGAATATCTGCCTCCATGTGCCGAGCGGCTTGCCTGGCTAACCGGATTTACCGGTTCGGCGGGGACGGCGATTGTCCTGCGGGATGAAGCCGCCATGTTTGTGGATGGCCGGTATACGCTTCAGGTGGCTAACCAGGTTGATGAGAAAAGCTTTTCGCTTCACAATAGTGGAGACACTTTACCACATGAATGGTTAGCACTTCGGGTGACACCAACGGATCGAATCGGCTATGACCCCTGGCTTCATACTCCGCAGGATCTCGAACGGTTTCAGACAGCAACCGAACGAGTGGGTGCACATCTCGTCCCCTGTGTATCGAATCCTATTGATGCGGTCTGGCATGACCGGCCTCAACAACCCTCAGGTGTGATCAAGCCTCATCTGCTGGAGTTTTCCGGGCAAAGCTCCCAGGCAAAGCGTGAGATATTTGGCAGGAGGTTCTCGGAAGGCGGGATCGATGCGGCCATCATCACCGCGCCCGATTCCATTGCCTGGTTGTTGAACATTCGCGGCTCGGATGTGCCGCATACTCCGCTACCATTATGCCGGGCAATTCTTTACACCACGGGGCGGGTCGCCCTATTTGTCGATCCGAAAAAAATCACACCGGGCTTGCAAGCGCATTTGGGTCCGGACATTTCCTTGGCATTGCCGGAAGAATTTGAAGCCGCTTTACAACAGTTAGGAACCCATGGAAATCGAGTGCTGTGTGATCCGGCCAAGACCAATTCCTGGATTTTTACCACATTAACTCAGAGCGGGGCTGTTCTATTACAAAAAGATGATCCCTGTGTGCTGCCAAAGGCCTGTAAGAATCCTGTGGAAATTGCCGGGGCGTATGCCGCGCATCAGCGGGATGGAGTGGCCATGTGTCAATTTCTGGCGTGGCTGGCCCGGGAAGGATCCAAGGGACAGGTGACCGAGTTAGAAGCAGTGGACTATCTTGATGCCTGTCGTCGAAAGCAGGCGATGTGGGAGGATTGCAGCTTTCCGACCATTTCTGGTGCGGGGTCAAATGGTGCCATTGTGCATTATCACTCGACCCGGGAGACGAATCGGTGCCTGGAGCCCGGGACATTGTACTTGGTGGATTCCGGCGGGCAGTATTTGGACGGAACGACGGATATCACACGAACGCTCGCGATTGGACACCCTTCGGACGAACATCGTGATCGTTATACTCGCGTGTTACAAGGCCATATTGCTCTGGCCACGGCTAGATTTCCTGAAGGCACTACAGGCAGTCAATTAGATGTGTTGGCACGTGCGCCCCTATGGGCAATGGGGTTGGATTACGATCATGGGACAGGCCACGGAGTTGGGAGTTTTTTAGGAGTCCATGAAGGCCCGCAACGGATCGGGAAAGCTGCCAATGCGGTTGCCCTGAAGCCGGGGATGATTGTGTCAAATGAGCCGGGCTATTACAAAACCGGGGCCTATGGGATTCGCCTGGAAAACCTCGTGACGGTGGTGAAAGATGAGTCCTCCCAGAACTCAACGCGGTCATTCCTTGGCTTTGATACGCTGACGATCGTACCATTTGAGCGGACCCTTATTGCCACAGAGGTGTTATCGCTTAAGGAACGCCAATGGGTCGATACCTATCATGCCCGGGTGTGGGCGGATCTCCAATCCCTTGTGGATACCGATACGCGTGCTTGGTTGGAGCAGGCGACGCAACCGCTCAACTAGTCCGTCTCTTCGCCCGAGACCATTCGAACTATAATCAAATCGGAGCTAACGATACATGACACCACAAAAAACGAATGAAGAAATCACTGAAGCCATTAAAACTCAAATGGGTAAAAATCCAGAGATTACGAATGTGATCGTGAAGGGCCATCTGCTTCAACTGCATGTGACCCAAGGGCTATTTCATCGCTTGTCGGCCGATCGCGAGCGAGGTCGGAAAATTGTCCTGGTCCTCATGGAACAGATGAAGCAACTGACCGGATTAACGGATGTTGCAGTGTGGGTCTATTCAGAGAACGAGAAAGTGATTGAGGGAACCGTCAAAGCCTTTGGCGGGGATAATGTGAATTTCCTGTTTGACTTGTAAGTTTTACAAGAGAACTCCAGGGAAAGGGACGTGGCCTATTCTTGATAGGTGCCCTTCGGCCAGGAGTCCAGACTAGGAGGAAGTCCGGTTTTCCAAGATCCCACACGTTTCCCACCGAGACCAATTTGACAGGACCACACTCCGTTCGGCGTATGGTTAATCCGCCATCGTCCTCCATCGGCACTGATCCACATCCAGACCGGGGAACGTCGAACGGGCCGTTTAGATTCGGATGGCACTTAAACCTCCTTGTCGGCGTGCTGAATGGGACTTTTGTGGGAGTTGAAGTCAATATTACCGAGAGTATTGTGATCGATTGCTATGAGGCTTGACAAGTTCCTTGCCGGATATGTCATGGTGTGCCCATGAAAAATTCAGATTATCCCTCATCAGCTATTGTGCCGGAATTATCCACAGGCTTGGTGGGGCAGTACGAAGCGGATGTTCTGTGTCTGTCCGTATATGGGAAGACCGTGATCCTAATTGGCACGGCGCATGTGTCACAAGAATCAGTGGATTTAGTCAAACTCGTCATTGAACAGGAGCATCCTGATCGTGTCTGTGTAGAATTGGATACGAAGCGTTTTGAAGCCATCTCACATCCCAACCGGTGGGAATCGTTAGACCTCAAAGAAATCATCCGCAAGCAGCAGCTCAGTACGCTGATGGTCAATCTTATTCTGTCTTCCTTTCAAAAGCGGCTGGGCGATAAATTGGGCGTTATTCCAGGCACGGAAATGCTGGAGGCCATTCGTATGGCCGACAAACATGGCATTCCCGTGACCCTTGCTGACCGGGACGTGCGGGTGACGATGCGTCGGGCCTGGCGCAATACCCCAATGTGGCGAAAAAGTCTCTTAATGTCCTCCCTCATGCTGAGCATCTTCGACACCACTGAAGTCTCCGAAGAGGAGATTCGGAATCTCAAAAAGCAGGATGTGCTTTCAGAAATGATGAAGGATTTAGGAAAAGAAGTGCCGACGCTCAAAACGGTGCTCATTGACGAGCGGGATCATTATTTGGCCAAAAAAATTGTCGATGCGCCTGGGACCCGGATTGTTGCCGTGGTTGGCGCGGGGCATGTGGAAGGGATTTGCCGAACATTGAACGAACGGGAGACGGTGGTCTTGGAGAAGCTGGAAAGTATTCCGCCCGTCTCTCCTGTGTGGAAAGCCGTGGGTTGGAGTATCCCTGTGTTGATTGTGGGGTCAATTGCCTGGATTGGATGGGAAAAAGGTTTAAGTGCTGCCGGAGACAATTTATTGTTTTGGATTTTGGCTAATGGTATTCCCAGCGGGATTGGCGGGTTGTTAGCTATGGCTCATCCGCTCACCATTGTGGCCGCATTTTTCTCGGCACCGTTTACCAGCCTCACCCCGGTTATTGGAGTCGGGTATGTGACGGCGTTTGTCCAGGCTTATTTGCAACCGCCATTGGTGCGGGAGTTTCAAACCGTAGCAGAGGATATCGCCATTCCACGCAAATGGTGGAAGAGTCGACTCCTGCGTGTGTTCTTAGCGTTTCTCCTGCCCACGATTGGAAGTCTCATCGGCACCTGGGTGGGAGGCACGCGTATTGTCTCTAATTTGTTTTGATCAGGAGCAAATTCAAGCCAAGCACAGAGAGGCTAGGACTGGGGCGCGGCGACTTTAGACGTGTGCTGGAAAATACATTTCGGGCAGGTATAGTGAATAAAGCGACCATCGCCAACGAGACGTTTCAGCATAGACGTTTGGCACCAGGTGCAGAGACGGTCAGGCAGATCTGATGTAGAAGGCGTCAAGGGAGGTATGGAATCCGTGTCGGTCATAATAGGGGTCATTCTCAAAAACATACAGGGGGTTTGTCAATGTTTAGGGCTATGAATGCCACAAAAATATTGAATGGTATGGTGCTGGGGATTGTGCTCTTGCTCCCGGTATCCGGGTGGTCCGAAACGAATGAAGAGGATCTTCCACGATTAACCGTTTCCGCAGAGGGAACGATCAATGTGCCTCCCGATAAAGCGGTATTAAGTTTTGCGGTTGAAACAGTCGGGGAAAAGTTGTCCGATGTTCAACAAGAAAACCAGGAACGCGTGGCGAAGGTCTTGGAGGAATGCCGACGGTTAAATATTCCCTCTGAGTTCATTCAAACCACCTCCCTGAATGTGATTCCTGAATATCCGCCACCTCCGCGGCGTCAAGCGGATGGAACCTTAGAGAACAATGTACCCCGGATCATTGGCTATCGTGTCGTTCACCAGGTCAATGTAGAAGTCCGTAATCTGGAGATTGTGGGGAAAATCGTTGACCGAGTTTTACACGTGGGGGCCAACAAATTTTCAGGCATCGCCTGGGGTTTGCAAAATGAACAACCCACAAAGCTTGAGGTCTTGAAACAGGCTTCTGCCAAAGCCCAAGCCAAGGCTGAAGCGTTGGCTCAGGCTTTGAATCTCAAGTTGGTTCGTATGATCAATGTTTCGGAAGGTGGAAATTCTCCCTCCCCTCCTGAGGGTCGATATCGCATGGCGATGGCCATGGATAGCGGCGGAGATGCCTCAGTGTCGGCAGGAGAAATCTCCATACGTGGTTCCGTCCTCTTGGTGTATGAAATCAGCCAGAAGTAATCAATCATTTTTTTATCAGTCTTGTATCCCCCGTCCTTGTCCTCATGAGCATTCCCTTCATGAACAATGAAAAGCCAGAAACTGAGGCAGAAACTGAAAAAGCCGGAACGGATCTTGGGGTTCCGGCACTGGTGGTGTCCGGCTTCCTGGGGGCGGGTAAGACGACTCTTGTCAAACATTTGATTGCCGATGCTCAACGACAGGGTCTGAAGTTGGCTGTGATCTCCAATGAATTTGGTGAATTAGGCATTGATCGAGCCCTGCTTCAAGAAGAAGGCGGTCCGGGATATGTGGAGCTTGAAGGCGGGTGTGTGTGTTGCCAGCTTTCCGGTGAGTTGCTCAACAACCTGCAGAATCTGTGGGAAACCATTCATCCGGATCGGGTCGTCGTGGAAACATCCGGTGTAGCATTACCCTTCGAAACGCTTCTGACGTTTTGGCGCGAGCCCGTCACTGAGTGGGTAGGGGAAAGTTTAGCCGTGGTGGTGGTCAATGCCGAACAAGTGGCCCAAGGTCGGGATTTGGAAGGCACGTTTGAGCAACAGGTATCTTCGGCAGATTTGTTGGTCATCAATAAAGTCGATTTAGTTCCATCAGATTCCTTCGGTCGTTTGGAAGATCTTCTCCATGATATGGCCCCTGGCGCTCCAGTAATTCGAAGCATTCAGGGTGAAATCGATACGACGATTGTTTTTCCTTCCATCCCTACGGCAAAGATTTCATCCAACGCTCAACGAAAGCCCGAACTCCTTCCTCACACCCATGAGGAATTTGAGGCGGAGGAACTCTCCTTTCCCGACAACATCACGCCCGAACAGCTCCTTAAACACCTTCAACCACTCAACACTCTTCGCATAAAAGGCATCGTGAACACGTCAGAAGGGCCGACGCTTGTCCAAGGCGTTGGTCCCCGGATTGATCTCAGTGCCCCTCCCTCACAATTTCCTCAAGAAATGCTTGGCCGTCTGGTCGTTATCCGGAGAAAATAGAGACTTCGGCCTTGCTAATCTCTCCACGGATCGGGTTCTCATTCATGCAGGACTTGTGGAAATCATCAACTTTTATGGTCGACTACCTCAAAAACACACATGGTGTTGTCTTGACACCCTTCTGTTTAGGGTATAGCGTGAGTGTATGACGTATGAATCTACGTTGACTCTCCTATCCCTCGCGCTTCAGCATTCCTTCCTGCGCGTCTGATTCCTCTGTCTCCGCAAGCCTACGCCTATACTCTTCTCACCAATCGGTGCCATCCAACGGTTTCGATTGTAACGCTGGTCGTCAGATCAGGTTCCGGGAGAGTTCATTCCTGACCCTGCGGTCTCAGGAAAGAGGTGAACATCATGTATCCATTAGAAGCTCTTTTAGGCCTCATGTTTGTCTTTTGGGGTGCGGCCATTTATGCGTCCTTCATCGAGAGGCCAACACCTGCTGTGTAGGGACCTGCCATCGCGGGAGTAAGCAACCTTACTTTCTAGGCAGGTTGTCAATCTTGTTTGCCACGTCACATGGAACCATGTGACGTGGTGGGCACTTTTTTACCTTTTTTTTAAGAAGGAAAGAATAACCATGAAACACACTCTATTGATGAAACGCACCATTCTTATTGCCTCCATGGCACTCATCCCTTTGATTCTGACGGGACTGACTTTAGCCGCCCCACAAGTAACAGAACCGATGTCTTCTGCCGAGGCACAGGCTCAAGGTCTCACGCAAATTGCGGTTGGAAGTGCCCAGGACACATTAAAAGCCTGTCTGGGAAGAATTCCCCAGGATGCCAGTAGCGGGCAACTGATGTTGGCGAAAGAAAGCTGCCAACAAGTTGAGACTGTCCGGACAATTAATCAGCAGTCACTGACTTTCTGAGGACCAATCCGGGTGCCCCTGCTTGTTGTTGCCCCGGGAGTCTTCCTGATGAATCTCACGACTGGCTCGGAGCAGTGAAGTTGAATCCCTGTCGCTGTTGAGTATGGCTCTTTCGCCTCACCGTTTCCCTCGGAAGGGAAGGGTGAGGTGAGGGCGTCCAACAGAAAATCCCCCCGCCTCATATCTACACTTTTCTGAGAATTTTAAATGGAGGTGAAACATGGAACTGGTCATGTCGGTCTTTGTCGGGATCGTCATGGGTTTGGTCGGCCTGGCGTTGATTCCAGTATTAGTGGTCGGAACCTGGTGGGTGATCATGACTGTCATCTTTGGGTTGTCTGACGGGATCATATGGCTTCTTGATCGTAAATGGCGGGCTTCCGCACCGTGAAAGGTATTTTAAAGCAGTTGACCATTTTTTTATATGAAATTTCATCAAGAATCCTCGAAAGTAATGAATGAAAGATACTCAAGTGAAAGAAAACAAAATTAGCGCAACCCTCTCCCATTCGTTAAAGGGCAGAGCTTCCGGAAATCCATCAATGAAATTGACTCAAAAGTTGACGGCCAGTGAAGAGCGATTTCAATCTGTTGTACAGACCGCCACGGATGCCATTATTTTGTGGGATGAGCACGGAACCATCCTGTGTTGGAATAAGGGTGCCCACACTCTGTTTGGTTATGCAGCCGAGGAAATTGTAGGCAAGTCCCTTATCCTGATCATGCCTGCCCGGTACCATGAAGCTCATCACTATGGGATGGAGCGTGTGGGAATTGAAGGAGAGGGTCAGACCATCGTGAAGACTGTGGAATTGCATGGATTGAGAAAGAACGGGGAGGAATTTCCTATTGAGATGGCTCCTTCAAAATCCATCCTACGCGAGGAGATATTTTATTGCGGCATTATCCGCGACATCTCGGATCGGAAACAGGCGGAGAGGGTGCTGGAGGAACGGAACCGTCTATTGGCCTTTGAGGTGGAGGTGGGGCAGGTCCTGAACTGTGACCAAACACTGAGCGTCCGCCTGCAGGGTTGCGCGGATTCGTTCATAAGTCATCTGGATGCTGCGTGGGCCGGCTTCTGGACCATGCATTCTTTGGAGGAAGGATTGGAGCTGCAGGCTAGTGCCGGTCTTTCCACTCGGTTCACCCGTTGGAACGATTCAGTGCCGTTTGGCCATTCTCAAATCGGTCAAATTGCGTTTGAAAAACGACCACATTTAACCAATGCAATTTTTAGGGATCCTGGTGTTCCAGAACAGGCCAGGGCCATACAAGAGGGACTAATGGCCTTTGCTGGGTACCCGTTGCTGGTCAATCAGGAAGTGGTGGGGGTCATGGCGGTATTTTCCCGGCATTTCCTGACTAGTTTTACGTGGCACAGTCTTGGGTTAGTGGCTGACCGTATCGCCACAGCCATTGAACGTGAAAGAGTCATGGAAGCGCATCAGGATCTCGCAAGGCACTATGCACGAATCCTCGCCGCTTCGGGAGAGGGGATCTATGAATTGGATAGAGAAGGCAAAACCACTTTTGTGAATCCGGCCGGGGCTCTTATGCTGGGATACACGGTCGAGGAATTAATTGGCGAGCCGATGCACGAGCTGATACATCATACGAAACCCGCTGGGTCACGCTATCCCAGAGAAGCCTGTCCTATTTATGCCGCGCTTAAGGAGGGAAGGGTTTATCATGATGATACAGAGGGGCTCTGGCGCAAAAATGGGACCTCTTTCCCCGTTGATTACTACATTTCGCCGATCCGGGAAAATGGAATTTTGATTGGGGCTGTAGTGACGTTCAAAGATATCAGCGAGCGGGTACGAATGACTGCAAAATTAGTGGAAGAGACAAAACTCGCTGGGGTGACGGTGATGCTTGGGGATATTGCCCACGATATTAAGAATATGCTCATGCCGGTGCTGAATGGCGCCAAATTGTTAGACGACGATCTTCAAGAATTATTTGCGAAGTTGCCTGACGTTACTCCAAAGGAATTGTCGGCCTCAAGGAAATTTTCCAGGGAGGCGGTCGACATGATCGTGAAGAATGCCCGTCGGATTCAAGGTCGCATGCGGGAGATTGCCGATACGGTCAAAGGTATATCCAGCCCGCTACGGTTTGCCCCATGCCAGATAGCAGAAGTGGTCGAAGGTGTCTTTGGCATCCTTCGGTTCTATGCCACCGAGATGAGGGTTTCCCTGCACACGCAAGGTCTTGACGTCCTTCCGCCCATTAAGGCGGATGAGAACCGTTTGTTCAACGCCCTCTACAATCTGGTCAATAATGCAATTCCGGAAACCCCTGCCGGTGGATCAGTCACCATTGGTGGGTCAGTAGGGTTAGATGGAAGAACGGTGGTGTTAACGGTCGCAGATACGGGTGGGGGAATGCCCCCTGAAATCCGTGACAAATTATTTACTAAAGAAGCGATTAGCGGTAAAGCCGGGGGAACCGGATTGGGGACTAAGATAGTCAAGGATGTGGTTGATGCTCATTCAGGAACGGTCAGCGTACATAGTGAACCACGGAAAGGCACCATCTTCACCATCCAATTGCCAATTACTCCACAGATTTCGAAAACAGAAGGAATTCCTTCCTAGCGGGATTCTTGAATCAGGAGAACGGTCGTTCAAACGTGAGCTTGGTCCATTATTATACTTATCTGCGAATCTGTACCTTTCGCATGCAAAAGTGACAACCGTCTTGCTGAACAAGACCATTTCGAATGCTTACCGACTTGCATCGATACGTCCAATAATGTCATGGACAAAACTCCGTAAATTATTCGTTCCAAAGGAATAAAATTAAAATGGCTTGGAGCTATTTTCTATAGGTCAACTGGTTTTTCGAAAAGGTGAGAATGACCTTGCAGAAGGGTTTCTTTTAGGTCCGGATCAAGGATGGTTTGATACAGAGATTTGGCTTTGGCCAGCAGATCAATGGAGACATGAGTGGCGCCTTGGAGATTGGCTTCCTGTAAGTTCGTCCCGGTCAGGGATGTATCCTGAAGTGAAGCCCCTTCCAGATTAGCCTGTATGAGTTGAGCCTCACGCAAATCTGTTAAGTGGAGCTTGGCTTTGGCCAGATTGGCACGGGTAAAATTTCCCCATGGAATCGAAGCACGTGTAAGGGTGGCTCCCTCAAGATTCGCGCCCTCCAGGTTGCAGGCAATGAGCCCGGTTCCGGACAAATCAATCCTGGTCATGGTGGCATGTGAGAGATTAGCCTTGATCAGATTGGCTTCCTGGACATCGGCTTCGGTGAAGTTCACGCCTGTAAGGTTGGCTTCTGTTAAATTTGCATGAAAGAGATAGGCGTCTGAGAGGTCGGCACCTTCCAGATTGGCCTGGGCTAAATCGAGTCCGGTAAAGTCATAGCCGGAAAGATCGGCTCCGCTCAGATCGGGTTGAATCGCCTGGCTTGTCCGTCGAAATTTATTCCATTCCCCGACCCCTCCCTTGATGAGGCGTTCAACATGTTCAGGATTGGCCATGGGGAGAGTGTCGGGATTGAACGACGAACCGGATCGCCTGGCTGAAGGTGGTGGGGTTCTGGTTGTTTACCGTTTTTTGAGGTACTTGAGGAATTCCGAATCCGGAGAGAGCACCAACGTGGTATTGGTCGCAAATGTTTTCTTATAGGCTTCCATGGTTCGGATGAATTCAAAAAATTCCGGACCTTGTTGATAGGCGGTCGCATAGATTTTGTAGGCTTTGGCCTCACCGTCTCCACGAAGTTCCTGTGCGGTCTTATAGGCCTCGGCTAGAATGATTTGTTTGTCTTTCTCGGCTTCGGAGCGAATCTTTTGGGCTTCTTCCTCCCCCTCTGCTCGATATTGCTTGGCCTGACGTTCCCGTTCGGCTTGCATTCGTTGGAAAATCGCTTTTTCATTTTGCTCAGGCAGGTCGGCTCGCTTAATGCGCACATCCAGGACCTCAAGGCCGTAGGTCGAGGCTTTTTCGTTGGAACGATCTGACACGACCTTCATGATCAATGCACGGTTTGCGGAAACGATTTCCGTCAGTTCATGCCGGCCCAACTCAACACGCAATTCCGAGTAAATGATATCGTCCAGGCGCTGGAGGGCACCTCGTTGTGTCTGAAATGCCTGATAGACTTTTAAGGGATCCACTATGCGCCATTTGGCGAAATTGTCGATCACCATAGACTTCTTGTCACTGGTAATGACATCTCGCACGGGAGCGTCATAATCCAAATAACGCTTATCAAAAAATGTGACTTGATGATAAAAGGGAATTTTAAACTTCAACCCTGGTTCCGTGATGGTTTGGACAGGTTTTCCTAATGCGACCACAATAGCCGTTTCGGTTAAGTCGACCACAAAAAATGGAGATAGACCTAAGACCAAAAGCAGTCCAAAAACTAAGATGACACCCATGAGGAGATTTTGTTTCATCGGTTGTCCCCTCCTTGCGTGGTTGTTTCTCCGCGCGAGCGGGATTGGCGGTCTAACGGAAGGAAGGGCAGGACGTTGCCGGCTGCCTTGGAATCCAGAATAATTTTTTCCGTGTTTGCCATGACTTCTTCCATCGTTTCAATGTAGACCCGTTTACTAATGACATCCTTGGCCAGTTTGTATTCTTTTAAAGTCTGGAGAAAGTAATTGGCTTCTCCCTCCGCACGTGCAATCCGTGACTGTGCGCTCCCTTTGGCCTGGTTGATGCCTTGAGCCGCTTCCCCTTTGGCTCTGGGGATGAGATCGTTTCGGTAGCCGTGAGACTGGTTAATGAGTTTTTCGCGGTCTTCCTTGGCGCTGGCGACATCTTTAAAAGCCGCGGCGACAGCATCCGGAGGATTCACATCCTGAAGTTGGATTGTGGCCACTTGTACGCCAGCCAGGTACTGGTCGAGGATGCCTTGAAGCAGGTCTTGAGCTTCCTGTTGAATTTGCGCTTTGCCGATCGTTAGCGCTTCATCAATCTTGCTTTTGCCTATGACTTCACGCATGGCCGCTTCAGCTGCATTGTGAATGGTGGCTTCCACATCCGCGACTTTATATAAATAATTTTTAGCTTCTTTGATTTTATATTGGACGATGAACTCGAGAGACAGAATATTCATGTCACCGGTCAACATGAGGGCTTCTCTGGGAACGAATTGGGTGCGTCCGCGGTCTTCGCGGAATCCCACCTCCACTCGATGGAGTTTTTCAACCTTGGGTGTGTCAACTGTTTCTACAAATGGAATCTTGAAATGTGGGCCGGATTCAACCTCGCGAACAATATCGCCAAACCGTTTCACCAGACCTTGCTCGTCCGGAGCCACAATAAACACTGATTGCCAGAGAGCTAGGACGGCTAAGACGATGTAAATGATTGATTTGAAACCCCGGCCGGGCACGAGTCGAGTGATTTGTTCTTGTGCTTTCCGGAGCGCTTCATCGAGGGGGTCTTGACCGCTTCCTCCCCACGGATCTTTAGGTTCCCATGCCATACGTTAGTCCTATGTTTGAGTTACAAGCGGGATGTGCGAGGTAATTACTGTAGGTACGTGAACCACGGTAACAGAAATTTTTGAGTGGGGCAATAAAAGATCAATGAATCCTGTTCCACACAGGCAGGGAGTGCCGTGTGGCAATTCCCTTTCTGCAATGGATTTGCTCTATTTGCTATTTTAGTAAATGGCCTAGTCAGGTATTTGGCCTTGGTCCAAGAAAGAAAAATTCTTATTCCTATGGGGAGCAAAAAATTGGAAAAAACCTTGGCGGAATTTTTCCCATGAGGTTTGTGGAGAATGGAGGATGGATTGAAGGGTAAAAGACTTCCATCACGTAGTCGTCCTGAGGGAGTTTTCTACGGGCTCATAAATAGGTGATGTCGATTCAATCGCCGTAGAGAGCTTGGTGGTATGGCAACAAGGAAATAAGTTGTATTTTTTAGGAGGGATGTTTTTGACGACAGGGAGAAGATCTTAGTTGCCTGTTCGATGATTTGAGTGTTTTGGGGGTAGGCCGAGCTTTTTCAGGGCCTGTCGTTCCTACACTGGAGGGCCTGCCACCTGGTCCTTACCAAGGGATTAAAATTGACGGAGTACAGGGAGGAATGTTTGTGGTAGACAGGGCGTTAGCTAAGGGAAAGTCTTGTGGGATCGCCCCAGTCTGATGTACTCGCTGGAATAATTGAGTAGGGCAGAGAAAATGTCCCTTGGGAAGTGTGGAGAGACGTTTTGTGATTGACCGACAGCGCTGACAATGAAATCAAAATTTCAAGCTAGGACATCCTCGCAATTACCTCATCGGCATTTGATGCTGCATAAGCCTTACGGGGTTCTGTCAAAATTTACCGATTCCGAAGGACGTCCGACGTTAGCCGACTATGTGAATGAGTTACGGGTGTATCCGGCCGGGCGATTGGATATGGATAGTGAAGGCCTGCTTCTGCTGACTTCCGATGGAGATCTGGCTCATCGTTTGACCTCGCCATTTCAGAAAGTTTCCAAAACCTATTTGGTGCAGGTGGAACGTATTCCAGATGAATCAGCCCTCGTGGAGCTTCGGGAAGGCGTCATGGTCAAAGGTAAGCGGACCCGGCCGGCTAAAGTTCAGCTTCTTCACGGTGAGCCGGACGTCTATCCTCGCCCCGTCCCCATTCGTTTTCGCAAATCCGTTCCCACGGTATGGTTGCGTATGGAAATTCAAGAAGGCATGAACAGGCAGATTCGGCATATGACTGCACAAGTCGGACACCCGTGTCTCAGAATCATTCGTGTCGCCATCGGGCCGATTCGGTTGGGCTCTCTTGCGCCTGGACAATGGAGGGAGCTGCGAACAGGAGAATTGCGCGGGTTGTCCTAGGGCTTACTGAATCGAATGTGTGGACAGGAACAAGCCATTCGGATGAAATAATTAGCAGGAGCCGGAACAACCCTTATATTTGACCTTGATCAGGGTGTTGGTGTCGATAAAATAGGTATTAGGGTTTTTACCTTGAACATTGTTACGCAGACAGGTAAAATTCACCGCTCGTCATCAATGAACATGCGTTGATGGCCGACGGAATAGCGGCATGACACATTTTTGAATCAGGCCGATGTCATGATCGTGTCTGGTCGGTCAAGGACGGTCCCCCGCACGCTGTTTTGTCTCCCAGCTAGAACGACATAAGGAAGTTGATTCGAGAATGGAGCATTTCTCTGTGAACAAATGGAGGGTCGGTTCTTAGGTTGTAACGTATGGTCTTAGCCCATAGCCGGAATTCACCGGTCCCATTCTATCGTTCCTGTTGAGGTGGTGCTAACAATTTACTTCTGGTCACTTACATAAGAATGGAGATATTCCCATCATGTCGGTAACTATTATTCTGGCCCTGTCCGTTCTTGGATTAGCTATCGCGTATTACTATTCTTCATCGGTTTTAAAGATCCCCATTGATATGGGTGTCGAAGATCCGGAAACACGGAAGCGTCTGGCGAAAATCCATTCCGCTATTGCCACCGGGGCCATGGCATTCCTGAAGCAAGAATACAAAATTATGGCCATTTTTATGGTGGTCTTTGCGGCAATCATTGCGGTGCTCATTGATGACCATCATACGGACTATGTGAATGAAGGGCTGTATACCGCTATTGCCTTTATCTTTGGCGCCATCATTTCGATTGCCTCCGGTTTTATCGGGATGAAGATTGCGACACAGGGCAATGTGCGGACGACGGTTTCTGCCAATCAATCTCTCTCCACCGCATTTAATGTCGCGCTGCATTCCGGAGCTGTGATGGGTTTTGCGTTGGTCGGCTTGGCGGCTTTAGGACTGTTAATTATCTATCTTGGACTCAAAAGTATCATGCCGGATCAACTCCCGACGCACATTCTGATGGAGGTGATTGCCGGCTTCGGCCTCGGAGGATCGTCCATCGCGTTATTTGCGCGGGTGGGTGGAGGAATATTCACAAAAGCCGCTGATGTCGGGGCCGATTTAGTCGGAAAAGTTGAAGCGGGGATTCCGGAAGATGATCCGCGTAATCCTGCGGTGATTGCCGATAACGTAGGCGATAACGTGGGTGACGTGGCCGGAATGGGGGCCGACCTATTTGGTTCCTGCGCGGAAAGTACCTGCGCCGCCATGGTGATTAGTGCGGTCGCCTTTTCCGGGATGGTGGATGCGTTGTTGTATCCAATCCTTATTTCTGCCATCGGCATCCCAGTGAGTCTTCTCACTCTGTTGATGGTCAAGGTCACTTCCGAGGACCAGGTTGGCCCGGCCCTGAAAAAGATGCTCATCATCTCCAGTGCGTTGATGGCGGTGGTGATGTTGTTTGTGACCAAGGCCATGCTCCCGGATACTTTTGAAATTAATGGGCAGGCGTATACGGATCTAGGGGTGTATTTTTGCTTCCTGACAGGTCTTATTGCCGGGCTTGCTGTGGGATTGATGACTGAGTACTACACTTCCCATGACTATAAGCCTGTGCGGGAAGTGGCGAAATCCTGTGAAACGGGTGCAGCCACCAATATCATTTTTGGACTGGCTCTCGGCTATCAGAGTGCCGTGGGCCCTTATCTCGCCATTGGTCTCGCCATCTATATCCCGTGGATGTTAGCCGGCATGTATGGGGTGGCCATTGCCTCTCTTGGTATGTTGGGAACTCTGGTGATTGCACTCACGATCGATGCCTATGGACCGGTTTCTGATAATGCTGGCGGTATCGCTGAAATGGCCGGTATGCCGGAACATGTCCGTAAACGGACGGATGTGTTGGATGCTGCCGGAAATACGACTGCCGCCATTGGGAAGGGCTTTGCCATCGGAGCGGCTATTTTGACGTCATTGGCCCTGTTCGCCGCGTTCCTCACCAGGGCGGACTTGCTGCTCAAGGAACAACATGGGCAGGATTTTGATCTGTTAGGCAGTATTAATTTGCTGGATCCCCTGGTGTTTACCGGGCTGTTTATCGGAGCCGTGTTGCCCGCCTATTTTTCCGCCATGACGATGAAGTCGGTGGGGTCGGCGGCTTATAAGATGATTGAGGAAGTCCGACGTCAGTTCCGCACCATTCCCGGCCTCATGGAAGGGAAAGCCGAGGCGGATTATGAACAATGTGTCGCTATTTCAACTCAGGCGGCTTTAAAAGAAATGATTGCACCGGGCATTCTGATTATGGGAACACCCCTGATCACTGGATTCCTGTTTGGGATTCAAGCGGTGGCTGGGGTGCTTGCCGGTTCCCTTGTCGCCGGGGGCGTCATCGCCATCTCCTCATCAAATAGTGGTGGTGCTTGGGATAATGCGAAGAAATTTATTGAGGCAGGAAATCTTGGCGGGAAGGGTACCGATACCCATAAGGCCGCAGTTGTTGGTGATACCGTTGGTGATCCCCTTAAAGATACCTCAGGGCCGTCGTTGAATATCCTGATCAAACTTTCAGCTATTTTGTCACTGGTGTTTGTGCCATTTTTCGTCCAGTATGGCGGGCTATTGATAAAGTAATTTCTGCAGACCATAGGCGCCCAACAAGTCCTGAGCTTTCTTCTGTTTGGTTGGGCCGAATTCCGTGATCCATCGGATAATGGGTGCTACAGACGGTGTTTTCATTTTAAGTGATATAGCGAGACTGGTTAAAGCCTTATATGTGGTATTCATGCCTATCTTGATGTGGTATTTTTCATTATTCTATTCGGTGTGGAATTTTCATCTCTCTCTTTATCCTCCTTTTTTCTTCCTAGCTGTGGTTGGCCAAGCTGGTCATTTCATCGGTCATTCCCCTAATTTTTACCGGTCTTATTACAACAAGGATTGATGTTCTGAAGTTTTTACGGGCGGGATCGCCAGTTTGGTGAAATGAGAATAGCCAGGAGGCGCTTGGGTCTTTCTCATTCATGGTGGTTCCGGTTCGTATCGATTTGAGGGAAAACGCATTCAGGGGAAGGGGGTGATCTCTCTCCATTGGTATGCGCCCTGCCTAATTCTGGTAGACAGGTTTCCTAATGAATCGAGATGGCTGCTTGAAAAGGGAGTACTTGGAATGGAATCACCCAACCAACTAGATGATTCTTTCTTTCAGAGAAAGAGAAGGTCTGAGGCCATTGCTTCCGCGGAAATGGAACTGTTGCTGCGGGTGATCTCCCAAGATCTTTCTGCTCCAATGGCAACTATTCAGGATACCTGTCGGCAACTCGCCATGGTGTTCAACCGGCTGAATGAATCATTTGAGGAGGAGGCCTCATTCGGTAATGCACGGGGTCCATTCGATCCTTTGGTCACAAAAGAAATCCCCGAGGCCGTACAGCGTATACGAGGTGAGGTGGATCATATGCGTTGCCTCACGTCGGGACTTCTCCAATTTATCCGGCTTGGGCAGATTGTCCTTCAGTGGGAGGGCCTGGACGTGAATCAACTTGTGATGGGAATCGTGACTTCCATGGAGAGGAAACTCAAAACCAAGGAAGTCGTGGTTCGTATTGAGGATCTTCCAGATTGTATGGGTGACGAGGTGTTGGTGAATCAAGTTTTTGCGAATCTGCTTGATAATGCGCAGAAATATCTCGATCCTGAACGTCCTGGAGAAATTATTATTTCCGGTAAAGCGATGCATGGATGGTCGGTCTATTCTGTTGGGGATAACGGGATCGGGCTTGCCGAAGAACATCATGCCCGAATTTTTGAGGCATTCTCGCATCCGGTCGTGGAGCCGAAAGATCGTCAAGGGTTTGGTTTGGCCATTGTGCGTCGGATCATTGATCGGCATCAAGGAAATATTGAAGTCGAATCGACTCCGGGGCAAGGCTCGACCTTTCGGGTGTATTTTCCTCGAGCGATCATTGCCGAGGAAGGAGGAGGGAAAGAAGAATGAATCGAAGGAAATAAAAAAGTGTTATTCCCAATCGGGCCACTTGAACTTAACCATCTTCACTTGGTCAGCCACCTCCGGCAGAGGCCTTTGCTTGCTTGGCATGGTTTCATGAGGAAGTCGTCAGTCACTGGGTGTGGCTTAGATCTTCTTTTGGTATTCCGTGAATTGGACTGTTGAATATTGTAAAAATTTCGCCGCTTCATCAGCTTAGGAGTCAACGAGGCTCATCAGAGAAAAATAGTGGAGTGTTCAAAAAGGCCCGTCCAGCAAGGCCGCAGCCGCTTGGACGAGCGGAGCGTACGGAGGAGTACGTGAGCACGGCCAATGGGCGAGAACACCGCTGGCGGCATTTTTCAACATTCCCTGAATCGACGCGTTTGTTGATGGGACGTAGGAGCCATTCTTCTTGTGGGCCATGACCTCTTGCATGGCAAAAAGGCTCTCCGGCCTGAAGCTTGTGGTGAATGGTGTAGTAAGGCGCGTCCCTTTCGGCAGTCGCGAAAGTTTGGAGACAGGCAGCAAGAAAGAAAAGGTCATTGCTGGGAGCCGAAACCCGTATTTTGATTGTTGAGGACCGAAGTGACCCTCATCGAAAATTTCTTACCGATGGCGCCGCGATTGGTTCAAGCGCCGAAGGCGTGTTTGTTCTGTCTTGCTGGGTTTTTTAACCGGGCTGGTGTTCTTTTTGTTCTTCCAACCTAACCCTCGCAAAATCCGACTCACATGGTCTGGGTGATATTTCACTCCGAAATATCGCCGAATCATCCGGCCAATAAGACGACAGGTCCATTGATCAGTCCGCATCTTGGCAGCTCGTGGTCCTCGTTGGAGAATCTGGAGGAGATTTTGGCGTTGTTTGGGCGAAAGGCGCGATGGACGTCCGGTATGGGGCTTGGAGTTCAAGGCATTTTTCCCGCCTTGTTCGAGTGCATCTTTCCATCGCTTAACAGAAGATGGCGCTGCCCCGATTGTGCGAGCAACCTCACGAATACCTCGCCCTTTGGCCAACAGTCTGGCGGCCATTCGGCGCCTGGCTTCTAGTTTTTCTGCACTACCCTTTGGTCTCATAAATCCATTTCTCGGATTTCTCAATGCGACTCTTGAGGGAATATGTGCATCATCCCGTAAAAGACCAAAGGTGGGATGCCTGGAAAAAATTCCGGAAGGGGAGGATGTGATGACAGAAAAATTTCCCCAATTCAAAACGTGAGGAAAGTCAACCACATGCCTAACACAAAAGGAGTGGAGCAGATACTATTCAGAGAGAAGAAGCGGATATTCCCAAATCGCTACTGTTCGCGAGGCACGCGCCTGCATCGGCCATTTCTTGTAGGGGATTCAGGGAATCTTTTTGTTGGGGAATGCCCCCCTTCGTGGCATCAGTGAGCAGGACGACTCGAAGCCCGCGTTGACAGCCATCGAGAACCGTGTGTTTGACGCAATGTTCGGTAGGTAAGCCCAGCACATACAATGTTTGAATGTTGAGATCTTCCAGTCGGTCGGCCAGACTTGTACCATCAAAGCCGGATTTCGAATCTTTCTTGGGATCGGTTCCTTTAGAAATGACCATCATTCCAGGAGGAAGGACTAAGTCTGAATGAAATTGAGCTCCACGTGACCCTTGAACTGCATGAGTCGGCCAAGGTCCCCGTTCTTCGGTGAAGGAGCTGTGATTGGCCGGGTGCCAATCTCTGGTCGCCAGTATGGGCCAGCCTTGACGGCTGAAGTGCTTGATGTAGGCGTTGATGAGAGGGATGAGGCTATCTGCCTCGGGAACAGCCAGTGCGCCACCCGGAAAGAAGTCATTTTGTAGGTCGACTAAAAGGAGCGCGGAAAATTGATCGGGTTGGGGAACGGTCGAGGTTTGGATATGTGAGGAATCTGATGGGGAGACATGCTTGGAAAGTTTCATGTTCGTTATGCCAGAATTTCTGTCCCGATGCCTTTGTCGGTGAAAATTTCGAGTAACACCGCATGAGGCACGCGTCCATCAATAATGTGCGCCTTGCGGACGCCTCCCTGAAGCGCGGTTAAACAGGCATGAACTTTGGGGAGCATGCCTGCACTGATGACCTGTTTTTTGACCATTCGTTCCATGTCTTTTTTTGAGAGGGTGGAGACGTGCCGATTATTGGCATCACGAATGCCTTTGACATCGCTTAAGACCAGTAGTTTTTCGGCTTGAACCGCCGCAGCTACGCTGCCTGCTACCAGATCGGCATTGATATTTTGGGTTTTCCATTTGGCGTCCACTCCAATTGGCGCAATGACCGGAATGAAATTGGCCTCTTGAAGGGTGTGGAGCAATGCGGTCTCGACATGACTGACTTGGCCGACGAGGCCGTAGTCTTCAGGATGCAACACGTCGGTCGATCCGCTGTAGGTGTGAATAAGACTCTTGGGATTAAATGGTTTCGTGGTCAGGAGGCGACCATCTTTTCCGGTGAGTCCTACAGCTTTGGCGCCATGCTGGTTCAATAACGAGACGATTTCCTTGTTGATTTTTCCACCCAGGACCATTTCAACCACGTCCATGGTTGGCTGATCCGTGACCCGAACGCCATGCAGAAATTTTGCTTCAATGCCGAATTTATCCAGCATCTCGTTAATTTGTGGCCCACCGCCATGAACGATGATCGGTTGCAATCCGACATATTTTAATAAGACGACATCTTCGGCGAATCCTTCCTTGAGTTCTTCATGGACCATGGCGCTTCCGCCGTATTTGATGACCACGGTTTTTCCGGCCAATGTCCGAATATAAGGAAGCGCTTCAATCAGAATGTCGGCTTTTTTAATCAGTTTGATCATGCAACCTACTCATGGGTAGAGGGTTTCGGGGAGATGGTAGAGGTGAAAAGGACATATGGTCATAGTAGCAGATGGGATGATTTTAAAGTATGAACCGGCTGAGATCTTCGTCCTTCACGATGCTTTGCAGGTGGTCTCGAACATACTGCGCGTTGATGACGACCTCTTTTTTCTGAAGATCCTGCGCTTCAAACGAGACATCTTCCAATAATCGTTCCACGATGGTGAAGAGCCGACGTGCTCCGATGTTTTCGGTTCGGTCATTCACCTGCACAGCAGTGGCTGCAATTTCTTCGATCCCGTCTTTAGTGAATTCCAACGCGATGCCTTCTGTGCTTAGCAATGCGTGATATTGTTTGACCAGGGCATTTCTGGGCTCGGTTAAAATGCGGATGAGATCATTCTTTGTGAGGGGCTCCAGTTCCACCCGGATGGGAAACCGACCTTGTAATTCCGGAATCAAGTCCGAGGGTTTGGCCACGTGAAATGCTCCTGCGGCAATAAATAAAATATGATCGGTTTTGACCGGGCCGTGTTTAGTATTGACCGTCGATCCCTCCACGATCGGAAGCAGGTCTCGCTGGACTCCTTCCCGGGAAATGTCAGGGCCTGTGTTTTTCTCTCGCCCTGCTATTTTGTCAATCTCGTCCAGGAAGACGATACCCGATTGTTCCGTGCGGGTAATGGCCTCTTTGGTCACTTCTTCCATATCAATGAGTTTTTGCGCTTCTTCCTGGGCCATGAATTTCAGCGCTTCTGAGACTTTCATCCGACGATTTTTCTTTTTACCCGGCATCATGCCGCCGAGCATATCCCGGAGGTTGTGCTCAAGATCTTCCATCCCTCCGATATTGGAAATGATTCCAACCGGAAGTCCTCCTCGTTCCTTAATTTCTATTTCCACCATCCGGTTATCCAGTTTGCCCTCGCGCAGTTGAAGGCGAAGTTTTGAGCGGGTGGATTCCTGTTGATCCTGTTTCTGTTGTGTGGGAGCCTCTGCTGACTCTTCAGTGGTCTCAAATGAAGGACTCGATGGCGAAGGCGGAAGGAGCATATCTAAGACGCGCTCTTCGGCCATGTCTTCAGCCTTCTTTTGGACTTTTTCCAGGTAAGCAGTTTTGACCATGTTGATGGATAAATCTGTGAGATCACGAATCAGAGATTCCACGTCCCTGCCGACGTATCCCACCTCGGTGAATTTGGAGGCCTCAACTTTAATGAATGGCGCATCTGCTAATTTTGAAACCCGTCGGGAAATTTCGGTTTTCCCGACACCTGTTGGCCCAATCATAATGATATTTTTCGGGACAATTTCATCACGGAGCTCCGGGCTGAGCTGTTGGCGTCGCCAGCGGTTCCGTAAGGCGATGGCGACCATGCGCTTGGCGTCCCGTTGTCCAATGACATAGCGGTCTAATTCCTCCACAATTTGGCGTGGAGTGAGGGAGTCCAAATTTTTGGGTGTTGGTGAAGTCTGTTGTTCCATACGTTATGACGATAACTCCTCAATGACAATGTGATGGTTGGTATAAATATCGATGCCGGCGGCGATTTGCATGCTTTGTTCGACAACCTGGGAGGGTAGCAGTTCAGTATGAGCCAGGAGAGCTCGAGCCGCCGATAAGGCATAGGGTCCGCCCGATCCAATGGCCAAAATTCCATCTTCCGGTTCGACCACATCACCCGTGCCGGTAATAATGAATGAATGTTCCCGGTCAGCCACCGCCAAAAGCGCTTCCAATCGTCGGAGGACTCGGTCGGTTCGCCAATCCTTCGCCAGCTCAACAGCGGCTCGAGTTAGATTTCCTCGGTATTCTTCCAGCTTCGTGTCGAATTTTTCAAATAAGGTAAACGCATCTGCTGTGGCTCCCGCAAAGCCGGTCAGGACCTGGTCTTGATGCATTTTCCGGAGTTTCCTGGCGTTACTTTTCATAATCGTGCTGCCGACGGTGACCTGGCCATCACAGCCCATAGCTACTGAAGCCCCCTTGCGGACGCACAAAATCGTAGTGGATCGAATCTTCATCGTTTGAGAAGGCCTCCTTCTGGGGGTATGGAGTGAGAAGAGCCGGATCGGGGATGTGCCCGGTCATAAACGGCCATGAGTTGGTCAGTTGCCACATGGGTGTATTTTTGGGTTGTGGCGAGCGAAGCATGCCCCAAGAGTTCCTGGATGGCTCGCAGGTCCGCGCCCTCATCGAGAAGATGGGTGGCAAAAGAATGGCGCAAGGTGTGGGGAGTAACCGTCTTATTGAAACGGTGTTCGGTCTCTTGCTTCATCATGCGTTCCACGCTTCGAGCGGTTAATCGTCCTCCTCGAGCATTAAGAAAAAGGGGTTGGGATCCTGAGCAGGGTACGAGTGGAGCTGATGTTCCGGTTGGTACAACCTTGTTCTTGTGGGGCAGATGACGTTGATATTCCAAGATGACCTCAGCCGCCACTGTGCCAATAGGCACCATCCGCTCTTTTTTCCCTTTCCCACGCAATCGGATCGATCTGGTTTCTAGATCCACATCTCCCCAATTTAATCCGACCAGTTCTGATACCCGGGCTCCGCTTGCATACAACGTTTCTAGAATGGCGTGGTTTCTCAACTCAATCCATCTCTGGGATGCTGACGCGTCTAACAGGGTATTGGCTTCGTCCTTGGTGAGGACAGTGGGAAGACGTGTTCCTTGTCGAGGTGAACGAACCGTCGATGCCGGATTACGCGGTACCCGTCCATCTTCAACTAAAAAACGGAAAAAGCTTTTGAGGCATGCCAGTTTTCTGGCAAGTGAGGGTTTTTTTAACCCTTGATCGCTGAGGCTCTTGAGAAAGGATCGAATATGGATGGAGTCAATTGCACCAGGCTGTGAAAGGTCATTCACTGAAAGTGTGTGTCGAATGTGCGCCATGAATTGTTTGAGGTCGGACTGATAGCTTCGGCTTGTTTCAGGTGAAACTCCCCGTTCCAATTGAAGGTACATTACGAAAGCTCGGATTGCGTCATCCATGCTTTGAAATGGGAAGTAGCCCGTTCTTGGATGAGTTGTCGTTTCTTCTGTTTGTCTCGCACCGGTGTATCAAGTGGCGGGTATAGTCCAAAATTGGAATTAATCGGTTGAAAGTGCTTTGGCTCACAGGTCGTAATGTAATGGAGAAGTGCTCCATGAGCGGTAGAGGGTGGTGGGGTGACCGGTGAACGGCCTGATAAGATGCGAGCGGCATTGATTCCGGCTATCCCTCCACTAGCTGCAGCCTCTACATAACCTTCTACTCCAACCAATTGTCCGGCAAAAAAGATGCGAGGCTGTTTTTTTACTTGCAAGGTGTTTTGTAAGAGGATGGGTGCATTGATATACGTATTTCGGTGGATGCTTCCACATCGTAAAAATTCTGCCTGTTCCAAGCCCGGGATCATTCTGAAGATTCGGCGTTGCTCCGGGTAGGTGAGTTTTGTCTGAAATCCTACCAGATTGTAGCAGGAGCCATATGCGTTTTCTGGACGTAATTGTAGCACAGCATAGGGTCGTTGGCCGGTTTTAGGATCAATTAATCCCACAGGTTTGAGGGGACCAAACAATAAGGTTTGCCGACCACGGTCGGCCATGACCTCAATTGGGAGACACCCTTCAAAATACGGCACGTTCTCGAAAGACTTTGGTTGGACGCGATCAGCTTCGATCAATGCATTATAAAAGGCGTTATAGGTTTCTTCGTCCATGGGACAATTCACGTAATCCGCCGTACCTTTTTCATATCGTGATGCCAGAAACGTCCGGTCTGTGTTGAGGGAATCGGCATCCACAATTGGTGAGATGGCGTCGAAGAAAAACAGATTTTTCGATTGAGTGAACTGGATGATCGCCTCAGACAATTTTGGTGAGGTCAAGGGGCCGGTGGCAATTATGCACAGCGCATCCTCGGGAATTTCGTGGATCTCTTCTCGAAGAATTTTGATATTCGGGTGTTCGGCTAATGCCTGGGTCACCTTGGAGGCAAATTGGTCTCTATCTACTGCTAATGCCGTCCCTGCCGGGATTCGCACCTCGTCAGCAATTCGGATGATCAAAGAGTTCAGTTGGCGCATCTCCTCTTTCAACATACCCGGAGCGCTGAGGGGATCATTCGATCCAAGGGAATTTGAGCAGACGATCTCGGCTAGGTGATCGGTCTTATGCGCGGCTGTCTCTTCCTTGGGCCGCATTTCATACAGGGTCACTCTGGCTCCAGAGTTGGCCGCCTGCCAAGCCGCTTCTGATCCGGCTAAGCCGCCTCCGATAATGACGAGGTCTTTTCTCATAATTGTGTGAGAATAATAATTGAAAAAGTCGCTGAATAAGGTATTAAAGAATAAATTCTAAGAATCGCCGGAAAAAGGTGTCAACTTTCACACGAGGAACATCGACCCGTCAAGGCATGAATCACGCGTTGATGAATGTCTGGAGTGCTTCCGACCAACCCGTGGAGATTGCGAAAATTATTGAGGCCATATTGGATGGGTTTCCCGTGAATATCGGTAAAGTACCCACCGGCACCTCGCAAAATGGCTTCAGGTGCACAGGCATCCCATGCTTTGGTATACGGACTGGGTTCAATGTAGACATCAGCTGTTCCTTGAGCAATCTGAGCAATTTTCAGTCCCACACTTCCCATCTGTTGTTCTTTGTGGATGGGTAATGATTGTTTAATGGTAGAAAGTGCTGGGGATCTATGGGAGCGAGAGGTAACTAATGAAATGTTGGTGGGGCATTTGGATTCGCAAGCGAAGAGTTTTTGGCGGTCCCCGTTGCGTTCTACCCAAGCCGTCTGGTCCGTCAGACCGGCATAGAGTTCGTCGCGGGTAGGCCAGTAGACGACGCCAAGTTTGGCATGAGCATCAATCGTCAGTCCGATCATGATGGAAAATTCCCCGTTGTGTGCAATAAACTCTTTCGTTCCATCCAGGGGATCTATGTACCAGGTCCGGCCTGTCGTTAAAGAGTTGCAGGGTAGGGGGCTTTCCTCCGCCACGATTGAATCTTGTGGGAAATGTGTGTGTAATTCATCTACGATAAGAGCGTTGGCCTGTTGATCGGCCTTGGTGACGGGATCGTTAATGCCCTTGTACATGACCGCAAAACCATTTTTATAGATTTCCATGATAATCTCCCCAGCCTTCCTGGCCAGATGCGAGGCGATTTCGATTTCATGAGAAAAATCTGGCATTGCTTCCTCCGGTGAAAGAAGGGGAATCAGAAGGCCGATAAGGGTGTTGAAGAGGAATAAGAATTTTTCTCGCACCTACGGCCTGTGAGATATATGCTGCCATTTACTATTATCCTATTGATATTAATCATGATTTTGGTCGCGGCGTATTTGCCGAAATTTCGTCGCGTCCTAGGGGTGATCCTGATGGTTCTGTTTGGAGCCATCGCGTTCATTATTTGGCAGGATACCCAGGAGCGGGAATTGGAGTTTCAGCGGATTCCTATTAGCCAGGTCCAACTTTCTCACATGGACGTTCGACCCGGACTGAACTCCCGATCGTTTGTGCTGACTGGGAGGCTTGAAAATGCAGCTCAAATCTTTACCATCATTTCCGTGACTATCCAAGCTACGATTGAGGATTGCCATGCGACGGAATGTGAAATTGTTGGGCAAGAAACCGCAGAGATCTCGTTGGAAATCCCTCCGAAACAGGCGAGAGATTTTTCTTTAACCATTCCTTTTTCCGCGATCCCAAAAATTATTGGTGAAGCTACGTGGCGATACGCTATTTTGAAGGTAAGAGCCAGATAGGCCATGTTCTCTTTTTTGCCTGCCGGGGGTTTTCATTCCCTTTTTCTCAATCTTAGGTCTTTACTTCTTCAAACAAATAACAAATTGACAGTCATGAAGCTCTTTACTGTGAAAAATTGCCTATTGCATCTGTTATCGACAATTGTCAAATTGACAATTTTTAATGCGCCTTCTTATACTAGGCTAGGTTATTAAGGAATATTCTTAATTATAGGGCAAAAGACTCATAGGTATATTCTCAAAAAGTCAAATATTTTTGACCGGTGGGTCTTTTTTGATCTTGAGATTTGCTTATTGTCTTCTTACAGTAAGGAGATGCAACGGGTAGTATTGTCAATTTTTTTTAATGGAGACATGAGGGTACGATGACAACTTCTTATAGGGTTATGCCAGGACCCGAACATTTTTTGCCACCGTCGGCGGCTTCTATGGGGATTCGACTCCCCGACCCAGGTCAGGGACATATTCATGGTAGCATAGTTTCTGAAGAAGAAGCCTTGGAGGAAGCAGCCAGACAGTTTCTTTCGGCCAAAGTTCCTACAATTTTCCCTGGACCATTGGTCCTATGGGCTTGGAATGACAAGGCTGCCAAGAAAGCCAAAGCAATTCGCCATTTGTATGAAACCATTAAGGAATGTGTGGATTCTTCCTGTCAGCAGGCTATGCTTATTCCCATGCCGGATTATAGACCGAAGTATCCTAAAATTAATCCTGAAATTGAAATTAACCCGAACCATCCAAATTTGACCATCTGGCATAATAAAATTGATGCCTGTATGTTTGTGGGCGTCCATTGCCATCAGGCCAATCTTTCTCTCAAGATCATTCGTGGTGGCACGAACTGTTATACTATTGCTATGTGTGCGCAAGCAGGCCATGAAGATGCCATGTTGTCCGTTCGTGACGCGACAGCTGATAAAATAATTAGATTGGCAGATTGGGTAAAGAAGTTGAAGGGGTCGGTTCCTCCTCCTGTGAAGCATTAGGGGAATCGTTCTGGGTCCGTCTTTATTGTAGATGAAAATATGAAGTGCTTGTTCTGATAAAGTTTCCTCTGTGATTGTAAGTATTGTATTTTAGGAAAATCTGACGTTTTTCACCCTGAAGCAGAAAAAGGAGGTCAAAGTTATGGCCGCTCAAGCTTCTTTTATAGGACAAAAAAACAAAAAAGAGCAGGTGTATACCGATCCCTGGCACATGATGAATGAGGCGGCAAGGACGCCATCGTTCTTTACCGGGAGCGAAGTCATTAAAGAGGCCGTACGTCGAGCCTCCTGTGACATAATGGTCGCGTATCCCATTACACCTCAAAGTGAAGCTGCTGCTTTGTGCGGGGAACTCTTTGCCGAAGGTTATATTGGTGATTACTTCCGAGGGGAGAGTGAATTTGCCGTCATGTCCCAATGTGCGGGAGCAGCTTTTGGTGGTGCCAGAGTATTTACCACCACCGCTGGACCAGGCACGATGCGGGCTATGGAAAATTTCCCCATGTGGGCTGGAGCGCGATTGCCTATTCAAATGATTGTAACCTGTCGTGGCATCAACTCTCCGCTCTCGATCCAGCCGGATACTTTGGAAATTTCTTATCTGATGCAGACGGGTATGCTGGTGTGGCATGCAGAAACTGCACAAGATTTTTATGATTGGATACTCAAGGGGTACATGGTATCGGAAGAACCTGATGTCCATTTGCCACTGGCCTTATGCTGCGATGGATTTTTTGTGACCCATACGAAGGATATGGTTGATCTGACCCCCGTGGATATGTGCCTGCCACCGTACGATCCTTATCGGTCACCTGTTCCATGTATGGACATGGAATGCCCTCCTGTTCGCATGATGAGAGATCCATTTGTGATGAAAAGCAATTATATCAGTTACGCCACCCATGCGAGTTGGCAGCAAGAGGTTTGGGCGGCTGTTGAGCGGTCCAGGAAGCATACTATCCGTTGGATGGATGGACTGATTGATACCGAAAATACTGATGCGGATATCATTGTCGTGGCCTCGGGAACGGCAGTCTCGCAAAGCCGGGAAGCCATTGCGATATTGGAAGAGGAAGGGATTAAGGTTGGTTTGGTGAAGGTCAAAACTCTACGCCCATGGCCAGGAGAGGAGATCAGGGAGGCTACAAAACATGCGAACCACATTATTGTTCCTGAATTTAATGTCACTGGATGGTTGGCCCGTGAAGTGAGTGCAACCATTCCAAATAATAATCGGGTTCATGCGGGTCCCCATGTATGCGGTGGGATGACGATGCCGCCTGAAATAATCGCTGCTGAAATCAAAACGGTGTTAGGCGTTAAGGCACCTTCCTTGGCTGGGCGTGGGGGTTGATGCAACGGAAAGTCCTCGATGAGAGTATGGCTCTCAAACAGATCACGACAATAAGGAGAAATTCATGAGTAAAGAAAGAATAAAAATCGCAGAGGAGTTATTCGATATCATGCCCGCTGAGTATCAGGATTTAGTTAAGCGGGCGACGTATGGGAATGAGCAACGGGGATGGAAGGATATCGGTAATGCAAAAGAGCTCATTGAAGAGCATTCCCTTTGCGCTGGATGTCCAGAGTCCATGGCATTTCGCTATATCCTTGCCTCTTTGCCGAATCCAGAGGATACAGTGATGGTGGGTTCGACGGGATGTACCAGCTTGGTATTCCCACATGTGGCGGTCCACAATATCCATTCATTGTTCGGCAATCAAAATGCCGTTGCATCTGGGTTGAAACGGGCGTTGACGGTTCGGTTTCCTGATCGCCACAAAGACGTAGTAGTGCTGGCAGGAGACGGGGCTACGGTGGATATTGGTTTAGACATGACCTTGCAGGCCTGGTTCCGTCAGGAGAAATTTACTACCATTTGTTTTGATAACGAGTTGTATGCCAATACCGGTGGTCAAGAGAGTGGGCTTATGCAAAAGGGTTTTGTTGCCAAGATGGCCCCTGTAGGTAAGACTTTTGAAAAAGTTCGTCTTCCCGAAATTGCCAGGGAATCCGGTTGCCATTATGTGGTGAATTGTACGGTCAGCAAACCAAATCTCATTGAAAAAGTAATTAAAAATGCTGTGCATATTGCGCGTGAAATTGGGCCAACTTACCTCCAGTTGTATACGCCATGTATCTTGGAAATTGGGAAAAACAGTATGGAAGGTTTGCAGGAAATGCGTGATTCCGAAAAGCCAACAGAACGGTTTGCATATAAAGAATATGTTAGTGAACCGGCAAAGGAATTATTGGCCGAATTGGCAGCGAAGGAAAAGGAACGAAAGGCTGAAGCGAAAAGGCAGCTTGCTTCCCAAACAGTAACAGTGTAAACGGCTGGACATGTGAGAGGAGATATTCCATGATTATACGTCGAATCAATATCCGAATGTCAGGCCTGGGAGGGCAGGGTGCCGTGACAGCTGCCCATGTCATGGCCATGGCTGCATCTAAGGATGGTAAGTTTGCTATATCAAACCCATTCTTTGGAGCAGAAAAACGCATGGCGCCAGCCGAGAGTTATTGTCGAATAGGGTTGAGAAAGATTTACGACCGTGGCGAACTCGTGTTTCCTGATGTGATTCAAGTATTTCATCCTCAAGTCATTACGATGGGGAAGAGTTATACGATGCCATTTTATTCAGGGATCAAAGAGGGTGGGCTTGTGATCATTAATACCGACATGCCCCTTTTGTCTGACGAAGATGTGAAGCGACTCAAAGATCTCAATGTGTCGGTCTTTAACATACCAGGGACGAATATTGCCCTGGAAGTTGCAGGGACTGAATTGGCGACAAACATGACCATGATTGGTTCGGTAGCAGGAATTACGAAGTGTGTATCCATGAATGGCTTGGATTTGGCCTTACAAGAACGGTTTGGTAAAAAGTTTGTGGCATCTGGCGGTACGGCAACGCTGGACGAAGCCATTAAGAAGAAGTTTGCGAAGAAAGAAATGTTGTTAAAAAAGAATCTCGATACGGTGGCTAGATCTTATGAAATCGCTGCGGAATGGGCGGAGAAAAATAAGGTTGAATTAATGGTTGGAGAAGCCGCTGCTGCGTAAATACCGAGAACCTCATGATCGAAGGAAAGAGATAGATGTATAATGTTGCCTTAGTGACGGAAGAAAAGTGTGTGGCGAAAAAAGGCTGTCGGCTCTGCATCATGTATTGCCCGGAAGCTAATTGTTTGGATCTCAATTCAGACAAAATGATAGCCGAAGTGCATATTGACAGGTGCAAGGGTTGTGAGCTGTGTAAAGTCGTGTGTGACGCCGCTAAACATGAAGCCATTGAGATGGTCGCTGTAAATTCAGATGGAACCTTAATGGAAAAGGCTGGAGAAGCCGCGGAGTTGGGTCAAGCCTATCAGGGGTAACTCTAAAAGACGAAAAGCCCTACGATCTTCCGTCTGGTGATTGGTCGTAGGGCTTTTTTATTTGTTTGAGGGGAACCGCCACCTAATAATGCATTAGTTGATTTAGAGGTAAGATAAAATGAGTATCGATTTGAATGATCATATGCAGAAGTTGACCGAAGAGATGGAAAATTTTCATCATGCCTTAGAAAGCAAAGCACGAGAGATCGAAATCAATGGGGGAGACCAGGAAATTGTTGGCAAACTTATAAAAGGCACTGATGCCATGAAAGATAGTGCCAATATCTATTTATCCTGGGCACGACACTACGTGAAGTTATCTGATGGAGGTGCGTCAGAGGCAGATGAGGGGGAAGAGGATTCTGCGGATTTTCAGTTCTAAGTCATAAAAATCCGTAAAATACTTCATCGGATCTTGAAGAAATCCGGCCGTCAGGCTATGATCATCTTTTAACTGAGAAGATTCGCACTTAACTAATATTCGTTCCTCGGTAGCTCAGTTGGTAGAGCGTTCGGCTGTTAACCGAATGGTCGCAGGTTCGAGTCCTGCCCGAGGAGCCACATTGGCTAAAGCCCTTTGCATTCTACGATTGCAAAGGGCTTTTTTTTGTCAGAAGCAAGCTATTCTATAAAATGCAGATGAGCACTTCATTCCTCCCTCGCCCCAATACTTAATTAACAGCCATTAGCCACTTCCATGTCCGGCGGAATTCGGAAATTCTGTAATTAATGAGTTGTAGTATAGTTTTTGCTTTAGGAATTAGTGATATCACCAAATATGTTGAATTCAAAAGTTTTGTTCATTTTATCCAAATTACAACCGAGCCTGTATAAATCCAAAGAAAGGATAATGCCTAAGTGAATTTTTCTCTAGGTGATGAACAACCAAACTATTAAAAATGTCTGACTCTTTCCGACTTATGGGATCCGGAAATCAGTCTGTTGGTCGTTTCGGGAAGTAGTCAGAAATGGCCTAACAAAAATGACATATTCCTAGAAGGCGATTCAGGCCAAGGATTGGTCATCATCTTGTCAGGCAAATTCAAAGTACATTTAAAGGGCAAAAACGGGCAGAAATGTATCCTCTCGTATTTAGATTAAGGAAATTTTTTCGGTGAAATGGCTATCCTGGAAGCGGCTCCACGGTCCCCATCAGTGATAATGGTGGAGCCTAGTGGGTTTTTTATTGAGCTGAAACGAGATGACGGAACTCTTAAAAAACCATTTAGGCATTGTTATGAAATTTCTCAAAAACCTTTCCCAATGATTGCGAACAGTCAGGGAACAAGATCGCAGTCTCGTGATGTCTGATATTTATGGGGGTTGTGGGTCGATGTCTGTTTGATTAAAGAGAGGTCCAGTTTGGGTTAGAGACTCAGAGGCGATGATGGATTTCCCATCGCCCATACTTCAAGGAATTAACCAAAATGGTAGGATGCATCAGTGAAACCTTGAGTCGAACCCTTAAGGCTCTGAAAGAAAACGGAAGACTTACGATTACCAGGAATATATCTATATCAATAGATTATGGGATTGAAGTCCCACAGATCTTGTTTGGTGAAATTGATTATTTTTAAAAAATATGGATTTGGCAAAATGTGAGGGTAATTACACCAAAAAAGTGATGAACGTCACAGGCACGAGACATGGAATGGGATAAATTAAAAAAACAGAAAAGATGTTCTGATTGTCTTTTTCCCAAAGAGTAGGTAACTCCCAGAGGATTTCACGATTTGAAATTGATCCGATAACTACATTTTTTGAATTTTGCAAACTGTGTAGCATACATATGAATCATTGCTTTTATTCGAAGGGCTTATTGTGAATATTCGGGTATTGGGAGCCCATGGGTCTGATCTGCTCTTGAATGGACCGACCAGTCAGCATATTTGTCGGAGCGTAGGGTTCTTGGTTAATGAAGAACTGATGGTAGATGCTGGAACATTAGCATCAGGACTCACTTTAGAGGAGCAAAAGCGGATCACACATATTCTCCTTTCCCACTTGCATTTAGATCACGTAAAAGGCATTCCCCCACTTGTCGATAACATGTCAGGACGGGTGGATCATCAAATCGTGATAGCAAGTTTACCCTCGGTTTTAGTTGGACTCCAGAAGCATGTCTTTAACGATTTAGTATTTCCGAATTTCTTCCATCTTCCAGAATCTCAATATTCCATGGTACGTGGCGAGGAGTTAGAGCCCAAACGGGAATGGCGTTTGCCTGGAAGAATTAGAGTAACCCCCATTCCCGTTAACCATACCGTCGAAACCTCGGGGTTTATTATTCAGGATGACGAGGTGGCCTGGATTTATAGTGGAGATACCTATGTGACGGAAAACCTTTGGCAAGAGGCGGCCCGAATACCAAATTTAAAAGGCGTCTTTATTGAGGTATCCTTTCCCGATTCAATGAAAGCTTTGGCCTCTCGAAGTAAACATCTCACGCCAACTCTTTTAGCCCACGAATATCGAAAAATCGGAAAACCTGATCTGCCCTTATACGTCTACCATATGAAGCCTACCGTACGAGACCAAATCATTGATGAAATAAGCCATCTGGACATCCCTCACGTCACCATATTGGAAGAAGGCCAGGAAGTGAAATTTTAGAAATGCCATTTTTCCTTAGCTCTCTATTCTTCACGTTCATTTCCCAAGGTTCACCCGCTTTTCAAACTATCTCATTGGCGTGGTGTAGTCCTTCTTTATTCAAACCTACAACACCTCCGACAATTCCAATATCTGCCTTGGATCTTTCGGATTTTTCATTCTCTCTCTCAGAAACAGCATCTCGATCCATCAGTCCTGTCCTGAGTAATTTGAGGGGGACCATGGAGCATTCGGACTAAAAGACCATACAGAGATCGCAATGATTGACCTTGGGAGATTCAAAGACAAACAGTCGTCAACCAAGACATGTATCTAAATAGATAAATTATGTATCCAAATGGATACCCTTCCGTGGTGCCTGACATGGCATAACCACAGCTGAAATGCTTTGAAAACGGAAATTTCTGTTTTCAGCCAAGTGGTTATCTTCAAGGAAATTGGTAAGGGCACCCAACATATGAATGGTATTGAAGTTGCCTCAATAACAACTTACGTGATCAAAATCACAAAAACCATGAGCCTCAATCATCTTCATGGCATGATCTCCCAATCCATGAGAAAGGATTGTAGGGGTGCGACATATACAGAGAGAGTCGCTTGGGCTCGTGCCTTTGAACACGCAATCGTTGCTTCCTAATGAACCCGCCTCTCTGGGTTTAATTCCTTGGTGTCGCCAAGGAATTCACGACGAAAGGAGTCGGATTCGGAGGGAGGTAGAAGGTGCGGAACACGGATGCTCCCTCCTCCTCACTAGTCTCAGACTTTGAAAAACAGGATTTGCCAAGTCGTTGAGGCGTCGTTGGGGCATAGGAACGATTCGATGACTCGTTGCGCAGAAATGTGAGAGAAGGAACATGCCCATGCAACAAGAAACCGTCATCTTTAACCGACAGATCATCCGTCTCTTCAAAGGTATTCTTAAAGCATGGGAACAATGGGTGGATGAAGTCGAAAATGTCAAAAACCACAAAGGGCGCGGTGTTGAGACCCAAGATTTGGCGGCACGAATTGTCAGAAAAAAAGAAGAGGATCCAAATGGCGGGACCATAAGCCCGTAACGTCCTCTAACCTTCGGACGCTTTCTCCCCTCGCGTCATTCGACGCCTCGTGTCGTCAAAGCCTCCGAATTCAAGCCACGGTATCATTGCTAGGAAATCCGAGAAAAAAAGGAGTGGAATACTGTATGAATATTCTCACCCAAAATTCCCCGTTTTCCGCTTATCAATACATCGGAAGACGAGCACACAGGATGCATCTCCTCCATACACTAAACATGGGTGAAATATGACCAGGAACGAAGTTTCTGTCTGTTCCACTTGGCTTCTGTGCATCAGCTTCTTGGCTGTCGGGCTTACCACGTCGGTCACCTCGGCTGCGGAATGCCATCCGATTGTGGCGACGGTCGTGTCCGTTCAGGGCAGAGTGGAGGTCCGCCGCGTGCATGTCGAGAAATGGAAGCCGGTGAGTCTCCACGATATTCTCTGTGCCGGGGATCGCATTCGGGTAGGTGACGGAGGCCGGGCGGATATCGCCCTTGCCAATCAAGCGGTACTCCGGTTGGATCAAAACACCACCATCACGCTGGGAGGAATTCAAAAGGAACAGACCGTTCTGGTCGTCCCCGTCGACAGTGCGACCGATGTTTTCACCCGTGCCATTCGCGCGATAGAGATAAACACCCCATTTGTCAGTGCAGGTGCGGGGGAAACGGAAGGAATAATTCGGATCAGAGACACTCAAACGGAATCACCATCCTTGATGGGAAGGGTGTGGTCGCCTAGGGATGACCGAACGTTTTCTCTCGCCGGGTGGAAATCGGTCGTTTCAGCAAAGGTAAAAGCGCTGGCGTAACCACATGTCCTCAAATCCGGTGATGGTCGATACTGAAGAAGGGAGCCAAGAGGGATGGCCGGTACATCAATGTTATTTGTTCAAAATAAAAAGGCAGCCAGAAGGGTGAGGGGGTAATGGTATTTAAAGTGGAAACAAACCATGCATTGACCGGCTGTATGAAATTTTTTGAATCATGTGGGTAGTCTTTATGGGATGACTCACACAATTTCATGGGAGAAACAGTTGTGGAATTGGAATGCAAATCCTCCTCATTTCAGATGTCTGTTACGGACCGGCGTAAAGAGCCTCGCCGGATAGAAGACCGACGATTGATACAGCGAAACCGGGAGTTGGAAGCGGCCCGCCGCATGACGGAAGTGCTTTTTCAGAATCTTCACACTGATGAGCTGGTTGAAAAAACACTCACCACTGCGCTGGAGGTTGTTGGAGCGGAGAGCGGATCCATTCTTCTCGCCAGTCAGGATTCGGAGGAGCTCGTGTTCCGGCATTCCATTGGAGCCAGCCCGGTAGAAACCGGAACGGCGATTCCATGGGACAAGGGGATTGCCGGGGCCGTGTTTCATTCAGGAAAGCCGATCGTGATCCCGGACGTCAAACGGGATCACCGCCATTATGAAGCCATCGATGTGTTAACCGAACACGTAACACGGGATATGATCGCTCTGCCCTTAAAACGGTGGGAAGGAAAGCCTATCGGTGTGTTGGAAGTCCTGAATAAACGCGAATCGCTTCTGGATGAAGAAGACGTGGCCATCCTGACAATTGTGTCCGCCCTTGCCGCTAACTCGATTGAGCAATCCCGTCTTTATCGAGAAGCGAAGCTCGCCGTCATCGTGCGAATGTTGGGTGATGTCAGTCATGACATTAAGAATATGTTGATGCCGGTGTTATCAGGGGCCCAATTATTGGAGGAGGAATTGGATGAGCAATTCCCGCATTGGATCGACGGGAAGATGAAAGGGGCTGAGACGAGTTATGCCAACTGTCAGGAACTCACCAGGATGATTGTGAACAATGCCAGGCGGATACAACGGCGCGTGCGGGAAATTGCCGATGCGGTCAAAGGTGTCACGAGTCCTCCTCATTTTGCCCCCTGCCAGATATCGGCTGTGGTGAGGGCCGTGTTCGCAACTCTTAAAACCTATGCGGCGGAGCAGGCGGTCCTTCTTGAAACCGACGGTCTGGACACACTCCCTGTCATTGAAGCGGATGAACACCGTCTTTTTACTGCGTTTTACAATCTCATCAGCAATGCCATTCCGGAGATTCCCGGAGGAGGTGTGATATCGGTTTTTGGAGAGAAGGACAATCCGGGAGAAGGGATTCTCATCACTGTTTCTGACAATGGTCGGGGCATGTGTCCCGAAGTGCGGGATCGCCTTTTTCACCCCGAGGCCATCACCACCAAGCAGGAAGGGACGGGGCTGGGGACCAAAATTGTCAAAGATGTGGTGGATGCACATGGAGGACGCATTGATGTCGAAAGTGAGCTGGGTGTGGGCACAACGTTTTATCTGTATCTTCCTGTGCACCCTCCAGCACCGAGATTGTGAAAATTGTCCCGACGGCTGGTCTTATTGTGAGGAGGCCTGATTGGTGTGTGCTTCTCAGTGGACGACGAGTATGAAGCTGATGGGATAGGTCGTTCGGAAATGCCCACATGGAGCAGTGGGTACTGACGGTTCTGGTGGTATCTTCAGGAATGAGATTCCCAGAATCAGAGGAGAGGCATTCGTGGCCAAACTCATTAAGGCCGTTTTGTTTGGTCTGCTCATTGGTATCGTGGGAGTTGTTTTCAGTGTTGTCCCTCTCTCTCGTAGTTTTGAAGAAGATGTTGAATTAGGTCTCTTGTTCCAATTGCGAGGCGTCAGGCCGCCACCGACTGAGGTGGTGGTCATTCGTATTGATCAGGATTCTTCAGAGCATCTCAACGTCCCTGATAATCCTGATAAATGGCCTCGCTCTCTTCATGCTCGGCTAACGGACGGGCTGTTAAAAGCCGGAGCCAAAGTCATTGTCTTCGACGTCAATTTTCTGGAAGCCCGATCTCCGGAGGAGGATGTAATTTTCCAAAAAGCTATTCAGCGAGCCGGTAATGTGGTGCTGGCAGATGCGGTACATTTGAAAAAAGTTCCCATGGGTGTGATGGCAGAAGCCGGGGCTGACCCGGATAGCATCGTGAAAATCTCGAAGCCATTTGCGCTCTTTAAGGAAGCGGCCGCCGGAACCGGGCCATTTATGCTTCCAAGAATCCCCTTTAGGGCGAACCAGTATTGGACGTTTCAAAAAGGAAGGGGCGATACGCCAACTTTTCCAATCCTGGCACTCCAATTGTTTTCTTCATCGGTCTATGAAAAGTTTATTGATCTTCTTGATCAGGTGCATCCCAATTTAACCGGCCGACTTCCAAGTGATTTTGAGTCAATACGAACCAGCAAAGGCCTGGTGGAGTTAGTACGGAATATCAGAAAAGTCTTTGAGGGCAATCCACGTTTGGCAGAAGACATGTTCAAAGCCCTCGGGCCTGTGGGATCCTATCGAGCTGATGTAAAGAACTTCCAGCAACTCAACGCACTTATCAAGGTTTACGGAAACGCTCAGGGTCGGTATCTCAATTTCTATGGACCCCCTCGGACGATCCCAACCATTTCCTATTATCAGATCCTGGGATCCGAGTCGGATGCCACCATGGGTGCTCGAAATGATCTGAAAGACAAAGCCGTCTTTGTGGGACTTTCCGAAATGTTCCTTGTGGAAGGAAAAAATAGTTTGTATACGGTGTTTTCCCAGCCTAATGGCGTCGTCATTGGAGGCGTTGAAATTGCGGCCACGGTTTTTGCCAATATGCTGGAGGACTCTTTCGTCCAACCCCTGAGTCTGGGTGCCAAAATATCGCTTCTCGTGAGTTGGGGGCTACTTGTTGGGATGATTTGCCGAATGGTCCCGACGATAATGGCGGCAGGAGCGGTCCTTGTCTTATGTTTCCTGTACCTGGGAGGAACCGTTTATGCATTTAAAACCGCCTTCACGTGGTTACCCTTCCTGATTCCCTTGTTAGTGCAGGGTCCGCTGGCTTTCGGGAGTGCGGTCTTGTGGAACTATTACGAGACCGATAGGGAGCGAAAGAATATTCGGAAGGTTTTTGGCGACTATCTGCCCAATAATGTGGTGGATGCGCTGTCCTGCGACATCGGTAATCTCAAGGGCGGCCCTCAAGTCGTCTATGGAACCTGTCTGTTTATCGATACCGTCAATTATAAGACATTATTGGAAAATCTGAATCCTCAGAAAATGAACGATATGCTTGGGAAATACTTTGAAGCGCTCTTTATGCCCGTCCGCCACCATGGTGGGCTCATCGTCGATCTGAAGGAAGATTCGATCCTGGCGATCTGGAAAGCGCCACAGGATACGCTGAGCTTGAGGAAACAAGCGTGTTTCGCGGCATTGGATATTGCAAAATCTGTTGCTCGGTTTAACCGGGAAGTGGCATCGTATGGTCTTCGCACCGGGATCGGATTGCATTGCGGGCAGTTTGCCGTCGGAAGGGTGGGGGCGGTCGATCAGTCCCGTCCCGCTGGAGATGTGCTCAATACTGCCTCCCGGGTGGAAGGGTTTAATAAGTATCTTGGAACGACAATAGCCGTGACGGGCGATGTCGTCCATGGACTTGAAGCAGCCTTTCTCATGAGAGAGCTTGGACAATTTAAACTCAACAGAAAGGAGCCGTCGTTTGTCATCTACGAACTCATCAGTCGCTTCGAGGAGTCTGACCCAAATCGAATGAGAGCGAGTGGGATCTTTGCTAAGGGCCTTGGTGCATTTAGAATACAAGATTGGGATATAGCCCGAGAATTGTTCTCTCAGTGTGTTGACCTTGTTGATGGAGATGGACCTTCGGAGTTTTATCTCCAACTCTGTGAACAGTTCATCAAACATCCACCGCAGGAACCATGGGATAAAGTGGTGACACTAGTGAAAAAATAGCCCTGATTTTGTCTGATCCTGCTTGCCCCTTCCTCCTGGGTGATCCCTTAAATGCCCTACAAGCTATTTTTTTGAAATTTTGCTACGCTTTTCTGATAATTCTCCAAAAGTGGTACCGCTATGGTGAAGAACTGGTCAACTTTGACATCATTGGGGAACGAGCCGTGAATCCCTCGACCCAACTGGATCGAAAGGAGCGGGAACTGGAAGCCGCCCGGAGAATTAGCCAAGCACTTTTTCAGCATCTCAGCGTGGAAGATGTGGTGGAGCAGGGATTAAAGATAGCCTTGGAGGTGGTGAACTGCCGGGCCGGTTCCGTGTTGTTGGCCAATTCGGAAACGAAAGAATTGGTGTTTTATCATTCAATTGGTGACCAGCCACTCAAGCCCGGAACCGCATTTCCATGGACGCAAGGCATTGCGGGATCGGTTTTTGTCACGGGAGACCCTGTGGTGATTAAGGATGTGAAGGAGGACCAGCGTCACCTTGAGAAAATCGATCAACTGAGCGGATTCCATACCAGGGACCTGATTGCCATTCCTCTGAACCGATGGGAAGGACATCCGATAGGCGTCCTGGAGGTGATGAACAAGCGGGAGGACAGATTAAATCAGGACGACGTGGCCATCTTAATGATCATAGGGGCTTTCACGGCCCTGGCCATCGAGCAGGCGCGATTATTTCAGGAAGCCAAATTAGCCGAAGTGGCCAGAA
This sequence comes from Nitrospira sp. MA-1, assembly GCA_032139905.1. Lineage (NCBI taxonomy): Bacteria > Pseudomonadati > Nitrospirota > Nitrospiria > Nitrospira sp. MA-1. Next base: position 465,193 of record JAQJDB010000005.1, read on the forward strand.
TCCTGGGGGACATTGGGCATGACGTAAAAAATATGCTGATGCCGGTCATGTGTGGGACATCACTTTTGAGAGATGAGATGAATGACGTCTTCGCCGATCTTCCAGCGTTTGATCCTGACAAAGGCCGGGCGAGTTATGAATTATGTCTGGAAGTCATTGGGATGGTGGCCAATAATGCCAAACGGATTCAAGACCGGGTAAAGGAAATTGCCGATTGCGTGAAGGGTTTGACGAGCCCTCCACGCTTTGCCCCTTGTAAACTTCACCATGTGGTTGCTTCGGTGTTTGATACCTTGAAGCTGGCCGCTCAAGAAAAAGGGATTTCTCTGGCTCATGAAGGAATTTTGGAATTGCCGGTGATGCAAGCCGATGAATCCCGGCTGTTTAATGCCTTTTATAACCTTGTCAACAACGCCATCTCCGAAGTTCCCAAAGGCGGGTCTATCACGATTACGGGACAAATGGAGGCTATGGGAAAAACGGTTCACGTGTCCGTGATTGATACCGGGCGTGGTATGCCAGCCGAAATTCGAGATACCTTATTCACGGCCAGGGCGATAAGCCGGAAACAGGGTGGAACCGGGTTGGGAACAAAAATTGTCAAGGATGTTATCGAAGCCCATTCGGGAGTCATCGGTGTCGAGAGTGAAGTGAATAGAGGCACCATTTTTCACATTCATTTGCCCATGGAAGTGCCGGCCACGTTTTTTTCGGATCACGTGTCTTCTTGAAAATTTTGATAATCAAGTACGAGGCGCGTTCAATGTTCTTCCCGTTCATTGCGCTCTCCTCACTATGTACTTGCTTGTGGTGACCATCAAAGTACAGCAGATACCTTCCCGGTTTCTTTTTCATTTATAAGGTACCTGAGTCGTTAAGGGGATCCCTGTGGGCCATTCTCCTCTTCGTTCTCCCGCCTTTCAAATCGGGGTCATGACTCTCCTGGTTTTTCTGGGTGTCATGGGGCTTCGGTGGGAAGGCATTCTGGAAAGTGCGGAACTGGATGCTTACGATTGGTCGATGCGTCTTCGTCCGACCAATACAAGGACAAACCCTCCGATTACGCTGGTGTCTATTACAGACCAGGATATCCGTACATTAGGGCAATGGCCGGTCACTGATGAAATCATGACAAGAGTCTTAGACATCCTGACGACATATCACCCTCGAGCGATCGGAGTGGATATCTATCGGGATATGGAAGTGCCGCCGGGTCGGGAGGAATTTAACCGGGTTCTTAAGGCGCACCCGGAAATTCTGATGGTCATGAAATTCGGGAAAATTGAGAAGGGGGGTATTCCCGGTCCGGCCCTCTTACAAGGAACGGATCGTGTCGGGTTTAACGATGTGATCGTGGATTCCGGGGGGATCGTTCGCCGCGGTCTCTTATTCCTGGATGATGGAACACATTTCTATCGGTCGTTTTCTTTGCTGCTCGCTCTGCAATATTTACAGCAGGAGAGTGTAGTCCCAAAACCCGCCATTGAGAATTCAGACTGGGTGCAAATTGGAAAAACGGTCATCCGCCCATTCGAATCTCATGATGGGGGTTATGTTGGAGCGGACGCCCAAGGGTATCAATATCTATTGGATCTTGAACGGGGGGAGAACGTTTTTCCTATCATTTCTTTGGGAGACGTTCTGGGAGGGACATTCAATCCGGAATTGATTGAGGACCACATTGTGCTTATCGGGGTTATCGCCCAGGGAGTCAAAGACTATTTTTACACCTCCCAATGCGGAGCACTTACGGTGTGTGACCAAATTCCCGGTCTTGAACTGCATGCCTATATGGTGCACCAACTGCTCCGCTTAGCGAAGGGGGAGGGCCAAGCCCCCATTGCGACATTTCCAGATTCCCTGGAAACAGCCTGGATCGGGCTATGGGTGCTCGTGGGCGGATTCATCGGCTGGTGGGTTCGGGGTGCCTGGCGTTTCTCTCTGGCGGTGCTCATGGGGATGCTGCTGCTAAGCGGAGTGGTGGTGGGCGGGATGATGTATGGAACGTGGATACCATTTATTCCTCCAGCCGTGGGATTGGTGGTCAATGCCATGGTGGTGACAGCCTGGCTTTCGAATCGGGAAAAGCAGGACCGGACGATCCTGATGTCGCTTTTTTCCAGACATGTCTCTTCAGAAGTGGCTCAGGCTGTCTGGGAGAAGCGGGAGCAATTTTTGGAAAAGGGCCGGTTGCGCCCACAAAAATTGGTGGTGACGACGTTGTTTACGGATCTTGAAGGGTTTACGACTGTTGCAGAAAACATGGAACCTAACACGGTTCTGGACTGGCTCAACACGTATATGGAGCGAATGGTGAAAATCATCGACAACCATGGAGGGATGGTTGATGATTATCATGGAGACATGATCAAAGCGGATTTCGGGGTATTCCGGCTGAGTCAGACTGAAGAAAACAAACGGCAGGATGTCAACAATGCGGTCAGTTGTGCCGTGGCCCTGGAACAGGAAATGCGATGTCTGAATACTCAATGGCAACAGCAAGGATTGCCCGAGGTGCGAATGCGGATAGGCATACAAACGGGGCCGGTTGTGGTCGGAAGTCTGGGCAGTGAACAACGACTGAAATTTACGACCATTGGAGATTCCGTAAACATTGCCTCTCGATTAGAAAGTTTCCAAAAAGACTCGTTGGAGACCTGGCCCAAAGATGAAGTCTGCCGGATCCTTATTGGAGAGACGACCAAGCACTACCTCGGGGACCATCCATGGGGATTCAAAGAAGTTGGCGTAATCACGTTAAGGGGAAAAGCCAACGGCATTAGGGTGTACCGTCTGTTCCCGAAGGCAGGCAGTCCTGAACAACGTTCGGCTATGACTTCCATCGAACAAGCCAGGGGATAGGTCATGGGCCTGGGATTTTGGGTTGTAAGCGAATACCCTCCTCAGGTGAACGGAGAAAGGGAGGGCTGGTCGGGTAGTTGCCTTCTCCATTCACACCTGGTCATAATGTGTACAGTTGATGCTCCCTGCTGTCCAGTGGTGTGGAGTCAACGGAATTTTCAGGAACACCGCCATGGCGAGTCGATCCGGAAAACAAGAAATCTCTCACAAGAGCATAGACCTCCCTGAAACATTTCTGCTTCACATTAACCAGGAGCAGGAATTACGAACCTTGTTACAACTCATTGAAAAAGAATCACGCCGATTACTACAGGCGGAGGGGATCAGTGTGTTTCTGCTGGATCGGAAGGAATGTGAGCTGTGGTTTCCTCTCCCTGTGAATGGACGGCTCCTTCGCCTGGATGCTCGCTTAGGAATTGCGGGTGCCTGTATAGCCTCCGGAGAGTTGATTAATGTCAAAGATGTGCAATCGGACTCAAGATTTTTTTCCGGTATCGACGCACAAATGAATCAGCAAACGCAGACCCTGTTGGCGTTGCCGGTTCGGGACAGAACCGGCGACATCATTGGAGTCTTTGAATCCGTGAATAAAAAGGGCAGGGACTTTACGGCCCAAGATGAGAGGGTGGCTCAGGCGTTGGTGGATAGCATCGCCATCCCTCTTCAAAAATTCCATGTCATGGAACAATTGCGGCGGGAACGCGAACGGTTGCAACAGGAAAACGCGCATTTGTGGAAAGAGGTCGAAGGACAGTACTCCACGAAAAAGCTGATGGGAAACAGTCTGCCCATGCAGCGACTGATCAGAGTCATCGATCAGGTCAGAGATAGTTCAGTGGATGTGCTTATTACCGGAGAAAACGGAACCGGGAAAGAATTGGTGGCCAAAGCCATTCATTACAGCAGCCCCCGAGTCCGTCAACCGTTTGTCGCAATCAATTGTGCCGCCCTACCCGAAACCTTAATTGAAAGTGAATTATTCGGCATCAGCAAAGGGACAGCGACCGACGTGGAGGCCAGAATAGGCAAATTTGAACAGGCCAATAAGGGCACGCTGTTTCTGGATGAAATTGGAGATCTGGGCGTAAGCGCCCAAGCCAAAGTATTACGGGTGCTGCAGGAGCGAGCCGTCGAGCCGGTGGGAAAGCGAGAGTCCATTCCCCTCGATATCAGAATTATTGCGGCCACCAATAAAAACTTAGAAGCCGCAATTAAAGCCGGCACGTTTCGAGACGATCTCTACTATCGTCTCAAAGTGGTTCATGTGCATACGCCGGCCTTACGGGAGATTCCGGCAGATATCCCCCTGCTCGTCAATTATTTTCTGGACCTCTACAGCTCGCAGATGGATCGACCCAGGAAAAAACTGTCCGCCAAGGCCATGCAGCGATTCATGGAATATTCCTGGCCGGGAAATATCCGGCAGTTAGAGAATGAAATCAAACGGCTAATGGTCATGGTTCGTGGAGTGACGATACACGAGGATGCGGTTGAAGAAGGCATCCGATGCCCTGTTCAAACGACCGGAGGTACCATAGATCCGAAAGGCCGGAGCCTCCATCAAGCTGTCGATGAATTGGAGCAACGCATGATCAAGGAGACCTTGTTGGCCTGTCGGTTCAATCAGGTCCAAACGGCCAAACGGTTGGGCTTAAGCCGGCAGGGCCTCATCAAAAAAATCAAACGTCATAACATTCAGGTCAATCACTTGCGGGATGAAGTCTACGAATCCCCCTGATAACCGAATTGCTCTTCGACGGGTTTTCTTAAGATCCCACCCAGTCCCACAAGATTACTCTTCTCTCTTTCTCTAAAAACTCATCAACAACGATAGCCCATTCCCTTGTCTAAAAGGGTGATCTTGGCTCTATGGGGATTGAAGGGTAAGTCTTAGTTCCGCTTCTTCGGAAATGAGGCCAAGGAAAAATTCAGGACAATGTCGTTTTACGGACTTTGTGAAGCAAAAGTCCCCAAAGCCATTCTTCCTCGCTGAATCAATACCATTGTGTATCCAATCAGATACAACGGGTATCTATTCGGATACGCGTCCCACGCTGAACAAGAACTGGTCCCTATCTCTAGCCCTTTTAATCCTCGAGAAAACTCTTATGAATGAGAAGCTTAGTCGAGTTTAGGTGAGAGTGGTGGTAGCTATTGCTGAATGCGGCATTGCAATTGCCTTTATTGCAATAATTATTTGGTTACGTAACAATTCCGCGCAGCATGCCATGAAAATAAGGGAGGTCACAATTTCATAATGGAGTGGTTGGAAAAAAAAGGGGAGCATAGATTCTCTAACAACTGCAATACCATGAATTGATCTACTTTATATTTTTGTAGCGGTATTGCTGATCCGGCATCATTACGAAGTCTTCTTTTCCCCTTCTTCCAATTCAGAGCTGAAAGATATCGGCCTTTCAATATAATCCTGGTCTGTGTAGGCACCATCAAAAACTGAAGCATCAGGGTATGACCTGATTATAAGGTCGAATGATGCAATTAACGCGAGAAGCTAAAAGTGACTTTCTGAGCTGGAGAGAATTATCCGAAATTCCTATGAGGTTCAAGTGGATATACTGACAAATTCATCTTTTAGTCGTGATAAATTTTAGTGCATAAGGTTGTGTCAAAGCACGTGTGCAACTGGAAATTCCTGGGTACAAAATTCCTGTGATAAAGATATGTGAAGGCTCATTGCTATTGTTGGCCCCTTGCCGTTTAAAAATGCTTTATGCAAGTGGATCTTAGTGACCAGAGGATTGAGTGGGATGGATTATTTGACCCTAACATTAGGGAATAAACCGAACCAACTGATGATCCCTCCAGGGGTTCGTGGTGGGAGCCCACAAAGCGAAAGATGAAAATATTCAACTATCATCTACTAGTGGCAGCTCAGGGGGAGAAGAAAGGAATTTGAATGAAAATTACCCCGGCGTTCAATTTATTATTGTTCATTTTGTTCTTGGGAATGATTCTTACTACTAATGGGTGCGTGAGGGTTCATGTTCACGTAGTCCTTCCTCAAACTTCCAGCATACAGTGTTCTGGCTGTCCATCAACTCCTGATGTGCCCGATTCTCCAGACCAAGGGCCAGACGACGGGCCTGAGAAACTGATATCTCTTAATATTAAAAAGCATCCATCGGTAGAACTGACTGAAGAAGAAGCTATTAAAATTTTAGAGCAGGCGACCAAAGTGGCGATTACGGATGGCCAATGCAATCTCAAACTGGTTCGCAATGGAGAGGGAGAAATTGAGAATTTTACCTGGCCCCAAGAGGGACCCAGAGCAGGCGTAGTTTCAAGTAAGTTTGATTTTGAAGTTATTACCGGATTGCCGGGTGTGAAAGTGATTGAAGATGTCCAATGGTGTAGTAGGCCTGGCCCATGGATAGGTTGTGCTGAACTTCCAGGTGATGCTCTGGTTGTTGAAATGTTGCGGGAGAAAAAAGGAGATAAAAACCCGTTTTATCAAACGTTAGGTATTCTGTGGCTTCACGAACTTGGCCACAATAAAGGTAACTACCATCGATTAAATTCAACGGCGGTCATGCATCCCCAAATTTTCTCAGAACACAGCGCACTAACTTCCACCGAATGCGGGAATTTCAAGCTACCATAGAGGGCATGATGAAACATAAAATCTGGTGCCCTTTAACCACCGAGAGAAAAGAGAGAACCTTAATGAACAAAATAATATTAATAGTAGGCATGCTCTGGGTGATTGGAGGAGGGTTTTACTTCAATCATTTTTCTTTGGCCCAGCAGATAGAAGATGAAAATGCTGTACTTATGCCCGTTGAGCAGTTCGTACACCTAAGCTTTGTTGATAGCTTCCCATTCGAGAAAATCAAACAATATAGCGCTACACCTAAAATCCAAGCTGACACAGTTAAAAGGTTAGCCGAAATGTTGAAGACAGATTGCACCCCGTATTGTACCAATACCCTCACTATGCTGGGCATTATTGGGGGACCGAATTCAGGAGATGCCATTATTACCTTTCTTCAACAGGACAATGAATCTTTATTTGCTAAGGAAAAAGCAGATGCCTTGATGATACTGGGATATTGGATTAACAATGCGGAAGAAACAACGAAAAGGAATCTTGTGAAGATTAAAGCCCAGGGTATGGGCCAAGGTAGGGAAATGGGGAGTGAAAAGGAAAGTGCAGATAGACAAATGCTCGTGGAAGCGAATAACGCACTAATAAACAAGGCGACTGAATTCAGCAATTGTCTGGTATCTGAGATTCAGAATGGCAGGAGTGAGTGTTCAGGAAACCAAAAAACGGAAATAATTTCACCCAGCCAAATGATAATTAGAAAACGAGCAGCCATTACAGGACTTGCCTTAACAGGGTCAAAGCACATCAAGGTGAAAGTAATGGAAAATGGCGAAAATAAAGATATGACAGTGAAAGATTACCTAGAACTTCTCCTCAAAAATACTGAAGTTGGCACTTCATCACGGGCACACATCACTGAGGCGCTCGAAGCCCAAAATGGGATTGCGGCATTGGGGTTAGCTTGCTATTACGAGAAAAGGAGCAGCGAATGTCAGGGAAACATAAAAAGGTTTATTGGCCAAAAATAAATAATGAATAACAGATTCAATTAGTCTAAAAAAATCTGAGGAACCCTGCTTCACCATAGATTCGTAATCAGAATTTGAGAAGTTGAAAGCTTTTATCGGTCAAACTTTCAAGATAGATTTAGGAAGGAAAAGCAATGCTTTCCTTTTATTTCGGAGAGGGCTTATACCTATAAACAAAACTCCAATGGGGTCCTTTGTTTGCAAACTCAAATATCATGAAACCTAGGAAACCAAAGATTGGAAAGGAAAATTCCTTCTGGAATGAACATTCCCTGCCACAGCCTCAAATTTTTTAAATTATTTACTAACACTTATACATGGAGGAAAAAATGAGCATTCCGAGAATTGCCGTTGTCCTCATATTTTTGTTTGGGATATTGACTGGTTGTCATACACCATTAATTGACGTCCACGTTGACGTTCGTAGTGGAGTACAACCTGGGAACGGTCATCCACCGGGACCAGGCCCTGCCTGTCCACCAGGTTGGCCGGCTCACCTATATTATATGTGTCAGGGTGGTACTCCACCTAATAGTGGAGTCCTCGAAAAAATTCATGGTACTGGTGCGGGGAAAATTTATGAAGTTAAGGTCGAGGATAAGGGGCAGATCATAAAGTTGTATTTCTCTGTCCCGCCTGATGACGTTCAAGATGGTCTTCAAGAAAAGGATGAAGTAGTTTTTTCTTTCGACGATCCTGGTACTAGGAAATTACTAAAAGCACAATAATATCTCTATGTGCCGGTTCTATTGATTACAATCCGAAAGGCATGTCCGATGTTCGGTTCTGCATAATTTTCTGAATACCTTTCGGGGGATAGCAGATTGGACCAAGAGTCCACATTTGACATCTTTTTTAAGATGAAAGAGGATGCTTAGGGTTAGAGAGGGCAAATATTAAGCCTTTGGAAAAAGGCAAGGTTATAAAGCCCATTTTAAGGGGCACATGGTTTTTTCAATGCTGGGCATTCATAAACGAATGTTATTACGGTTTTTTGGCACACTCATACCGGTCCTGACGTTGCCATTGACCCTGGCGACCTTCAGCCGGAGTCAAGTGACGACGGCCATTACCTCCGATGGCACAATGGGCACGGCGGTTACTCAGATTGGAAGCCTTCATGATATCACCGGGGGGACCAGGCCGGGTAATGGCCATAATCTATTTCATAGTTTCGGTCAATTTAGTGTGGCAGGAGGGGACATTGCCAATTTTCGGAACAACACTGGACTTCCAACAGAAAATATTCTGAGCCGTGTCACTGGCGGTAATCCCTCGAACATTTTGGGAACGATTCAGACCCAAGGGTTCAGCAACGCCAACCTGTACATCATGAATCCTGCCGGCATCATCTTTGGTCCTGATGCCTCGTTGAACGTAGGCGGGTCGACACATTTCACGACCTCTGATTATTTACGACTTAGTGACGGCATCCAGTTCACCGCGCTTCCCAGCGCTCAAGATGCATTGCTGACTGTGGCGCCCGTCGCGGCCTTTGGATTTCTGGAATCGAACCCTTCTTCAATTGTAGTTGGGGGAAGCTCGTTATCGGTTTCCGAAGGACAAACGTTTTCGCTTAATGGTGGAGAAATCAATATTATTGGCAGTGAACTCAATGCACCAGGAGGAAAGATAGTCTTAACCAGTGTGGCCTCGCCTGGTGAGGTGTTGGCCACTACTTATGACAGTGCACCCAATGTCAATGGGCAATCGTTCACCAGGATGGGCAACATAGCACTGTTGGAAGGCACGACGCTGGATGTGTCCGGCAAGCCGGCAGGGACGGTAGTTATTCGTGGTGGTCAACTTATGGTCGATGGTTCAACCATTTCTGCCAATACCACCGGACCTGCAAGTGGACTTTTAGAGTCTCCAGGAGCCGGAATTGACATAGCGACTACTGGAAACTTTCTTATCGATAATGGGTCTCTCATTGAGGCAAATGTTTTGGAGGGTTCCCTGGCTGGTAAAGACATCTTCTTGAACGCCGGCCAAACTTTGGAAGTAAGGAATAACAGCATGGTTCACACGTATGCGCTTGGTGGATCGGGGAACGCCGGGAATATCGAGGTATATGCGGATAAAGTCCTAATGTCTGATGCCTTTCAACCTTTTGAGAGCGTGACATTTGGTGCTTTTCTCGGGAATTCGACAGGAAATGCTGGGAATATCTCAATGATCGCAAAAGATTTCCAAATGACGGGAGCAGCCATGACGGCTACGACGGTTGGTGGGACGGGGCAAGCGGGGAATATTAATGTCAAGGCAGGCGAGATGTCTCTCAATCGCGCTGTCATTTCGGCGAACAGTGTTGGTTCGAGTGGTAATGCAGGACATGTCCAAATCACAGCGGACAAATTAACCCTTAGGAATTTTACTAATATTGAATCCGCTTCTTTTGGGGGTGCGACGGGTAATGCTGATAGCGTCAATGTAGTGGTCAACGGCCAACTGACAATAGAGGAACGCTCGTCAATAGTTGTGCGATCTGCAAGCACGGCTGCAGACGGTGATCTGACGATTAGAGCGGAAGATATTGTCATCACGGGTATTCGAGACTCGATGTTCCCGTTAGTAGGTCAAGCTGGTGCGGATTTTACGGGTCTTAGAACGACCACGAGCAATGGGAAGGGTGCGGACATGCAAATCACGGCTCGTAATCTTCAGTTGACAGATAAAGCCTTCCTAAACGCGTCCACCGATGGCCCTGGGCCAGCCGGAAATATTTCAATTAATCTTTCAGGCGGGTTAAAGATTGCTGATGGCGGAGAAATCAGAGCCATTACTGAGGGAAGCGGTGCTGCCGGCAAAATCGAGGTGGTCGCCGATTCGGTTGAGCTTTCCGGAAAGATTGCGTTTCCCTTTATTGAAAGGGATGGCACTACGGTTGCTTTAGGTTTTAGTCGAATCTCTGCTCAAACCGATGACACAGGCACTGGCGGAACAATTGGGATCACGGCCCGGGAGATCAACATACTTGATGGAGGTTCTGTGACGTCCAGCTCATTAGGCGAGGGAGACGGGGGGGCTATTCGTTTAAGTGCCGACACGATTTCGATTTCTGGTGAGAATCAAGAAAAGACGGCATTTGGTGTTGATCCGCGTTCGTCCATCACCACTGAAAACGAGGGCCGCATTCCAGGGCCGGAAGCTACAGGCATTGCCGGGAACATTAATATTCAAGCTGGGACCCTGAATCTTGAACAGGGGTTGGTCAGTGCTCGGACAGCAAGTGCGGGAGTAGGGGGAACCATTGAAGTCTCGACGAGCCAACTCTCACTTACCGAAGGGTCCACCATAACTGCGGGGAGCACCTCCACCGGGAATTCCGGGGGTATTAATCTTAAGGCTGATGCCACTGTTTTGATAAGTAATAGTGATGTCACAACCGAGGCTACCGAAAGCGTTGGAGGCAACATTTCCCTTATGGCTAATAACGTTACTTTTGATAACCATGCCATCGTTTCGGCATCAAGCTCAGGGCCGGGTAACGCTGGGAGTATTCAAATTACGGCTAATGATACGATCTATCTCGATAAGGCCACCGTGGCCACGGACGCTCAGATGGCTTCAGGTGGCAACATCACACTCACCGCCAACCAGATGATTCAATTGGTCGACAGTACCATTGCGAGTTCGGTCCAGGGGGAGGAGGCAGACACGACCGGAGGCGATGTCACGTTAGATCCGGATTTCATCATACTTCAGAACAGTGATATTCTGGCCAAGGCTGTGGCCGGTCAGGGGGGCAATATTACGTTAATCGCGAACAAGGCGGTCTTATTGGATGCCCAGAGCACGCTAGATGCCTCCTCCCAAACGGGGATCAGCGGCGCGGTCAGGATTGAATCGCCTATTCAAGTGCTGAGTGGCACGATTGCGCCTCTGCCCGATCAGCCGGTGAACGTGGCCACGCTCTATGCGTCCCGCTGTGTGGCAGGAGAGGGCGGCCACTTTAGTACCTTTGTGGATTCCAAGTCCGACAGTGTGGCGCCCACGCCCGGCACCTTTTTAGCCAGCCCGTTCCTGCCGGTCACGGATGTGTCACAGCAGGCAATGGCGCAGAACAAGCAGGCACATGCTTTGGAAGTGACGCTATCCGATCCAGAGGCTTCAATTCATCTAGCGGCTTATACGCCCCCCGTGCTGTTCACGCAGGCCACAGGCGAACCTATTCCCTGTCCGTAGGTCGTTCCATGAAGATTTGGCCCTCGGTTTCCCTCGGGCTTTTCATCTTCCTTCTCGGCGGGGTGACCTATGGTCAAACGCCCCCTCCCATCACGTCGTCAGGTTTAAACACTCAAATCAGTGCCCCGGTGAATGTTCCTGGTGGAGGGGTCCAGCACAATATTACCGGCGGAACGCGACCGGGGGGCGGAGGAAACCTGTTTCATAGCTTCGGGGAGTTCGGGGTCCCAACGAACAACATTGCCAACTTTCTGAACGATTCCGGACTTCCGACATCCAACATTCTCAGCCGGGTTACGGGCGGTAATCCTTCAAACATAAGGGGGACGATTCGGACCCAAGGCCTTCGGCAATGCCAATTTGTTTCTTATGAATCCGGCTGGGATTGTGTTTGGGCCCAATGCCTCCTTGTATGTGGGTGGGGCTGCTCATTTCACCACGGCTGATTATTTAAGACTCAACGATGGGGTCCAGTTCACGGCTCTTCCTGGGCCACAGGATGCGCTGTTGAGCGTGGCCCCGGTGGCAGCCTTTGGATTTCTTGAATCCAATCCGGCTTTTATTTCGGTTCAAGAGAGTACGTTATCGGTTTCAGAAGGACGGACCCTTTCGCTGGTTGGGGGAGATCTAACAATCCCTGGTAGCACTCTTAATGCGCCGGTAGGGAAAATTGCCCTAGCCAGTGTGGCCTCGCCTGGAGAAATTCTGTCGGAAACGTTGGCTCAGGCCCCCAATGTTAATGGGCAATCCTTTGAGGCGCTGGGCATGATTCACATCTCGGAGAAATTTGTCATCGATGCCAGCGGTAAGGGCGGCGGCACCGTGGTAATTCGAGGCGGCCGTCTTTGGTGGACAATTCCATCATTTCTGCCAATACCACGGATCCGGCCATGGGTCCGCCGGTGGATAATCCCGGTACAGGCATTGATATCAATATGAGCGGGAAGGTCGTGATTCAGAATGGCGCCACCCTCGAATCAAACGTGGCCGAAGACGCCGCTTTGGGGATTGGATCGGGTGGTGTGCATGTGAAAGCTGACCGCATAGAAATATTGGGCCCTCAGGATTTTGTTCCTCCTGATCCTTTTGAGCCCATTGACCCTTCTAATCCTCCTGCTCTTCCTCCTTTTTCAGGTATTAGGTCGAATGTTGAGGATGGTAGTAGGGGAGGACCAAGCGGAGATATTCTGCTGGAGGCGAATTCTTTCCTGATGAATGATTTTGGGACCGGCAGCTTTGTCCAGATCCAAACCAATACGGCTGGTGAAGGCGACTCTAGCAATATTAGTGTAAGGACCTCCGGAAATCTCGACCTCCTGGGTAGTTCTATCGGTGGATTTTCCGGTTCATTTTCTGCATCACCTTCGATGTCTGTCTTAGGAAATGCAACTAATATCGAACTGACGAGCACGGCGGGAAATATTTCGTTGACAGAATCCTTCGTCAGTTCGCAAACTTTTGGCGGGGGAGTTGTGGGATCTATCAAGGTGAACGCGCCAAAAGGTGACATTCTAATGACTGGGTCTGGAGCGGATATTTTCACTTTCATTTCAGGAACTGCAGGGGTTGAAGGCAATGGAGGGATTCAGGTTACTGCGAACAACCTGATTATGAATGGGGCTCGCATTGCGATCGACAATTTTTTCCCGGCTTTGCCAGGGGCTATAACCTTGAACCTCTCCCGGAGCTTGATTCTGAATAGTGCCAACTTGATTCTGGATAATGGCATAATTATCCCTGTCCCCTCTGGCATTCAAACGACCACAAGGGGACCAGCCTCTTCTTCTGATCTGAACATCAGGGCATCTGACATCTTGGTTAGCGGAAACAGCTCCCTTTCCACAGAGACGTTCGGTCCAGGTGATGCAGGTGCCCTCACTGTTTTTGCGCAGAATCTTCACCTGACCAACGGTGGGCAATTGCGAAGTAGCAGTACGATCGGTCCTGCCTTCTCAGGACAGGAACCTCCCCCCCCTCCCTCCGGCTCGGGAGGAACGATCAATATCCAAGGGTTGGCCATTCCTGCTGATTCGATCGTGATCGAAGGTGCCGGTTCCGGAATTTTCACCGACACTGAGGGCAGCGGGTCGGCTGGGAGCACCACGTTGACTGCAAGGCAGCTCACTATCACTTCGGGCGGAAGGATTGAGGCCAATACTTCAGCTCAGGGCGCTGGTGGAAACATTACCGTGAACGCCCCTGGCAACGTGTCCATTAGCGGAAGGTCGGGTGGCGTGTTCAGTCAGACGACTGGGACGGAGCCCGGCTCCGGGGCAGGCGGGGCGATCTCATTGATGGCTGGTCAAAACTTCGCCCTGAGTGACGGGGCAACGGTCTCGGCGAGCAGCGACGGACCAGGCAATGCTGGAAATATTAATATCACCGGCCATGACACGATTCTGATCGATAAGGCCACCGTAACCACCGAAGCGGTCCAAGCCTCAGGGGGCAATATCACACTCACCGCAAACGACATGATTCAATTGGTCGACAGTACCATTGCCAGTTCGGTCCAGGGGGACGCAAACACGGCCGGAGGCGATGTCACGTTGGATCCGGATTTCATCATACTTCAGAACAGTGATATTCTGGCCAAGGCTGTGGCCGGTCAGGGGGGCAATATTACGTTAATCGCGAACAAGGCGGTCTTATTGGATGCCCAGAGCACGCTAGATGCCTCCTCCCAAACGGGGATCAGCGGCGCGGTCAGGATTGAATCGCCTATTCAAGTGCTGAGTGGCACGATTGCGCCTCTGCCCGATCAGCCGGTGAACGTGGCCACGCTCTATGCGTCCCGCTGTGTGGCAGGAGAGGGCGGCCACTTTAGTACCTTTGTGGATTCCAAGTCCGACAGTGTGGCGCCCACGCCCGGCACATTCTTAGCCAGTCCGTTTCTCCCCCAAATGAGTTCATCCCCTTCGGGCGCATTGGGGGATACCGGTACGCGCTCCGTGGATTCTGGCCAAGACTCGACTTCCTCTATCCATTTGGCCGCCTATTCTCCTCCCGTGCTGTTCGGGCTAGGTGAGGGGATGCTTTCTGTCTGTCCTTGATGTGGGATGTCGGATTTCGGACATTTCCCGATGTACCCACCCGCGCTCCTCTAAAATAAATTCTTAGGAAGTTCCCCGTGTCATCCTGCCTGGTAGATTATGGACAGGCATTCCCATACGACGTGTCATTCAAAAAGGTGTGATTGTGCAGCTTGTTCAATCGCCATCATCCCCGGCATTTATAATCCGAAATCAAGCTTTTTTGGCTTTGGCTCATTTCGGACAGATTGCGATGGCTCCTTGCGCGAATGACATGGAGGGTCTTATGGATTCCCGATGGTTAGAGTGGGGTATGACGGAGAGGGGGCGAGGGAGAACGAAGTTCTCACGCGTCGAAGGGCTTTTTTATCCTGAACCCTTTGGTTCTGTCAGGACATATTTCCTGAAGGATCTTGAATAGTTGAGTTATCTTCAATCTACACATAGATCCTTCGTTTCACTCGATGCCAATTTGATGAGGGCTAAACCGAATTATGGATTGGATGTTAAATGGCTGAATGCGACGATCAACGTTTTTTGTTATTTACCACGGTTAGACAGGAATAGCACCCATGCAACCGCCAGCCCGATTATGCAGCTTATTGAAGTTCCGAGGACGATGTTTTGGTAAATTTCATAAAGTTGCATGATCGAAACCTTTTGCAAATGAGGGAAGTCCCCTCTTGGCTTCCGTTAATTGATCTTGTTACTTCTTATGTAAAGCAACCATGGTGCCGTTTGGAGAGAATTTCATGCGTTGAGAATTTCATGTTTAAAATTAATGACTTGCGGGCTTGAAATCCCCCAAAATGGGGGTGTCCCATTCAAGCGTGTTTGTCTAGGTGGTCACGACGTTGTCACCATGTCAACGGCTGTTCTCCTTGCCGCTGAATGAGCTAACCGTTAGGCCTGACGGGTTTTGGAGGTTTTTGTCAGGAGGGGGAAGCACGGTGATGTCTCACTTCTATCCGTCTTAGCAGGACCCCAAAATACCTGTTCTGTCGACTTGGGTATGTAACATCTCTTTTAGGACTGTTTCGTATGGATACCCGCTTACAACTGGGGGGATGACAAGCAGAGAAAACCGGCCGGAATGACCGGGAAGGGGATCAAGGTACTAAAAAAGACAGGAGCGGAAGATCGATCAATTAATTAAAGAGGGCAGGACCCGGATTTGGTTCGTGTGGTCTGGTCGTGACAGCATGATTTATAGAGGAGGCGTCCTTCGATACAAAGCCAAAAATCGCCGGGCCACTCCGTGTGATCAGTCTGGGAAATACACGATTAGAGCCAGTTGTTGATCAGGAGGAACGGTGCCCAATAGCCGGGATGTCGATAGATAGGATGGTCGAGCAGGGCTACTTGGGCTTCCCGAAGGGCCTGGGCTTTGGAGAGTGATGTTTCTTTGAGCCGCAGGTAGAATTGATTGACCAGATTGGAGGAGGCCTGGTCATTGATGAACCATAAGGTGGCCAAAGCGCTTCGAGCTCCCGCTTTCACGGCTACTCCGGCCAAACCCAGGGCGGAACGATCGTCTCCCGTTGCTGTTTCACAGGCGCTCAAGGTTAACAGATCCAGGGGGATTTGTCGGAATTGAAAGAGTCCGATGAGTTCTCTGAGTCGATCCATGGTGAGTTTGTTGTCATAGGTGAGCACGAACGAATTCTTGGCCTCATTTTCAAATTTTCCATGTGAGGCGATATGAATAATAGTAAAGTTTTCTTCTTTCATGTCCTGTTCAAGATTGGGAATGCGGAATTTTTCGTTCAGGAGAGTCTTCCCGCCAAAGAGGTCTTGAAGTTCCCTGACCTCCTGTTGCGTATTCGGAAGCGGTGAAAATCCCTGCACGCCTTCGGATAGTCCAACCGACAAGAGATTGATCTGCTCCCGGTCCAGGGGATGGGCATCGGTGAGCGTCAGTCCTGGCGTGATTGCCAGGGCATACGTTTGGATGAGGAACTTTTCTCCGTCATGGAGAGACCCCATGGGTATGGTTCGCAATGATCCATCCGGAACGAAGACGAGTGTCTGGATCCCGAATTCATTCAGGGAAGGTTCAAGCGGTCGGATGATCAGGTCATAGAGAGATTGCGCATGAGGCAAATATTGATGGGTGGTGCGTTTTTCCAATAGGGTCCGGAACAGGTGAATTTTTTTGGTCAGGTCACGTTCCTGAACAGGAACGGTGATCTTTTTCATCGTTCCTCCAAGGCTCATCAGCAGGACCATCCGGTCAGGAAAAAGAATCGGATAAATGATCGCCGTGGAGGCGGATACTTTATCTATGGCTTGAATTCTTCCCCTATTCGCTTCCACGCAATCGTCTTTGAAGTAATCCTGTAATTCTGCGGCCTTCAACGCTTCTATGGTATCCCGGGTTTTGAACAGGAGTCCTTCCTTTCTTGGGTCATTTGTTACCTCGTCCGCCCGTTGGAGTAGCAGATCAGCGGTCTCAAAAAACAAGGCTCCCAGAGATTCTCGAAACGATGCCGGGTTTTGGGGAAGCCCGACTGCTAGTTGCTGACGAATGGGTTGGAGCGTATCGATCGCCCGTTGGTAGGCTGAAATGGCCTCGTCCGTCCGACCCAGATTTTTGAGGTGACGGCCCATGTTCCATTCCCAGCGATAGAGGGCTTCCGGGGCTTGGCCCTTTTGACTCGTCCGAATTGCCAATTGAGTGAGTTGAAGGGCTTCCTCATGGCGGCCCCCTTCTTCGTACAATTCTCCTGAAAATCCCCATCCATAAGATTCATTTTTCCAGTCTCCAATTTCCTTTGCGCTACGTATGGCTTCCCGAAAGGACTCAGCGGCTTGCGTGAATACCGGTGCATGTTCCGCTGAGACCTGGGTACTGAGGTCTCTCAATCCCATTCCGATGGTGAGCAGGTTTTGAATCTTTTCATGGGAGTCCGGAAGCTGGCGTGTTTTCTCCAATGCCAGTTGCAGGTGGATTTTTCCATTTTGTGTGGACTGCTGCCGGATTTCCACCAGGGCCGCATTAATCATGGCTCGAATTGAGAGAGGTTGCAAATCGAGGGAGTCGGCGAGAATGCTCGATTCTGTATAAGCTGCAAGGGCTTCAGTGTCGCTCTGGCGAACCGCATGGGCATTGCCCAGATCATTGAGGATGGCAGCCATGAGCGGTCGATCCTCAATTTCCCTGGAGATCTTCAGACCTTGTTGCAGGATTTCGAGCGCGGAATCTGATTCTCCTACATTAAGGTGCACGATGCCCAATTGGCTGAGCGCCTGGGCCATCAGGCGGGGCTGGGTGTTTTCCTGTGCTGTTTGGATGGCGGTGCGAAGGAGTTGTTGCGCCCGTTGGTATTGGCCCATATCGAGAAAAGCTCTTGAGAGATAAATGAGCGCTTGAATCTGATTGGGATGATCTCCGGAATTTTCATAGATCTGAGCGGCTTGAGTCCAGGACCGGGTGGCCTGTTCAAGCTGTCCTTGCTGGTAATGCCGGCTTCCATCCTCCATCAGGGTTTGAGGGGATATTTCCTCTCCACTGGAGTTGGTGAACCCTAATCCACCTGACCCCAGGATGAGAATGAAAACCAGAGGACCATAATCAAGACGTTTGAGGAACCCGCATTTGAGCAACGTTGCAGTCCCTTCTTTCGAAACGATCCTTTTACGGAATCTATTCTAGGAACTCCCTTCAATAAGGTCAAAGCGAGGGATTGTGATAGGGAGGGTTTTGGGGTTCCAGTGGATCGGGTGGAGAATGGGGATTTTTACCATGCACGTCTTCTGTCGCTGGCTTGGAAGGGTGATCCATCTGCGCTTGAAATTGTTCTCAAAGTGGACACACAATACATCATGTGTACAGGTGAGGTGTTTGCCGCATTGAAGGAGAAAGTCCAGGTGTGAGAGGTTTGCCATGAAATCTTTTGCAATAGCATTGGGTTCGAAACGATTGTCGCCATTTGAGGAAAATTTGGCTTATGGAACGAAGCTTGCTTTATGTAATTATTAATGAGCGTGAGTAGATCTGAAAATGTCTCACGTGTAAATGTTCCGGAAAGACGGTCCGGGCGAAGAGAGGAGGACCATCATGAGCCAGATGATGACGCGAAGCAGGGGTGTGGGTGTCATAGGCGTGATCCTTGGTCTTAGTGTTCAATTAGTGGGAGGAGCGGAACTAACTGGTCAGGCAAATCGCCAACAAATGAGGGATGTTGCGACTGTAGCCATTGAACCAAGGAAAAATCACGCGGCGGTTTTTCTGGAGGAGACATTTCCTATTGTCGACCGGCGGTTTGTACAGGTTGCAGATGATAAGCAGCGGGTTTCATCTGGTAAGGAGGCATTGTACCAGCCCCCACAACGAGGGGCTCCAGGAGGACGGGTCGGTGGAGGAACCAGAGGTCCTTCGGCTGATCTTCCATTAATGTGGGCCTTGGTTCCTGACCATGTGGGATTGTCTGCCGAGGTGCAACCACGATTGGTCTGGTATCTATCAAAGAAGACGACCTACCCTTTGGAATTGACCATCATAGAGGCGACGGGAGTGAATCCGATAATTGAGAAAGGGATTTCCTCACCGACTGAGCCCGGGATTCAGATCATCCGGTTAGCAGACTATGACCTGAGGCTGGAAAAAGGAAAAACCTATCAATGGTCTGTGGCTCTGATCTCCGATCCCGAACACCGATCAAGAGATCTGATTGTCGGAGGGATGATCCAGGTAGGAGATGTCCCGGTCTCTCTGGGTGAGAATATGAGGAACGCCAATCCCGTTGAAGCGACGAGGTTATGGGGGCAAGCGGGGTTTTGGTATGACGCCATAGGCGTGATTTCCACCCAGATTCAGTCTAATCCTTCAGATCCCGAGATGCATAATGTGCGAGCGTCCTTGCTCGAAGAGGTGGATTTGGACATGCCGGCGCAGGTGGATCGCCAGCATGGATTATGACTGCGGCTTTTTGACAGTGGGAATTGGAGGTTTGTATGGGCAAGCCCACGAAGGTCTTGTCTCGGCGGGTGTTGACAGGACCAGAAATTTCCTTCAGTCCGTGATGCCCGTGAGTTATTGAGCCAGCTTCTTCCGTTCTAGGGGAGCCGGCTCCCTTCCCCCTTCATCGTACCCGCAGTTATGGAACCTGTCCCTGCCGTTGTGGCGGGGACAGGTTTTCATTTTTTGGAATGTTGAGAAATGTCGCCAGCGGTGTTTTCGCCTCTTGGCCGTGCTCACGTACTTTTCCATACCCTCCGCGCGTCCAAGTGCCTGCGGCCTTCCCTTCGCGAAGCCTCAGGACAGGACTGGACGCGCATTTTTGAATAATCCATTATTTACTCCCTGTGAGCCTAAACCACCAATTCAATTGTGAATAAGCGGGGCAAAAACTTGAAATATTCAACAGCCCATTTTTTAGAGGACTTGAACGTCTTCATCGACACCGTTCTTCCGGTAAGCTGCTTTCCGGTGCATCGAACGGTTGCTTCTGCGAGATACCAAAATCCCTTGTACTCCGCTCTTCCTGGGCGCTGACAGGCTCACCTGTAGATTCCGTTCCTCGTCATCGCATTCTGATTGACAATTTTTTCCTTAATCCTCGCATCAGATTCATCACTTCGTTTCAGCCATGTATGTCTCCTGGTACTTGGTAGGAATGGCGATACTCCGTTTTCTTATATGAATTAAGTCTCATTGTCGAGCCGATATTGACTCCAAAGGGGTGTGGCCAAAACCATACCAACCCTGAGGCGTTTTCGTGTTTAGCTTTCAAATGGGCCCTCTTTCCTTTTCACTGGCATGTTTCTCCTCCATCTGAATAGATTCCACAAGTTTTTAATGGCATGGGCCCTTCTGTGCGGGGCGATAGGGACTATTCAGGAATCCTTCGCGAATCCCCTGGATATTTTTCCTCCCTATTCGAATTTTCAGGAAGAGGCGGGGGAAGAAATTCATGATACGTTAATTGTCTCCATACCGGTGACGTCTTTCGGGAAGGGTAGGGGTTCGGAGCCTTTTGTTGAAGACATGTACCAGGACCCTGTCTTTGCAGACGTCTACTTTGATGACGTCCGGTCTTCCATCAAGGGTGGTATCGAGGGTTTCCTCCACGAAACGGTAGCGCTTCTTAAACAGGAAGATCAGTGGGGAGTACGAATTGAAGGACATTGTGATTCGCGCGGCACGTCTGCCTATAACCTGGCCAGGGCCGACTATCATCTGAGATTTCTTGCCGGGTTTTTGGAACAGTTGGGGATTCCCTCCGGGCGAATTCATCCGGTAAATTTTGGTCAAACTCCTTTTTCCTGTCAGAGCGGGAGTGAATGGTGTCAGGAGGATAACCTTCGCGCGGAACGAATTTTTTCTATCCTGGCCGTTGACCGTTTTCAACGGGGATGTCTGGCGCGATTACGTTTTGTGGCTGGAAAGGATTCGGATCGAGCAACTGGATATTTGAAGCGCACCCGTTATTTGCAACGCATTCAACTGGCCTCCCCTCAGTTCACGCCTTTCCCCTGAAGGTGTCTCAACCTTCCCCTTCCTCCCCATTGTAAAAACAAGGTATTTTGCGTTTCCGCAAAAATCGGCTGCTTTGTGAAGGCATCTCCATTCGGGAAGGCTATAAAATATCCAGGATAAATTCCCAATGAACTCCCTGATCCTGAACACCTCCATCGGGAGGATCCTCCACGTGATTTAACTGCTGACCCCAATACAGACTGGCATGCGCCCGGTTGAAGAAGGACATGCGGATTCCCGCGCCAATACTGGCCAGCGTCTGTGGATCGGGGGTGTCGCGTTTGGCATCCCATGAACGACCCACATCGATGAAGGGAGCCAGAGCCACCGCCACCTTTGGACCAAAAAAGTTTGAAAACATCGGGATTCGTGATTCCACGTTGAACAGAAACGCATTATCCCGCACCAGATAATTTTCCCAGTACCCCCGGACGCTGTACCGGCCGCCGACGGCAAACTGTTCCAGGGCGAATAAGCTGTCGTTGGCAATCTGTAAGGTCAGGCCGCCGAGAAATTCGATGCCGAGAGGATCGACGCGTCGAACATATTGGGCCTGGCCTAACCAGACAAAAAATTCCCCGTCCGGGTCATCCGAGGTTTGTTTATTGTTGGTGGCATCCAGTACGTTCAATCCCACACTAAATCGGGATCGAATCGCGAGGACCTGATTGGACTCGCGGTGAATCCATTCCTGCCCGAACCGGAGTGCTGACACGATAGCCTTGCCGTTATCGGTCGCGCCGCGCTGAAAGGAAAACCCCGTTCCACCGAGGAAACTTTGATTCTCCAAATGTTCTCCGACGAGAGAAAGGGCAATTTCGTCATTGAGTGTGCGATAGATGGGCTGACGTAAAGCGATTTTATAAATTTGGGATTTGGTCCTGATATCCAGATCATCGAATGGTTTTGTGACGACGTTAAAGTCATTGAATCGGAAATTCAGTTCGAGGGTAGTATCCCGTGCGGTGAGCGGGATGATGTAGTTGGCTTCAATGAGAGGCTGCAATCCTTTGGATTGGCCGTAGGTAAAGTGAAAGGCATCGCCCAGCCCGAACGGGTTCTGCACAGCGATATTTCCGAGACCACGCGACTCGCCAACCGTAGGTGACTGAAAGTTGTTGAATTCAACCCATGCCCTGAATGGTGAAGCTTCCTCTACCTGCACATGAAGGACCCCTTCGCCGGGTTTCAGGCCGGGTTTTAACTCCGTGTTCAACCGTTCCGTGCGCGGGTCTTGAAGAAGGAGCTGGAGTTTTTCCTTCAAGGGGTTGATATTGAGCGGTGGTCCGCTGCTCAGGGCAATCCGGTCTTCAAAATAAAACGGTAGAAAATATTTGGTGCCTTCGATTTGGATATCCGTCAGTTTTCCCTCAATTATCTGAATCGTGACGACTCCATCCTGTAGGGTCTGATCCGGGATCACTGCTCCGGAGTTCACATATCCTTTATTGACATAGAGCAGGGTTAAAGCCCGGCGCAGTTCTTCCAGATCATTGGTGGACAACTCACGGTTTTCGAATGGGGCTGTGACCTTGGCTAGCTCTTCCTCTGAAAAGACGGTACTTCCCTTAACTTGAATTTTCCGAACCATGACCCGAATCTGGGGAGGGGCCCCTTCCAATTCGGGTATGGTTTCCACCGGAGGCAGTGTAATATCGGGAGCAGGTTTTGGGGGTAGGGGTTCCGTTTTTTTTTCGAGCGGCGGGGGTTGACCGAATCGTCCCGTAGGATCAAACCCGGGCCGGACCTGTGCCAAGAGTTGATCTTCTTGGCCGACTCCCGGAAAATATTGTAGGGATAGGATGAGGAGGACGAGAAGTCCCTTCCCGATGTCTGCCGCCCGGAAAATCCGTTTGACGGATGAATAGGAGAGGGGACCTGAACCAAACAACGCATTCCTCGCCGCCATGAATGGCATTCAGTAGAAGAGGTTGTCTGCTCTAGGGATGTTGTTATACAGGAAAGAGTCAATAATTACTAGGGAACCATCTGATGATCGATGAAGGCTGGTTCTCGTCGCTATTGAGGAGGGTGGCCCCCCTTATTCAAAGAAGTTCTAATGGGATAGAGTGAGTGGAAGAAAACCTACTCCATCAACCTCTGTTTCGTGTAAGCAATCCGGTTTGGTTAGTGACTTTCTTTTACGAGATTTTTGTTCCATTCCGGGATTTCGATGATGAGATCTTTTTCCCCATTCGGTACGCACTGGCATCCGAGTCTTGATTGCAGGGTGAGCCCTGGAGCTTCATCTAATTGGTCATTTTCGTCATCAGTGGCCTCGTTACAGGTGTCGAGCCCTTGTTTCACAATGATATGACAGGTTGAGCAGGCACAGACTCCGCCGCATGCATGTTCCACATCGATGCCATTTCCCAGCGCAATATCTAAGATGCTCCCAGGTAATCCTGTCTCTCCATAAGGGAACTTCTCCGGGTCAACCTCAATTTCAATAGGCTTTTCTGGTGTGATAAAGGTAAGTTTAAATGGTTTTTTTGCAACCGCCGTTTCACTTTTCTCAATATATGGATTACTGCCTCCCATTAAATTCTCCTTATAAATCAATATGTTAAAAATTTAATTTCAAAAAATTTCACGTTGGGTCATTTTTTGTTCTTACTAATCCGACTAAATGGATCTCCGACCATTTTAGTCTTGACTGACCAAAGAGGTCAATGCTATGTTAAGTCCGATCATATAAGTCGGTATTATGGCTAATTGAAATTTACCAATATTAATACTTAATTATGCTGAAGCTTTCGAAAAAAGCAGATTATGCCCTGATGGCTCTTCAATATATGGCCATGGTCCGATCTGGGGAAACCAGTCCTTTTAATCCTAATAGGATAGTCAATACCAAAGAAATTGCTGAGGAGCATCATATCCCATTGGAACTGTTAGCCAAAGTGCTTCAGACCCTGGCCAAATATGACATGGTGGAAAGTCAAAATGGACCCAAGGGAGGCTATCTCTTGGTCCGTGAGCCACGGGAGATCTCTATTGCCCAGGTGCTGGAAGCGATTGAAGGGCCACTTGGGATTGCCGATTGTTACCATGAAAAAGATGAACATGCTCCCTGTGAACAAATAGAGCATTGCAATATCCGGACACCTCTGTTGCGCGTACAAGAAAGCATTTTTCATTTACTCAATAGCATGTCTATTGAAGATATGATGGCCGAGCCCCCCTTAATCATTGTGGAATCTCGTAAAACAAAAGGAGTTCAATTATGAAGTTGCCTATATATTTGGATAATCATTCAACGACCCCCTGCGATCCTCGGGTACTTGAAGCGATGCTCCCCTACTTCACCGAGAAATTCGGGAATGCGGCCAGCCGGAATCACAGTTTCGGTTGGGAAGCGGAAGAGGCTGTGGAAGTGGCCAGAAAGCAGATTGCGCATCTTATTCACGCCGATGCCAAAGAACTTATCTTTACCAGTGGAGCAACGGAATCGGATAATCTGGCCTTACAGGGCGTAGTCGAAATGTACCGGGAAAAAGGGAATCATATTATTACAGGTTCGACGGAACACCGGGCGGTGATTGATACGGCGAAATATCTGGAAAAGAAGGGCGTCAAGGTCACTTTCCTCCCTGTTGATAAAGCAGGCATGGTGAGCCCGGATGACGTACGTAATGCCATTACCGATCAGACGATTTTAATATCGATTATGATGGCCAACAATGAGATCGGTACGATCAATCCTGTGGCGGCAATCGGAAAAGTTGCTAAAGAAAAAGGCGTCCTCTTCCACTGTGATGCAACGCAAGGAGTGGGAAAAATTCCTGTGAATGTTCAGGAAATGGGTATTGATCTGATGTCCTTTACCGCCCATAAGATTTATGGTCCAAAGGGCGTAGGAGCCTTATATGTCAGACGTAAGGCGCCAAGAGTGAGGTTGGAGGCGATGATGTATGGCGGGGGGCATGAGCGGGGTATGCGATCGGGAACCTTGCCTGTGCCGCTCATAATTGGATTTGGAAAAGCGTGCGAACTATGCGAGCAGGAGATGTCTTCGGAGTCTGTTCGTATGGCCAAGATGCGTGATCGCCTTCAAGAAGGCATTATGAGTAAGATGGATGAGGTCTATTTAAACGGGCACCCAACGGAACGGTTGCCGAATAATCTCAATATTAGTTTTGCGTATGTTGAAGGAGAGGCGTTGCTCATGGGGGTCAAAGAAATTGCGTTGTCTTCCGGTTCGGCTTGTACTTCGGCTACGCTTGAGCCGTCCTACGTGTTGCGTGCCCTAGGAGTTGGATCGGATTTGGCTCATTCATCGATCCGCTTTGGGCTCGGTCGGTTTAATACCGATGAGGAGGTGGAATACACCATTGATCGAATGATCAAGGCTGTGACGCACCTTCGAGAAATGTCCCCGCTTTATGAGATGGCCAAGGAAGGGGTGGATTTGAAAAGTGTTCAATGGGCAGCTCATTAATTGCTACAATTGAAGAAATAGTCAAAAGAGTTTTAAAAAATACCATGTCATACCATACAACAAAGGGAGGGATAGTCCATGGCCTATAGTGAAAAAGTCATTGATCATTACAACAATCCCCGTAATGTGGGAAGTTTTCAAAAAGATGCCGACGATGTCGGAACAGGGGTTGTTGGAGCCCCGGAATGTGGCGATGTGATGAAACTTCAAATTAAAGTCGAAAACGACACCATTGTGGATGCCAAGTTCAAGACGTTTGGCTGTGGTTCGGCCATTGCCAGTTCCAGTTTGGCGACCGAATGGCTCAAAGGGAAAACCCTAGAAGATGCTCAAAAGATTAAAAATACGGATATTGTTCATGAATTAAATCTTCCACCCGTCAAAATCCATTGTTCCGTGTTGGCGGAAGATGCCATTAAAGCGGCCTTGGGGGATTATCAGAAAAAAGCTGGAGAGAAAAAACCCAAGCCGGAAGCAGCCACTACTTCATCCTAGCTTTGGGACCTGTTTACGATTTGTTGTAGGGAGAATTGGTGATGGAAACAAAAACTACGGAAAGCAATTCAACGGTTGCCATGACCGATGAGGCGTTGAAAGAGGTCAAACGGTTATTGGACCTTCAGGGAATTACTGAAGGAGGTCTTCGGTTGGGAGTGAAGGGTGGCGGTTGTTCAGGATTGAGCTATACCGTCAACTTCGATGACAAGATCGGGGAGTTTGATACCGTTACCGAGGTGGATGGCGTGAAAGTGATCGTCGATGCAAAAAGCGCTATTTATCTTCAAGGCATGACCCTGGATTATCAAAAGGACATGGTGAGTGGAGCCTTTAAATTTATTAATCCCAATGCCACCAAAACCTGTGGGTGCGGAGAGTCGTTTTCAGCGTAAGATCAATCTCATTCAACCACATAGTGACGTATCCACTCGGGCATGGGGCTGTTCCCCGTGCCCGAGTCGTCAGAGCCGGATATCATGGAACCCCAACAGCAAGCCACGACAAAACCCCGCGAACTTCCGATGGCGCGCAGTATGTGCTGGCACTGCCAATCCGAAGTCACGGGAGAATACCTCTGTGGCCAGTGTGTCAAAGTTCAGCCACTTTCGAAAGACTTGGATTATTTTTCCTGCTTTCAACTGCCTCGTTTGTTGAATATTGATGAACAACAGTTGGAGCAGACTTTTTATGAATTAAGTCGTACTTTTCATCCGGATTTTTATTCGACCAAAGATGAATCGGAAAAAGCCATTAGTTTGGGAAATTCGGCGTTTTTGAATACCGGTTATCGGATACTCAAAGATCCTATTCAACGGGCCGAATATTTAATCCGCTTAGAGGCTGGAGCAGTAAAAGATATTCGATCGAATCCCCCTGCTGATCTGTTTGAAGAAGTTCTTGAGTTACAAGAGGATTTGGAAACCTTCCGTCAATTGGCCCCCAATGGCACGTCATCGGAACTTGAGGTGCTTCGGACAAAGTTGCAGGACGAACGGGAAGGTCTGGAAAAACGACAAGCCGAAATGGAAAAATCCCTGCAGCATAAGTTCACGGAATGGGATCAGTTGCAGGGAGAACCCCCTGATTCGAGCCAAACCCGTGAAAAGAAAAATACTCTGTTGCGGGGTATGCAGGAAATTCTCTCTAATCGAACATACGTGCGGAATATGGTTGACGATTTGCTGGAAACGACGGGCTAACCGTCATCATTAAAAAGGAATATGTTGTGGGTCGTATTGTTGGCATTGATTTAGGAACGACAAACTCGCTGGTTGCCTTTATGGATCAAGAAGGGCCTCATGTCATTCCAGGTCCGGACGGGCAGACCAAAGTCCCATCCATCGTGGGGTTAACGGATAATGGGTTGATCGTGGGGGAACCCGCAAAAGCCCATTTGATTCGTGACCCTTCCCGTACCATTTATTCCGTGAAGCGGTTTATGGGAAAGGGGTTAGACGATGTGAAGGACGAGTTGAAGTATTTTCCCTATCAGCTTCATGAAAAAAACGGAGTGATTCGCATTGAAGTTGGAGATAAGACCTATTCTCCGCCTCAAGTGTCTGCCATGATTTTGAAGGAATTAAAGCGGCGGGCCGAGGAATATTTAAAAGAAGACATCTCCAAGGCCGTGATCACGGTCCCGGCGTATTTCAATGATAGTCAACGACAGGCCACCAAAGATGCCGGGCTGATTGCCGGGATGGAAGTTTTGCGAATCATTAATGAGCCGACAGCCGCTTCGCTGGCCTATGGCCTACAGAAAAAAACACAAGGGCTGATTGCGATCTATGATTTAGGCGGGGGAACGTTCGATATCTCTATCCTCAAATTAAAGGACGGGATCTTTGAAGTCCTGGCCACGAATGGGGATACTCATTTAGGGGGAGATGATTTCGATCAACGGCTCGTTGATGTCATGGTTGATGAAATTTTAAGAATTCAGGGCTTGGATATTGGCGAGTCTCTCGATTTGATGCAAACCGTTCGGCTTGAGGCGGAACGCGTCAAAGTTCGGCTGTCTGATGAAACGCACACGAAGGCTGTCATTGAGCTTCCCGATGGGAAATATGAAAAGACGTGGACACGGGAGGACATGGAAGCGTTAACCATGGATTTGGTGGAACGTACTCTTGCTCCCTGTCGAAGCGCGCTCAAAGACGCTGGATTACATGCTAATCAAATTGATGAAGTGGTCCTGGTCGGCGGGAATACTCGCATGCCGCTGGTCTGGCGAAAAGTGGAAGAACTTTTTGACAAAAAGCCTCACTCTGAACTTAATCCTGATGAGGTCGTCGCGTTGGGGGCGGCTGTGCAAGCGGATATTTTAGGGGGGCATACCACGGATCTGTTGTTACTGGACGTTACTCCCTTGTCATTGGGAATCGAAACAATGGGTGGGGTCATGAGTGCGCTGATCCGTCGAAATACCACGATTCCAACCAGTGCAAAGGAAATGTTTACCACCTATGTCGATGGGCAAACCTCTGTGGATATTCATATCCTCCAGGGAGAACGGGAATTGGTCAAAGATAATCGAAGTTTGGCCCGTTTCCAATTAAAGCTTCCACCTTTGCCGGCAGGGGTGCCTCGTGTGGAAGTCAATTTTCTCATTGATGCCAATGGGATCCTACACGTGACGGCCAGGGATATACGGACAGGTGAGGCTCAGTCGGTTCAGGTGAAGCCTTCCCATGGACTGACCGACGACGAGGTGGAAGGCATGATTCGGGATTCTTTCCAATTTGCCACAGAAGACATCAAAGCCCGTCAGATTATTGAAGCCCGAAATGAAGCCAATGCGATCATTGTGGCAACCGAAAAGGCTCTGGTGCGCGCAACGAATTTAATTAATGACAAGGAAACTGAAAGCATCCGCCGGATTTTGCAGCAGCTTGGTGAAGTCAAAGAGGGAGAGGATCATCGTGTGATTCGTGCGAAAATTGCTGAGGCTGAAAAGACGACTCACCATTTGGCCGAAGTGTTGATGGATGCCACGTTGAAAGAAGCTCTCGAAAGTAAGAAATTATCTGATATCATTAAATAATCCCTCAATTGGGAGACTGTCCGCAGGGAAAAATTCATTAATCCAAGGGGAAGAACGTATGGCTCAGGAATTCATGTGGGGTGATACCGAAGATATTGCTATTCGGCTGCAGGAAGAACATCCTGACCTTGATCCGTTAACCGTCAGGTTTACGGATTTGCATGCGTGGGTGGTTGCTCTTCCTGAATTCAAAGACGATCCTAAAACGTCCAATGAAAAAAAACTGGAGGCCATCCAAATGGCCTGGTATGAAGAGTTTCAGGACGCCCAGTCCTGAGAGTGCGAAATGCTTTGCATTCGTCCTGCCGAAGAGTTCAATTAAAATGGGGTAAGCTGGTTGGTGGACTCCGAGTTCAACCGGTCGAACTCAAAAAAATCCATAGGGTTCGCTTTCTGAGGAGCCGCTTTTCCTGGTTCCGTCCCTTTACGAAAAACTTCCGTACTGATGTTTCGACTGTTCTTTGATGGCAAATCACCAGTCGTGGTGTCGATCTGTGCGAATTGAATATCACTAGGGATGGGAAAGGTCATAACGGGTGAGTTGAGAAGTGCTTGATCCATAAACCGGGTCCAAATTGGGAGGGCCGCATGTGCTCCGGATTCCAATCTGCCCAGTGTCCGAACCCCATCAAAACCCACCCATACTCCCGTCGCCAAATTCGGAGCATACCCGACAAACCACGCATCGTTATAACTATTGGTGGTTCCCGTTTTTCCTGCCAATGGCCGCCCAATAGATTTGGCGAGTCTTCCTGTTCCGCTTTGAATGACATCCATGAGCATATTGGTGATCAAGTAGGCGTTTTCCTTGGTCATCGCCTGTTGAGGTTCGAACAGATGCTGTTCTAAGATCTCCCCGTTGAGGTTCTTTGCATGCGTAATCAGGTAAGGTTCAAGCCACAATCCCTGATCCGCGAAGACGCCATAGGCAGAGGTGATTTCTTGGAGGGTCACGCTGGAAGATCCTAAGGCCAGGGAGAGGTCCTGGCTGAGTGGACTTCGAATTCCGAGGTTGCTGGCGATATTGACGACTTCGGGAACTCCAATTTGTTCAAGCAATCTCACGGTTGCGGCATTACGGGAATGGCGCAACGCTTCACGTAGGGTAATTGTCCCAAAAAATCGTTTTTCATAATTTTCTGGTTTCCAAATCCGGTCTAAATCCTCGTCTTCATACACCACGGGGGCATCAAGAATTAGGGTTGCCGGTGTCAGGCCCTGTTGGAGTGCCGAAGCATAAATGAGTGGCTTGAATGCTGAGCCGGGTTGTCGACGTGCAACCACTGCTCGATTAAACTGACTCCGAGTAAAATCATATCCTCCCACCATGGCTTGAACAGCACCAGTCCTGGGATCCAAGGCGATAAGGGCGCCTTCCACAATTGGAGTTTGCTCTAAGATAAATTCCCCAGACTCGACAGTGCCGTTTTTGGGAGCGACTTCAATAATATCCCCCACCTTCAGAAGTTGGAGTGGTGAGGCTTTATCACGGACGACCGCCGTTCCAACGTCCCCATTTTTCTCCAATCGCCGTTGAGCCCAGCGCATATCCTCGAAAAGAATAGAGCCTTTATAGGTATTTCCAATCAAGACTTGAGCAGATTTTTTAGTCACGTCGGTCACGAGGGCTCGGTAGAGGCCATGGACAAGAGCTGCCTTTGGACTCTGTAGTTCCGGAAAGGTATCCGGAGGCGTAAAATCTTTGGAAAAGGCAATATGTTCAATTGGTCCGCGCCAGCCTTGCCGTTTATCTAATTGACGGAGACCTGTGCGAACGGCCTCCTCCGCGCTTTTTTGCATGGGAATATTTAAAGTGGTGTAGATTCGTAGCCCACCCCTATACACGAGGGTTTCTCCGTACCGATCCACCAGGTGCTGACGGACCTCTTCCAGGAAATAGGCGGCGATCGGTTCAATGGACTGATGGCGGTAGGATAGGGTTGTGGCCATGGCCGCTTGCGCATCCTCGTTGGTGATATACCCTGCTTCTACCATACGACCCAAAACCAATTCTTTCCGCGATTTGGCCAGATCTGGATTCCGATAGGGAGAATAGGTGTTCGGGGCTTTAGGAAGGCCAGCCAAAAAGGCTGATTCAGGAAGAGTTAGATCGGAGACATTTTTATCAAAATAGGTTAAGGCGGCTGCTGCCACTCCATAGGCACCGTGACCAAAATAAATTTGGTTTAGGTACATTTCTAAGATTTGCTCTTTGGTCAGCACCCATTCCATTTTTACCGCAAGAATGAGCTCTTTGATTTTTCGCTGATACGTTCGTTCCGGAGAAAGAAAAAGGGCTCGGGCTAATTGTTGGGTAATGGTGCTCGCCCCTTGGAAACGACCACCTTTTTTCATATTAGTCCAAGCCGCCCGCCCGATGCCGATAATGTCTAGTCCAGGGTGCTCAAAAAAGCGAGTATCCTCCGTTGCAATCACGGCTTGTGTGAAGGCTTGAGGGATTTTATCGATAGGGGTATACAGACGACGTTCGATGAAAAATTGCCCAATGATTTCACCGTTTTCTGCATAGACTCTTGATACTAAACTGGGATGGTAGTCTTGGAAGGAGTCAAACGTAGGAAGATCACGAGTCGCAATCCAGAGAATTCCCGCAATGCCTCCTATCCCGATACACAAGGCTAGAAACGTGGTGACTATGGTAATTCGAAGCCAGGACCAGCCGCGTAGCTGGGAAAAGAACGTCCGGGATTTACTCATAGAGAATAAGTAACCAAAAACGGCCTAGAGATAGGAAAGATTTTGGATGGTATCAATGAGGAAGAAAGTTTCACTGGCCTTTTATTTACGATACCCCGAGATAGACGAAAACACAAGATCAATATCTGTTTCCTGCAGATGGCAATTGGTGGCCATGGCCTATCCAAAAGATGTTGGGTTTGGAAGTGTGAAAAATAGGGCGGAAGGAAGATAGAAGAATTCAATGCTCACAGCCCTCTTATTTGACAAACTGGTCTGGAATGGAATGTAGGTTTGGGGCTAAATGGACAATCCTGTAGGTCTTCTGCCAGATTGACAAACTTTTTCACCCCATGGTACCACCAAAGGTCAAGTGAATTTTCAGCATTTCTATTACAACGAAGGAGAGAAATTATGTCTACAGATGTTGCCGCAGAAGTTAAAGTGGGAGACGTGGCCCCGGATTTTACATTAAAAGACCAAGATCAAAAGGATATTAAACTCAGCGACTATCGTGGAAAGAAGAACGTGGTTCTGGCATTTTATCCTCTGGATTGGAGCCCTGTCTGTACAGGAGAAAACAAATGTTTAACCGATGATTTTCCAAACTTCGGATCGGTCAATGCCGAAATTTTTGGTGTAAGCTGTGATAGCTTTTTTTCCCACAAAGCTTGGGCTGATTCCTTAGATCTCAAGCATCAATTACTCGCCGATATGCATCGGACGGTGTCTAAGGCGTATGGATTATATTTTGAGCCGTTGAATTGCTCAAAGCGGGCTACGGTGATTGTGGATAAAAATGGAAAAGTGGCCTATGCGAAGGTTCAGGATATCAAAACCGCTCGTGACGACAAAGAAATTTTGGAAGCGTTGAAAAAGTTAAATTAATCCTGAGGATGTTCAAACCGAAGGAGTTGGTTCTTGAACCTACTCCTTCGGTCTGAAATCTTTGATCGCGAGGCTGTGATGTCCGGTATTGTTGAAGATGTAAGCGACGACAATTACGAAGGGTTTACCGAGGCTTCGGCTGCGATTGTGGCTTATGGCATTGCGACTTGTGAACCTTGTAAGGCGTATGATCCTGTTCTGGCTGAAATCGCCCAACAGTTTACGAATGTGCGATTTGGAAAAGCCAAAATGCATGTTCCGGGACGATGCCGCGCCATTAAAAAGCGGCATCAATTTGAAACGTATCCCACCACCCATTTCTTTTCCAATGGAATGCTTGTGCTCACCAAAGAGGGCAAACTAGAACCCGCCGAACTTGCCAGCTTGATTCGACAATCTTTCTCTATTCAAACCTAGATTCTGTTTTGGTGGATCTATATTGATCCATATTCCACACCTGGCTGGCAGAGGTTTCATTTTGACCAGCAGAATATACCGATTTTCCCCAGCGACAGGTCTTTGAATGTGTTGAAGGGTTTTGAGATTCAGAGCTATACAGAATAAACAGCCACAGCGCCTGGTTGCTGGCTCACGGAGACTCGATAGAGAGGTGGTGCTTCGAAGTGGGGCACCAGTGTTTCCCAGATGACTTTTGCAAGCGCGGAATCTGTAACGGGGATGTTGGCAAAGGCCTGATCCTGGCTC
The DNA here is from genome assembly GCA_032139905.1 of Nitrospira sp. MA-1. Lineage (NCBI taxonomy): Bacteria > Pseudomonadati > Nitrospirota > Nitrospiria > Nitrospira sp. MA-1. Next base: position 498,624 of record JAQJDB010000005.1, read on the forward strand.
AGATTTCGTTGGTCAAACCTTGTAATGACATGGGTTCTGACGATTTGATCCACAGTGTCTAAATTCATAACCTGCCCTGTGTCTGGGGAAATTAGGCCTTTGATGGCAATCCACAGATCATAATCATGTCCTTGGGGATTACTCGTCCTGAGTTGATGCACTGCAGAAAATGCATAGCGTCGAGCGATTAAGGCCGAATCTCTTTGGGAGGATTGGAGATCTCCATCCATGAAGCTCGCGTTCACTTCAGCGTAGAGGGTTTCGTCTTCGTAAAGACGAAGTGCATCTGGATTAGGAAGGTCTGGATGCTTTTCTAAAATGTGCCATAGGATAATTGCAAAATTTTCGGTTGTGGGAATTCGTTCAGAAAAATAGGGAGTATCAAGATTTAAGTTTTTATGATCAAATTGTTCCAGAACCGCATTTAAAATGTTTTTTAAATCATATAAATTGATGATCATTCCTGTGACAGGATCGATGTCCCCACGCAAGGTGACTTCCAATAAATAATTATGGCCATGGGTATTCACATTATTACAGAGATCAAAAACGGCACGGTTTTTTGCGTCGTCCCATTGAGGGTTGTGGTAGCGGTGGGAGGAGCAAAACTCTAGGCGTTTGGTGAGGGTCGCTTTAGGCATGGGGAACCTCTATAAAAAAGAAAAGGGCTGGAGCTTGGTTGCCTATGGGAGTCCAAGTCCAGCCCTAATTGGTTAGGGGTCTGAGAGAATATTTTTTAGGTCGAGAACGAGCTTCCACATCCACAGGTGGACTTCGCTTGAGGATTTTTAATGGCAAATCCCGACCCTTGCAGACTATCCACGTAATCGACTTCTGCGCCGCTGAGCATTGGGGCGCTCTGGGAATCCACAATGACCTTCACGTCGCCTTTTTCAATGATGGTGTCATCGTCGCTGGTTTTATCTTCAAACGACATTCCATATTGATAGCCGCTGCAGCCGCCGCCTTTGACGTAAATGCGCAAGCCGACGGAATTTTCTTCTTCTTTAATCAGTTCCTTAATTTTCTGCTCTGCAATCTCAGTAATCGTTACCATAGTTGTTGTATCCTCCTTTTAATCACACATTTTTTGTAGCTTCATCTTTCCTTTCAATCGGTTGAAAGGAGTTCAACATTGAGCTTACATCTTAAAGCACGACTTTTATTCTTGTCAATTTATAGAAGGACTGAGAGGTTGCGGAATCATGAAGAGTAAATGATGCATCACTCAAGATCTTTTAGCCATTCCTGCCTCAACTCCTGAGGAACTGGGGCTTCTGTGCGATATTGAGGGTGGAGGATAGTCAGAAAGGCAGGGACTTCATCCTGGGCCAAGAGGTCTCGAAAGGTTTGGGTGGTGGAAAATCGTACAAAATGCACGGCACTGATTTTATCTTCCTTGCTATGCCCAGCCTCAAAATTTGCAAAAACTGAGGTATCCCCAACCTTGAGGCCCACGGTATCGGACTGGTCAATATTCTGAAAAGAATCCAGCATCGATTGAATTTTTTCGGAATCGGTGATTTCGATAAACAGTGTGGCGCTCAATTCATCACGACCTGGTAGCAAAGCATTGTACACGTCACATTCTTCCTGAATTTTTCCGGGATCAAAGATTCGCTCTATTCGAATCATTTCTTGTATTTGAAATAGCAGGGTTTCACGATTCTCAAACACGAGTGTCACGAGTTCCCCTACAGAAATACGGCGCCGTTTTTTAAGCGTAATAATTCGTTGCCGAATGTCGGCACGATTTTCTTCATATTGAGCGGCTGAGAGGAGGTCTTGTGGTGTGAGCAGGTTCATGGTGTTAATCCATAGGCGTTACGAACGACTTGAATAGGGTGAAGGGTCGATTGCGTTGGTGCAGTTTGAAGCGCCTGGTCCAGTTGTAGGGCCGACAGAGGGCAATCGGAGGCGACGACGTCGAAAGGCTCCTCTTGAATTTCTCGCACAGCTTTTTTGGCGATTTTCATTGAGAGATCAAAAAATTCAGTCTTGGCACTCCAGGCTCCATCATGGCCGGAACATTTTTCGATCAGATGAACCGTGGCCCCGGTCAGCTCCAACAATTCTTTTGATTTGAAGCCGATATTCTGATCACGTAAATGACAGGGAATTTGATAGGCCACGCGTCCAGGATTGAACTGGAAATCAAGGGAAAGCTTGCCTTCCCGTTTGAGCCGCATTAAATATTCACAAAGATCAAACGTGCGCTCACTCAAGTGCTTCATTTCAGGTGTGGGTTTGAGGTAAGGGTATTCCCGTTTGAACATCAGGCTACAACTGGGAGCTGGCACGACGATGTCATATCCCTGATCGAGATAGGGCGCAAAGAGTCGATATTGAGACTCGGCAATCTTGGCCATTCCATCGGTATCACCCAAGTCAAACCGTGGCATCCCACAGCACTGCTGGTCAGGGGGCACCACGACCTCAATGCCATTTTTCTCTAAAATTTGCACTGTGGCCTTCCCGATATCAGTCACCTGATATGTCACCAGGCAGCTTGGGAAGAAGGCCACTTTTCCCTGGCTGCGGGATGCGGGAGCCGGCTTCCGCTGGTTCCACCATTGGGTGAAGGTCTGGGATTGAAACGGAAGGACCTGACGGTTTTTGTGCACGCCCACCATACGTTCAGCCAGACTACGAAGCCAAGGGGTGCGAAGGGCCCAATTGGTTAGCGGGGCGGTCAGGCTGCCCAACTTTCCGATTAAATCGGTTTGGATCAGGAGTTTGTCACGCCATGTGGCGCCACCTTCAGCCGTCCGCTGCTTTTTCCAGGCAGCCATGAGCCGGGGGAAATCCAAATCATATTGATGGGGCGGAGAATAAGGACAATGGTTGAAACAGAGTTTGCAGTAATAGCATTCCTGTTCAACCTTTGTGAAATCCTGTGGGGTGAATTTTGTTGAGTCGCTCTCATACTCATCAATCCGGTCAATAAGCGTATTGAACGACGGACATAAGTTAAAGCATCGTCGACATCCGTCACAGACATCGAAGATCCGTCGGGTCTCGGTTTCGAGCTGAGACCGCGTCCAGCCGGGCGTGATAAGGTCAAATTTTGGCACAGGTTGTGACGTCGCTTGAAAAGGCTTTGGAAGACTGATTGCAGGGCGGCAACCTTTTTCATCAGCCACCGCCATGCGTCATAATGCCGAAATTATCAGCCCTGTTTCAGAGTTTCCAGCCCTTTCGTGAACCGGTTCGCATGGGATCGTTCCGCTTTAGCCAATGTTTCAAACCATTCGGCAAGTTCCTCAAGGCCTTCATCCCGAGCGGTTTTCGCCATACCGGGATACATCTGGGTGTATTCATAGGTCTCACCTTCAATCGACGCTTTCAAATTGGCTTCGGTGTTGCCAATCGGCACGCCGGTGGCAGGATCACCGACTTCTTTCAAAAAGTCCAAGTGCCCAAACGCATGCCCGGTTTCAGCTTCCGAGGTATCACGAAAGAGACCGCCGATATCGGTATAGCCTTCAATATCCGCGCGTCGGGCGAAATATAAATAGCGCCGATTCGCTTGCGATTCGCCGGCAAACGCCGCTTTTAAGTTTTCATGGCTCTTCGTGCCTTTAAGAGCTTTTCCCATGGAGTCCTCCTTTAACGGTTGTGGGGTGTAACCCCGATGATGAATGGTTGATTGAGCGCCCGCGGTGGCGGCGACAGGAGCCGCAATATCCACGGAAGGCGACTTGATAACTGGTAATTTCAAAATCTTTGGGAATGCCGGCCGGGGAGGTCAGGCGATTTAATCGGGGATCCATGACATCGACAATGGCTTGGCACTCCACACAAATCAAATGGTGATGGGGAGACAGGTTGGCATCAAATCGAGCCCGGGTATGGCCAATATTGACTTCATGGATCAAGCCGGAGGTACGTAAGACCCCAAGGGTGTAGTAGACGGTGTTCAGAGACATCATGGGAAATTGCGGAGCGACTTGGGTAAAGAGATCTTCCGCTGTCGGATGCGCAGTACTGCGGAGGAGCGCGTCGTAAATGGCCGTTCGCTGCGGAGTCGTTTTCAATCCGCAGCCCTGGAATTTCTGCTTGATGTCATTAAAAGAAATATCCATTCTATTCCTATTTAAGAATAATTACTATTTAACAAAGATCTCACGAATGGGTCAACCGAAGTCCGCCGACTGCATTGGAGCAAGCAAAGCCAAGATGATATTGGGAGGGTCCGTACTTCGGTGAGTCGTGCCTTAGAGATAGTTAACGTTCTTTAGGAACCCACTGTCGCCATCCTTGGCCTTCGTGTCCAAACTGAAAATGGGTGGGATGAAGGATCTCAGCCAAAATTTCAAGGGATTCAACCAGGCGCGGTCCCGGACGGTTGAAAAACTGGTTCCCATCTGTCAGGTACACCTTCTGATTTTGCACCGCTCGTAACTGTGGCCAAAAAGGATGGGATGTCATGACCGGCATTTCTTCTTGAATGCGAGCCATTGAAAACCCACACGGCATCAAAACCAGGAAATCCGGATCCGAGTCCACCAAGGCTTCCCAGGTTATCCAGGGGGCATGTTTCCCCTGCTGTCCAAAGACCGATTGACCTCCGGCCAGATGAACCAGTTCGGGTACCCAGTTGCCGGCAGCCATCAGCGGTTCCATCCATTCGATGCAGGCGACAGTGGGGGGAGTCAGTTGTTGTTGGGAATATTCGGCAATGTCGCCCATGCGTTGGTGGGCCTGTTTCATAAATTCCTGCCCGGCAGCTTGCTGTCCTAATCCTTCCGCCACTCTGGTCAGATCGTCCCAAACCCCTGATAAGTCCTGTGCGCTCAAGGAAATCAATGTGGGTGACGACCCAACTAAGTCGTGAAGGGCCCGCTGCACCTCATTCGCACTCACTGCACACACCTCACATTGGGTCTGGGTGACGATGACATCCGGTTGTAAGTTTTGCATCTGGTCGACCAGGACCTCATACAAGGAAAGGGCTGTCTGAAGACGTTCCGAAACCTGGGCATGGATAGCTTGGCTTGTTCCCTCAGCATTCACCGTGGCTTGAGTACAAACAGGCAGTTGGGTAATGTCAGAAGGAAAATCGCATTCGTGTGACCGGCCGACAAGCTGAGCGCGGCAGCCCAATGTGCAGACCATTTCTGTTCCGCTAGGAATCAACGACACAATTCGAGAAGACACAATATTTCCTTGAAGGAGAATAGGATGGGGAGGAATAATTGCTCATCCTACCTGAGGAGGGCAGGGCATCCGCAACATCTTTTTGTTTGCTTGTGCTGTTCGGGAGGGAGCCGGAAGAGAATGGAAGCTACCTTCCATCTATGGTACAAAGGTACATTCACCATGATCCGGCAAAACAATATCGATCATGTCTTGTGTATACCAAAATCAAAATCGCTATTGATCACAGAAATCTGATCTGCATTTATCAAGGAGGTATGTATGGCAGCCAAAGCGTATATTCTCATGAAAGTCAAAGCAGGAAAAGTCCAAGACGTATTAGAGACCCTCAAAGCCCTTTCTGGCGTGGAACAAGCTCATGCCTGTTTCGGTCAGCCGGATATCTTTGGTCTGGTCAATGCGCCTGATGACCGCGCACTGTCCAACCTCATCATGGCCAAAATCCACACAATCCCTGGAGTGGAAGAAACTGACACCCACATCGTCGTCCAGGATTAGTTTTTCTTTATCCTTGCGGTAGAAGCGGGGGACGACTCAAGGGGTAGGACCAAGAGCCCAGGACGAACTGAGGATTCTGGATGAGATGGAGAACACCTATGCTCCAGATTGTGGCCAGTTGCTTCCTCGTATTTACCATCCATCCAGGCGCTTCTGTTAGGCCGAGAGAGAACGAGAGAGAAAAGGATGCTGTAAAGAAAAAGCCGGGGTCTTTTGACCCCGGCTTTTGTCGTGATTCCGATTCGATATGAAATGAAATATTGAGATCAGAACAAACCGGATGCATGGCCGGAATTGGCCATGAAAAATAGCATAGGTATGGACAGTAGGGTATTGGTGCGTGACGCCAATAGAGCCATCCGCCCGGCCTTGGCTTTTTCTTCGGGTGTGGCTTCCTTGAGCCCAAGGACTTTCTTCTGATTGGGCCAAATGATTCCCCACACATTCAGCAACATGATCGTACCCAGCCAGGCGCCCATGCCGATCACGGCATCCTGTCCCTGCAGCATAAAGGCACTTCCCATCCGATGCTGATTCATCAGTAAGGCGGCGCCAAATATCCAGGTAAACAGGGCTCCCCAGCGAAACCACCAGAGTGCATTGGGCACCAGGTGTTTAAAGGCTTCAGCTTTGGTTTCGGGTGTGACGGCTTTGAGAAATGGCACTTGGATGAAATTAAAGTAATAGAGAATTCCAATCCAGGTAATGCCCGCGAGGAAATGTCCCCACGCTAATAAACTTTCCATAAAATGTCCTCGTATTCGTTAGGTTGATTAATTTAATTGTCGGAGGTGAGAGGTGTCACACCAGCATTTTGACCAGGCCGTACAGGACCACGGTCAATACAAAGCCAGCAATGATGGTGCCAGAGATCGTATCGAGCGGATTGCCCATTGTCTTCCTCCTTTATTGTTCGTAGAAATGAGAAGCGGGTTGTGTCATGTGGCGTACGGAATGTAGCCAACAACTATCTGGTGCCATAGCGTAACGTAGACCGGCTATCTTGTTCAAGATATCTGACAAAAGGATTCGCAATCCTTCACTTTTGGATGTTCCGACGCGTCTTTGGTGGAGTAGAAGCCGGTAGACAGAACCGCCACAGTTTCTTTGCCCATTCTCCCGCATAGTCCACGCCAATTCGAGGCAGAGTCTGAATCTGTTTTGGCGAGACGGCCAGACCGTGGTTTTCGATCCAAAGCGTGGTGCCGATGGTGGCATCCAATCCGTTATGGGTACGATCAATTTCTAGAAATCGGCAGACCCGACCAGGACCGTCGATGCGTCGGGGCAAATCCGGCGAATGATCTTTGCCCAGGATTTCCAGTCCTCGAATTAAGACTGCGGCAGGATATTCTTCCTGTTCGGTCACGATATTGAGACAGTGGTACATTCCATAAATCAGATACACATAGGTGAAGCCAGCCGGGCCAAACATGATTTCTGTACGTTTCGTTCGACCTTTGGAGGCATGACAGGCTTTATCTTTGGGTCCGACATAGGCTTCCGTATCCACAATTTTAGTCTGAATCGTACCGGTTGGAGCCTGCTTAATCAGTACTTTCCCCAGCAATTCCTTGGCGACCTTCAACGTCGGTCGTTCATAAAAATCTCGTAATAAGGGGTTTGGAAGCTTTGCGGTCATAGGGAATTAGGTGACATGAGGGCCGTAGGGCGGCAGAGTGGTCAACCGTCCATCGTCAAGTGGTCCGCCAACCGTGAAATGATAGAGCGATTGCCACTTGGTTTGAGGATGAACGCCGAGCACCCGATGCACCGGATCATCAAAAAAACAGCCGATCCCCGTTGACCGGATTCCAGCCGCTTCGGCCTCCAAATAGAGCACCTGGCCGATCAGCCCGGCTTCCCAAAACAACCGTTTGTAAAACCACGGGCCGAACGTGTCTAAGCTGTCATCGAATTCTGCCACCATTCCGAGAGCGAACGCACTGTCACCTGCAATGTCCTGTCCGCAACTGAGTTGTTTGGCCAGGTTTTGGGCGTTGCCTTCTTCTAGCAGATAGAGCGGAAGATCGCGTGGGCATGCTTCAGGAGTCGACCAGACAAACTGCTCATGCATCGCGCTTTTAAAAGACGAGATGTCCCGGTGGTTCGGACTTCGGTTGAGCCAATACAGACCCGGTGAGAGCCCGTCTATGCGGTGAATGAACAAAAAGAGGTGAATCGTGGGTTCCCAGGGAATGGCATCCCAGGGCATGGGGCGATCCGGAAGAGGCAAGCCCCCACTTGGCATAATCCGTTGCAACATGGTGAAAAAACGATCGGCGGAGAGGCCGGTTCGTCCGTCAAATGAGACGGCGCTCCGTCGTTGATGGATGATCTGCCCTGCCAAGGGTTCGGGTTCAAATTCTTCTCGTTCGTTCATAGGGGCAGTTGGGGAATGAAAGGTCATGCGTTCGGGTTCTTGGGTCGATTTCCAGGACGCGTCTGAGACGGAATCGATTATTTCCCACAAAACCGGCTCATCTTTGCTCAAACGGTTTGCCGTGCCTTTCCACTCCCCTGATGACAGCATTGCATCATCGATTTCGTGGAATGCCAGATTCAGAGTGGGAGGGGGTTGAAGGTTTCCTGGCCAGACGGCCGCCAATAGTTCCGGGAATTCTGGTTCGGCCTGGTGGAAGTCCTGTTTTCGAGTCAAACCCAAGAGCCGTGCAATCGTCTCGTCCGTCGTGCCACTCAACACCAACAAATTCCAGCCTAAGGTGGCCGCGGCAATTCGCAACGTGCCAATGGCATGGCCCATATCATGTTGGCAGTATCGAAAGGCCCGCTCTCCATATTTCCATGCTTCCCGCCAATGAATAGACGTGAGGCCTACCAGAAATCCCTCAGAAGGCATGCCTTGGAGTATCGATTGGGCGAGTTCAGGAGGAAGAGCCCAACGGTGTTCAAGGGCATGTTCCTTCGGAGCATAGTGGTACAGCCCTGGTTCCACTAAAAGGTGAGGCAGGGAACCTGTGAAGAGATACCCCTCCGTGGGGTGGAGGTTGCCGCTGGAAGGATTACTTCGTAATGCCCAGCTGGTTCCGTTGTAAGCTTTCCACGCCGTGAGTGATAACCCATATTCGAAGAAGCGAGAGAGGGTGTTGAGGGTCATGGGTTGTGAAGGGATCGAATGTGGATAAAAGAGAGACTCATAGGCTGGCGAAAGCGGGTCTTCGTCGAGTGTAAGATGAGGAAGCGCGATGAGCGGAGCGCCTTCGAATCGGCGAAAGGGGTTGGGCTGATTCGCCCAATCTAAATGTCCTAACGAGCGGGCGTACCGGTTGAACTCATGTTTGGTCTGCTCATGGTAGTGCTTAACGCGATCAAGAGCAGTTCTGGCTTCCTGTTGGGCGATGTCGGTCTTCATAAAGGCAAGTGTAGCACCGTGAGAGGGGAGTGGAACAAGAAGGCCTGTCCCGCCTCGGCGGGTCGGCTTTAGAACCAGGTCTATTTAGGCGGGAGGGGTCTACACGTCCAGATTGTCAGCCAACCCGGCGTTGGCCATGAGAAATTCGTATCGGGCCTCTGTGCGTTTGCCCATCAAATCTTGAAAGGTCCGGTCGGTGTGCAGTTCATCTAACAGTTCGACTTTGAGTAAACGACGCGTGTCGGGGTGTAAGGTAGTGACTTTAAGCTGTTGAGGAAACATTTCTCCTAACCCTTTAAAGCGGCTGATGGTCGGATTGGCATTGCTTCGCGCCCCGCCTACGATGCGTTCCTTTTCTTCGTCGGTGCCGGCCCAGTGGACTTCTTTCCCGATTTCAATTCGGTAAAGAGGTGGTTGAGCAATGTAGACATGGCCTTGCCGGATGAGATCAGGCATGTGCCGGAAGAAAAACGTCAGTAACAGTGTGCTGATGTGATAGCCGTCAATATCGGCATCCATCAACAGGATGATTTTATGGTACCGGAGTTTTTTGAGATCAAAGTCTTTGCCGACCCCACAGCCCAGGACTTTTACGACATCGGCCAGCTCTTTATTTTCCACCACTTTGGCCAGCGTGAGTTCTTCCGTATTCAGCACCTTTCCCCGAATGGGAAGAATGGCTTGATTTTTTAAGTCACGACCTTGTTTGGCTGTCCCGCCTGCGGAGTCGCCCTCGACGATAAACAGTTCGCTGATGGTTGGATCCGTGCTCTGGCAGTCGGCCAGTTTTCCCGGAAGATTGAGACGATGGCTGATGGCCGACTTTCGCATCACGGCTTTGGAGGCTTCACGTGAAGCCTCACGGGCTCTGGCCGCCAGCAACATACGACCCACGAGGGTTTCGGCAATGCTTTGATTTTCGTTGAGATAGGTTTCAAAGGCCGGTCGAATCAGACTATCCACTTGTGCCTGCACTTCCGGATTATTGAGCCGTTCCTTCGTTTGACCCTGAAACTGCGGGTGGAGGACAAGCACGCTCAAGACGGCCGCCATGCCCTCGCGAATGTCTTCGGCTTGGAGGGACAGGCCTTTGGGCGTAAGATTATGGGTGTCGATATAGTTGCGTGCAGCCTTCACGATGCCGCCACGTAATCCCATTTCATGCGTGCCACCATTGGGGGTTGCCACGCCATTGACGTAACTTTTGACAAATTCGGCGGGTTCATCGGTCCATTGCAAGGCCACTTCCATACTCAGACTCTGCGATGTTCCTTGAGGGCCTGGCGAGCCATTTTTTAATTGGCGTTCCAGGTAAAAGACGAAATCGACTGTCGTTTTTCGACCGCGATCCGCCACTAATTTTCGCAAGTATTCCTGGATTCCCTGTTCGTGATGGAACAGATGAGTTTCTCCGGTGGTGCCATCTTTAAACGTGAGCTTAAGCCCTTTGTGCAGATAGGCCTTGGCATCCAGCGTTTCCTGCAACACGGCAGGGTCGAATTGAATCGTTTTGCCAAAGATTTTTGGATCGGGACGAAAATAGACCGAGGTCCCGGTTCCTCGGGCATTACCCAAGGCTTTGACGGGACCTTGGGGCACACCTGCTTGATACGTCTGTTCCCATTCCTTGCCCTCACGTTTGACCTGAACTTCCAAGTGACGGGACAGGGCATTCACGACCGAAGCGCCGACCCCATGCAAGCCCCCGGAATGGATGTAACTTCCCGTATCAAACTTACCTCCGGCATGTAAGGTCGTCATAATAATTTCCAATGCCGACTTTTTGTGTTTGGGATGTTTATCCACCGGAATGCCACGACCGTTGTCGGTGATGCGGAGACCTTCACGGGATTTATCCAATTCCACGATGATGTGAGTGGCGTAGCCATTGATGACTTCATCGATGGCGTTATCCAGAATTTCCCAGACTAAATGGTGCAGCCCCGTCTTATCGGTGCCTCCGATATACATCGCAGGGCGGCGTCGGACGGGTTCAATACCCTCCAGCACCAAGATGTCACTGGCATCATATGTTTTACCCATGAACGAATCCTCGTGAGTGAATGAGAATGAAAAAGGTCAACAGGGTCTTTGTAAAATTCACCTGGAAGCTAAGGGGCACCTTCTGATTGGAAGATCGGAACGGTTAATTCAGCTGGAACCATGCCGGTCAGGCGACCCCGCCTAAACAAGGGATGCCCTTTTCCTCCACGCCCAACCACCTGGTACTTGCGAAGAGAGACGGAAAGGGTTCCCCCGTCTTCTTTTATAAGCACCAGTTCCTCTTCTTTTGAGGACAATAAGCTAAATCCTACCACGGTATCGTCCCCGTCTAATTTCAAAACGATGACTCCACGTCCGGGTCCGGCCAGTTGCGCGACCTCCTCGGCCTGACAGAGCAAGGCTCGTCCTTGAGCCGAGACGACGGCCACGACGGTTTTTTTCAGAGGAGCGGTCACCTGGCTGACCCCGACGACTTCTTCCCCTTCCTTGAGTTTACAAAATTTTCGGCCAAGACGGGTCGAAGGCTCCTGGAAGGTGTCTAGTTCAAATCTGACCCCCATCCCGCTTGAGGTCATGGCGATGGCCTCTCCGTGAAGGCCGGTTGGGTTGCTGTCGAAGAGTGACAGTGCGCGACCTTTTGACGGTGTCAGGGAGGACGGTCCCGCTGCCCGCATTCGGGGATCGAAGCTCAGCCCCTCAATAATACGTTCGCCATCTTTGAATTTGAAAAGCTTTTGGGCCGGATCTCCAAAACCACTGCGAGCCGGTGGGATATCGCCGATGCGGATAGAGTAGGCGCTGCCATAATTGGAAAAGAAGACCACCGATTCAAGGGTGCTTCCCCCTAAGATCGTCATCACTCGATCGCCTTCCCGAACCCGAGCTTTGGAGAGATCTTTAATGAGGCCGACCCGCCGGATCCATCCATCTGTGGAAATGGTGATCACGGCATCTTCTTTGACCCGGAAGGCGTCCGGATCGAATTCAATTTCCTCTGTTTGCTTCCGGCCTATTTTTGTTCGACGTTTGTCACCAAATGCCGTGGCGACTTCCTCCAGTTCTTTTTTCACCACATCCCATAATTTGTTATTAGAAGCCAACAGTGCTTTGAGGTCCTTGGCCTGGCGCAGCTTGTCGGCCAGCTCATCCAGCATCTTCTTGATTTCGGTCCGGGATAATTTATAAATGGGCGTCTCCAGAATTGCGTCGGTTTGAATTGGTTCCAATCCGAATCGTTGTTGGAGTTTTTCCGCAGAATCGGCTTTGCCCTCACTTTGCCGGATGATCTTGAGCACCTGATCCAGGGCGTCAAAGATGAGTTTAAATCCATTCAGGATATGGATTCGTTTTTCCAGGACTTGCAAATCGTAGCTGAATCTTCGTTTGACGGTAACAAAGCGAAAGTCGATGAACTGTTCCAGCATCTGCTTGAGATTCAGGCAGTCAGGACGGGCCACGGTCGATCCGGGTACGGGAACCAGGCACGTTAAATTGACGGAAAAATTATTCTGCAGTGGCGTATGTTTAAAGAGATAGGCCATCGCCAGATGGGGATCGGCATCTTTTTGTGTCTCAAGGGCAATTTGAACTTCGGTCGTGGATTCATCCCGGACATCCACAAGTTGCGGAACCTTTTTGGTGATAATTAATTCGCCGATCCGTTCTACAATCGTGGACTTATCGACGGCAAAGGGAATGGAGGTAATCAGAATGGCCGATTTCCCGTGATCCAAAGCTTTGACCTCATATTCTCCACGAAGCCGGATCGACCCCTGTCCGGTTTCATACATTTCCCGGATTTCTGTTTTGTTGTTCAGGATTTCCCCACCAGTCGGGAAGTCCGGGCCTTTGAGGTATTTCATGAGATCGGCAATAGAGGCGTCCCGGTTCGCAATCAAGGCAATTGCGGCCTGGATCACCTCTCCTAGATTATGGGGAGGGATATTGGTGGCCATGCCCACGGCAATCCCTGTGGATCCATTCACCAACAGATTGGGAAAGCGGGCGGGGAGGACCAGCGGCTCTTCCGCCTTGCCATCGTAATTGGGTTGGAAGTCGACGGTGTTTTTATTCAGTTCGTTCAGGAGTTCGAGTGCGAGGGGTGTCAGACGGGCTTCGGTATAGCGATAGGCGGCAGGACGGTCTCCGTCCTGGCTGCCAAAATTTCCATGGCCATCGACCAGGGTGTTGCGCAATGACCAGGGCTGGGCCATTCGCGCCATCGCGTCATAGACCGCCGCGTCCCCATGTGGATGCCATTCACCGATGACCGACCCCACAACTTTGGCGCTCTTGATGGGTGGCCGGTCAGGCACCAGGCGATGGTTGTGAAACATGGAAAATAAAATGCGTCGCTGCACCGGTTTCAATCCATCCCGGATATCCGGAAGGGCCCGAGAGGTAATGACCGAGAGGGCATAATTGAGATAGCGTTGTCGCGTGGTTTCATCCAACGGAACCGGAATGATCACCGATGGGGTCTTATTGGAAGAATCTGTGCCTGAACGGGTTCGTTTGGCCATACGTTCGTATCCTTTGATAACTCAGAGGGTCTTGAAAATCATGCGGGAATCAGGATTTCGGAGGGTGAAGCCGTCTTATCACATTATTGGACTGGTGGGGGTTCGGGGCCAAGGTGTTTTGTCGGCGGCTCCGGTTCTTCGTCAGTTGGTTTAACAAGAGAAGGCAATCCTAACTGGTCCTTGATACGAGTTTTCACCCAAAACGGATCCCACCATTCCGTGGGATTCACCTGTTCGCCATGCAAAATCAAACTAAAATGCAGGTGGTCTCCGGCGGCGAGGCCAGTGGTGCCTGATTTGCCAATGGGTTGGCCCAGAGTGACAGCCTCACCGGTTTTGACTTCGATTGAGGACAGATGTGCATACAAAGAAAGCAACCCGTATCCATGATCTAAAATAATTGTGTTCCCATAAATTCCCAGGTATCCGGCAAACACCACAATTCCGTGGTTAGCAGCTTCGACGGGATAATGCTGGGTAACGGCAAGGTCAAACCCTAAATGATCCTGGGTATCGACGACCTGCCCGTTATACATGTATTTGCGATGATCGGCGAAGGAGGCTTCAACTTTGGACCCCGACAGTTGGCGAAACGCCCCCTTCCAGAGGAATTCCTTGCGGCTAACCTTGGCCAGATTGGTAATGGTATCGTTATTCATCTTGCGTAACTTGTCGTTGACAAGAAGGAAATCCTTCAGCGAATCACCCAGGCTTTGTAACTCGGGGGTTTGAGCCAGGATGGAGGGGACGGTTTTTCGAATGAAGGATTCGGAAATATTGATGGAGCGGGTACGCCAGGCTTGAGGTTTGACCTTGAAATTCACATCCATGATGGCGGAGTTGCCAAATCCGTCGTCTGCAATCACTTGAATCGGTGTCGAGGACGGTAAATTATAGGGAAAGGCAATAAAGGCAAACATACCGGCCTTGTCAGGTGCAGGATATCCTGGGAAGAAGGCCTTTCCAATTTTTACCCCGTGAATAGACACTTCTGGGATTACTCGATACCTTACGATTCCTGCTCCACCTTGCACGATGGTCGTGGGGGCCGATAGGAGTTCCAATCGGGGCGGCGTGAATTGTGGGGTAAATTCCTTTTCCAGCCGTTGTCCGTTACCTTCAAACCAGTTTCGCCAGGAATAATCCCGTGCGGTCACAATGAGTTGAGCCTGCCCTTGTCGTCGCGGCAGATCCCCGTCGGCATAGGGAATGACGTCCAGCGTGAATTCATGGTCATGTCCGCCCGTCGCCGAAAGCCATCCTGCAGAAGGAAAGGACTGGTCGGCGAGAACGAAGGTTTCCAAATTGTGAATGATGCGAACGGAGATGTCGCGAAGGCCGGTTTCAGGATCATGAATACGGAGAACCAGGGGTGTGGTTGGACCGACCTGCTCGAATGGTTGCTCGAGGGAGATTTCAGGAGCAGTGGAATCTCCCCATCGTGCGTTCCCAATTAATCCCAGGTAAATGGCGATAAGAGCCAGGACAATGATAATCAGAAAGGCTTTTTTGGACACGATTGGGGTAACTCTTTTTCCAGAGGATTATGCGAGCAGGACAAAAAAATGTTCCTCTTCTTATACCATACCCAGCCTTCAGAGCAAGTGTGTGGCGCGTTTGAAATGACGGTGAAGCGGGCGACTGTGAATTACGACCTTAGAAATGGCTGCTCTGTACTCTTGACATGGACAGGATGATCGCCTAGCCTGTTCCGGGCTTCAGTCAGGCCCTAAGTCTCATATCCCTCCTCTCGGGCAATGTATTCCGTCAAGATGGAGATGTGGGAATTCCCGCTCCTTGAATAATTGATCAGGAGTTTGGTTTCGAGGAAGAAGCCGGTGGGTTCTTGGTTCCAAACACATTCCCGAACATTTTCTCGATATTTCTTTATTTTGACAAATGGTGTTCCGATATATGCCGGTAGTGCCGAACCGGCTTCAGCCTGATCGGCATTATTTGAATCAACCGTCTTTCCACATGGGGGGCTCATGCCAGGGTTGAGTGACATTCTAGGGTGGTTTTCGAGCGATTTAGCCATCGATTTAGGAACGGCCACGACACTGGTCTATGTTCGTGGAAAAGGGATCGTCCTGAGTGAACCCTCGGTGGTGGCTATTGAAAAACAATCGAATACGGTGTTGGCCGTGGGCGTCGAAGCCAAACGCATGGTGGGGAGGACGCCGGGAAATATTGTGGCGATCCGGCCAATCAAAGAAGGCGTTATCGCCGATTTCGCCATGACCGAGCGCATGTTGCATTATTTTATTACCAAAGCGCATAACCGGCGGGCGTTCGTCCGGCCTCGCTGTATTATTGGTGTCCCATCCCGTATTACCGAAGTTGAGCAACGTGCTGTTCGTGAATCGGCCACTCAAGCGGGCGCTCGGGAAGTCTATCTCATTGAAGAACCGGTTGCGGCAGCCATCGGTGCCGGGTTACCGATCACGGAGCCCTCAGGGAACATGGTGATCGACATTGGAGGAGGTACGACCGATATTGCCGTCATTTCCCTTGGGGGCATTGTCTGCAGCGAGTCGGTAAAGGTGGCGGGTGATTCCATGGATGACGCCATCATGAGCTATATCAAGCGTCGGTATAATTTGCTGATCGGTGATCACATGGCGGAGAAAGTGAAAATCGAGGTCGGATCGGCCTATCCGTTAGAACAAGCCAAAACGATGATGGTCAAAGGGAGGGATATGATTTCAGGTATTCCCAGGACGGTGGTGGTGAATGACTCTGAAATCCGGGAAGCGTTGGAAGATCCCATACATGCCATCGTGAATGCCTTACGAAACGCGCTGGAGAATACGCCGCCGGAGTTAGCCGGAGATATTATCGATAAGGGTGTGGTGATTACAGGCGGGGGTTCGTTATTGCCGGGCATCGCCACGCGGTTTCAGGAGGAAACCAATCTGCCCATCATTACGGTGGAGGATCCTTTGACCTCCGTGGTGTATGGCGTGGGAAAAGCCCTTGATGAAGTCGATTTATTTCAAAAGATTCAAAAGTTTTAATGGTGGTCTAGGGCAATCCGGCAGTGGCGTTGGGTACAATCTGAAAAATCTTACCTTGATGACCGACCACATAGATTTCTCCCTCGCGATCTTCTCCAAAGGACGCAATTTGTAAATCCGTATCCAGCAGTTGTGTGGTCTGCCCGTCGCGGTAGCCCCAGATTTCACCGGTACAATAATCCCCGAACACATAGACTCCTTCTAGCCATGGCACGTGTTTCCCACGATAGACATAGCCCCCGGTCACCGAACATCGTCCCTGTTCGTGCCGATATTCTGTAACCGGACGGACCACACCCTCGGCCAATTCGCAGTTTTTGCTGGGCTTGAAGCAGTGACTCCCTTCAAAGAGTCGCCATCCATAGTTTTTCCCTTTTGCAATTACATCTATTTCTTCCCAAAGATTCTGTCCCACATCCCCGGCCCATAATTCCCCGGTCTGGCGGTCAAAGGAAAAACGCCAGGGGTTTCGAAGGCCAAGGGCAAAAATTTCAGGTTGGCCTTGTTGTCCGACAAATGGATTGTCTGCAGGGATGCGGTAGGGAGGGGGTCCATTCACATCAATCCGAAGGATTTTTCCTAGCAATGACTGTCGGTCTTGCGCTCGATTCTCGGGATCCCCACCTGCTCCGCCGTCTCCCATCCCAATGTACAACAATGCGTCCGGGCCAAAAGCGATCATGCCACCGTTATGGTTGCCGTAGGGTTGTGGAATGACGAGTCTGATGGTTTCCTGAGGGTTTGCTTGATTGGGGGCTGGTGAAACTTGATGCTCAGCAATCACCGTAGCGCCGTCCTGTGCCCTTGTGTAGTTGACAAAAAACCGGCCATTCGTTGAGTACTGAGGATGGAATGCCAGTCCCAGGAGCCCTCGTTCCCCTCCTGTGGACAGTTTTTCTGTTATATCCAAGAAAAGAGACGGAATCCGTTGGCCTGGAGTCAGGATAACAATGCGGCCATGTTGTTCTACCACGAATAAGCGTTTGGTCTGATCCGGACTGCCTGTAAGAAAAACAGGCTTGGAAAATTCATGCTCCACCACGGGTTGCAATCCAATGGGTCCATTGGCAGGAGCAGGTTTTCCAGAAAGGCTCCAACTCAACGTGGACCAAAGGCCTACCGCTATCCCTATGATGATTCCCATCGTCAGGGGGCCTCGTCGCCTTTGAGTCGGTCGATGGAGACGAAATGGGTGTTTTCTGGAAATGATGGAGGGGAATGGGGATTGCCCGGGAAATCGACGCCTTGTTATAACTTGAGAAGCCATAAGTTAATGTAAAGGAGAGTGAGATGATCCTAAAGTATGAGTCCGATATTTTAGATGACGAAAATGCCAGAGGGAATTTCTATCATGTCTGTCAGGGAAAGGTCCAGGACACGCCGGTAGGCATTCCTCCTGATGATCAGCCCTATGAATGCCCCGCGTGTGGCATTGATCTGGAACAGGAAGATTTTATGTTGGCGCAACAACGGGGCTGGTCCTAATTGTTAGGAGAGGCCACCCCCATCTTATTGTAGGGAGGACCAGATGGAGTTACCACGTAGCCACGAGAGAAAAACGGTATCGGTCATGCGCGGCCGCATGATGCTGTGTTCGGCTTGTTTCGACAGCATTCATGAAGAAAACTTAGTGGATGAAAAAAACTATGTGGCAGACCATGAGGCTTTTTTTGATCTTATTTGTCCGGGCTGCGAAGATTTGAACCGTCCCCTCATCGACGATATGCTGGGCAGTTCGGAATAGCCCCAATCTTCATTTGATTGGACATGCTGAATGGGGTCCTCCACTCCAGGCCACCGCATCTTCTTTCCGGTATTCTGCATCTCCCAGACTAGCCAATCCTGCCAATGAAATTTATGAGTCGGCGTTTGCTTAGAAGGCTGGGAATTGTCTACCCAAGCTTCTTGTGCCACCGCCGCGAAATGACGGAGCTGGCCCATCTCCTCCGATTGTTCAATCGGTTCGTCTTTTCAGAACCTTCCTGGTCGTCAACGTCATGTTCTTGTTCGTTTCCTAAACTCCTGTACAGATGAGACCGATAAGAAGAAGAGGGTCCAAAGTCGTCGTGAAGATTCCCGAGAAGGAGGTGTCCTATGGGAGGCTTCAGATCTGGTCCACTTATCTTTATGGTCTTTGGGGTTGCCCCCATTTTCCTGTTTGCCTCCCCCACTCCCGCGTTGCCGTGTGAATCTCTACTCAATCCTCTGGCGTTTCAGGTTACGACCTTCACCCAAAACACCCTGCTTCCCAATGGCATGATGGCCATTCGGTATCCGGCAACTGAGCAGGAAGTTTCTCCGCATGTCAGTGTGCATCGAATATTGATGGTGATTCCGGGATTACAGGAATCACTTCCGGAAGCCTCTGATATACACTATCGAATTGTTGAGGGAGATGGCACGATCGGCTGGATAACCTATATCGTTTCCGCCCATGCATTGTTCTATGGCGTGGGTGAGGATTCCTTAGGCTTTCCGGAAAAGATGTGGATTGATCCCGAAGAGGATGGGCTGAACGGCAACGAACACATCAATGGCAGGTAAACTGATTCAGGGAAATGAGGCGTCATACGCCTCCAGGGTAGATTGCCAGCCCGTTTAATTCATCGAGCAGGCGCCGGGTCCCCGGGGATCTCCACAGGATCCGCAACTGCCCGGATCAACAATATTCATTCCACTACCTGTCCCGCCTACGGCAAATCCTGTCAGTTGTTTTTCTAACGTGTTGGCCTGACACTTTGGACATTCCGGAATTGTCGAGCTATGGACAAGCATTTCAAAATGATGCGAACATCCTTGACACTTATAGGCAAATATCGGCATGGGTTCTGGACCTCCTTTTCAATGAAGTGGTAGATCTATTATAGGCGACCACATGAGATAAGGACAATGGAGGATCGCGAAGGGAGCGGGTTTACGGTCATGATGGAGAAGGAGAAAAAGATGTATCAAGAAGAGGAATCATTTAATCTGCGGTTTTCCCTGGAAGCCAATTTCCCGGATGAATATGAGGGCGAGGAAGATGAAAGGGCGTGGCTTGCCCATTGGGAAGAAAAAGTGAAGCCTGATATCGTGAAAAGTATATTTCGCACATTGGAACAGTACCCTGACTGGGTGGCACGTTTTCGCAATCGAGGGATGGCAGCCACGGACGAGATTGAAATTGTCTTAGAAAAAACCTATACCGATTCTACATTGAATTAACCGTATTATGATCTTTTGGCCATTCGTGAAACGGTATGGAATCTTAGTTATTGCCTGGGTTTGTTTGGCTGGAGGTCCTGCCTATGCCCAGAATCTTATCTATTCCCCCACACCGGGCAATCCGGTTGGACGCGCTCCGCAAGCCATCACAGCGGGAGATTTCAATGGAGACGGATTGTGGGATATGGCGACGGTTAACAGCACTTCCGACGACGTCTCAGTGCTCTTAGGCAACGGCAATGGCACCTTTCAATCTGCGGTATCCTTTGGAGTCGGGAAAATTCCCCTGGCGGTGGTGGCCGCCGATATGGATGGCGACAGCCGTCTCGACTTGGTCCTGGCGTTAACCGGCTCTGATCAGGTCGTTGTGCTGAAAGGTGAGGGCACAGGAATGTTTCAGAAGTTGGCCAGCCAGGGGGCAGGCAAGGGGACGACCTTTTTAGCGGTCCGGGATCTTAACGGGGATGGGTGGAGTGATGTGGTGGCAGTGAATAGCGGACGATTTGGTTACTACCCGCCTTTTGATCTTGCGGTGCTCTTAAATGATGGCAAGGGAGGCATGTTGGCCCCCGTGACTTATGAACAGAACGGGCGTGACGGAATGTTTCCTACCGGTGTGCTGGTCGAGGATCTGACAGGCGATGGAAAACCGGATCTTGCGGTAACATGGAGTCAGCCGAGTTGGCGTTCTCCCAACGGGCTTGTCTCCATACTGAAGAATGCCGGGAATGGGACATTTGCCCCTGAGAAGGAACTCAAGTCTGGTTTTACCTTAAGCGCGGTTCAGGGGGCCGACATCAACCATGATGGATTGGTTGACCTTGCCGTGACCAGCCTCTTTTCGGACAGCGTTCGTATTCTGCTTCAGCAGGATGGAGGAACGTTTACCGAATTGGATCCCATTAAAGTGGGCTTTGCCCCGGTGGGCGTGACGTTTCGGGATTTTAATGGGGATCAAGAAATAGACATGGTTGTGGTCAATCGTGATTCCAATAGTCTGTCGATTTTGTTGGGGGATGGAGCCGGCCTTTTTACCTCAGCGGGACACTTTGGTGTTGGAGCCGCGCCGTCAGCCATGGTTGTGGAGGATTTTGATCAAGACCAATTTCCCGATTTGGCCACGGCCAGCACCAATGCCGATGGCGTTTCGGTACTGCTTAGCGGAGATGCGGCTATCCCCCTCCCAAGCCTGAGCACCGATGTCCTGGTCTATGAGATGGAGTCGGGCCAGGAGACGGATCCCTCCTCCTCTACTCATGTGGTGCGGGTCTCCAACATTGGATTGGGACTTCTCAAAATTGTGGATGTGAAGATCACCGGCAATGAAGCGGATGCCTTTTCTGTTGTGGAGAACACTTGCGCGGATGTCACGTTGCATACGGGCGATTCGTGCATGCTCAATGTCGGATTCGCTCTACATGAGCCGGGAACGCACTATGCCATGCTTATGGTTCACGATAATGCCAGCGGTAGTCCGCGTCGTGTGGTGTTAAAAGCTCTGGTGAAAAGTTAAGAAGGTGCTCTCCTGAGCATGAATGTGAAACTGAACCAGCTCTTTTGACCCTCCCTTCATCCCGTTATTTGAATTCTGCGCTTCAAACCTTTCCCAAAATCCGGTATGCTCTTCTTCCGTTTCCTGAAGCAGAGTGACTTTCATGTCGACTTCCGGTCAATCCAGTCAAAATGTGTGGGTGGGTATCGATATTGGGGGGACCTTTACCGACTTTGTGGTCTGTTCCTCCTCGGATCAATCTCTTCCTCTTCAGCGATTTAAAATTCTTTCGACCCCGGCCGATCCTGCGGAAGCGGTCCTGCAAGGGTTAGCCCGTCTTTCTCACCATCCTGGTCGTCATATTGTGCATGGTTCCACCGTGGCCACTAATGCCATCCTGGAACGGAAAGGGGCTCGGACGGCTCTCATCACGACTAAAGGTTTTCGCGATGTGCTGCTTATTGGACGGCAAAATCGTCCTGATTTGTATGACCTGTTCCCTGTCATTCCTCCGCCCTTAGTCCCTCGTGAATGGTCCTTCGAAATCTTGGAGCGGGTGGATTGTGAAGGGAACATCCTGACGCCTCTTCAGGAACAAGATCTTGTCTCAATTCTTGAAATGTTCCGGCGTGAGGCGATTCAGTCTGTGGGCGTGTCGTTTCTGTTTTCCTTTGTGAATCCTGCTCATGAGCAATGGGTGACGGCGCGCTTGCGTGACGAAGGATTCTTTGTGACGGGTTCCTCTGAAATCCTGCCGGAATTTCGGGAATATGAACGAACCAGTACGACGCTGGTGAATGCCTATGTGTCTCCCGTGCTCGATGCCTATTTGGGCCGTTTAGAACGGGAGATAAAACCGACCGAGTTTCATATTGTGCAATCGAACGGGGGACGTATTTCCGTCGCCCAAGCGCGAGGGCATGGTGTCCGCTCCATTCTGTCCGGTCCGGCCGGGGGTGTGGTGGGTGCGCGATACCTGGCAGGGTTGGCGGGCTTCACCAGGATTCTGACCTATGATATGGGCGGGACGTCCACAGACGTGGCGTTGGTCAATGAGACGATTCACGTCACGACAGAAGCCAAAGTTGGGGGGAATCCCATTCGTGTGCCTGTCATCGATATCCATACAGTCGGTGCCGGAGGTGGCTCCCTGGCTACCGTCGATGCGGGCGGTAATCTTCGTGTGGGACCTCAAAGTGCCGGAGCGCAACCGGGTCCGGTGTGTTATGGGCGGGGCGGGACGATTCCGACGGTCACCGATGCCCATGTGGTCCTGGGTCGATTGCCGACTGACGGGTTTTTAGGTGGCCGGATGGGATTGAATGTCGAAGCGGCGCAACAGGCGTTCGATGAACTGAGCCGGCAGATGGTTCTGACACCTCGTTCCGGTTTGGATATCCGGCAGACCTTGGCCTTGGGCATGATCCAAATTGCCAATGTGCATATGGAGCGCGCGTTGCGTGTCATCTCGGTGGAGCGGGGAGAAGATCCGAGGGAAACCGTCTTGGTGGCATTTGGTGGTGCAGGCGGATTACATGCGTGTGATCTGGCCAGGGCGTTGGGTATCCCGCACGTGATGGTGTCACCCATGGCCGCCACGCTCTCGGCTCTGGGCATGTTGGCTGCGGATGTGCAATTGGATTACGTCCAGACGGTGATGTTGCCGGGAAGCACGCCGATGGAGATTCTTGAACAGTCGACGCAACCGTTGGTTGATCAGGGGCAAGAAGACTTACATCGGGAAGGCGTGGATCCTGACCAATGGGTTCTCTCTCGAATCGTCGATGTTCGATATGTCGGTCAATCCTTCGACTTAGCGGTGCCGCTGACTTCCAAATTTCACGAGGAATTTCATCGGATCCATCACGCACGCTATGGCTATAGCCAGACAGAGACGCCTATCGAAATTGTAAATGTACGAGTCCGGGCAGTCGGCCATGTGACGCCGCCGACCATTCCCACCAGGCCGCTGGGGTCAGCCGATCCGACTGCAGCCAAGTGGGAAGATCGTCCGGTAGTTTTGCCTCAAGGGATGCAACCGGTCCCGCATTATTGGGGAACCCGCTTGTGTCCGGGACATGAAATCAATGGACCGGCTATTCTGGTTCTGGATGATACGACGATCTATATCGGACCCACGGATCATGCCGCGATTGATACCTATTCGAATATTCTTATAAAGGTTGGAGCCACCGATGGATGATCCCATTCGCACAGAAATGATGAAGCACCGGTTGGTGTCTGTGGCTGAAGAAATGGGCGCTCGCCTGCAAAGGGCTGCCTTCTCGCCCAACATTAAAGAACGCTGTGATTTTTCCTGCGCGGTGTTTGATGCATCCGGAAACTTGGTCGCGCAAGCAGCGCATATTCCCGTTCATCTTGGCGCCATGCCGCTGTCGGTGCAAGCCTGCCTTGAGTCCTTGACGTTGGCGCCTGGTGATGTGGCCATGGTCAACGATCCCTATCGCGGGGGCACGCATCTTCCCGATCTTACAGTGGTCTCGCCAATTTTTATGACAAACACCTCTCCTCCTACTCTCTTAGGGTTGGTCGCTAATCGCGCGCACCATGCCGATATTGGCGGGATGTCGGCAGGGTCGATGCCGTTGTCGCAAGAAATATATCAAGAAGGACTGATTATTCCTCCAGTGAAACTCATGGTGGGCGGTAAAAAAAATGATGACGTCTGGCGGCTGTTCTTAGCGAATGTCCGGACTCCAGAGGAACGCATGGGTGATCTCCAGGCTCAATTGGCGGCGAATCAGATTGGAAGTGAACGGATGCGAGCGATGGCTGAACGGTTTGGCATGCAACCGCTGCTCGCGGAAATGGATGCCTTGCTTCGTTATAGCGAACGCATGACCCGCCAGTTAATCAGCATGTTGCCCAATGGCTGCTACCGTTTTGAAGATGCCCTGGATAACGATGGATTCACCGAGGAACCTGCTGTCATTCGTGTCGCCATTATGATCGAAGATGAAGAAGTCACGGTCGATTTTTCGGGAACCGATGCGCAGCGGCCTGGTAGCATTAACGCCGTCTATCCGGTCACGTTGTCCGCAGTGGCCTATGTGTTCCGATGTGTATTGGGGTTGGATATCCCTGCCAATAGCGGATGCCTTCGACCGATTCACATTATTGCGCCGGAAGGCACGCTGGTAAATGCCCGTCGTCCTGCCGCGGTGGCGGCCGGAAATGTCGAAACCTCCCAGCGAATCGTGGATATCCTGCTGGGAGCCCTGGCGCAAGCCTGCCCTGATCGCATTCCGGCAGCCAGCCAGGGAACCATGAACAACCTCACCATCGGTGGATGGGATCAACGACACAACCGGCCCTTTGCCTATTACGAAACCATCGGAGGCGGAATGGGTGCAGGTCCTCAATTCGATGGGGCGAGCGGACGCCATTCACACATGACTAATACGCTGAATACCCCGGTGGAAGCCGTTGAATATGCCTATCCATTTCGAATTTCCCGCTATGCTTTGCGCGAAGGTTCAGGAGGAAGCGGTCAGTATCAAGGTGGAGATGGAATCGTGCGGACATACGAATTTCTTCAACCTGCCGAGGTGACGTTGTTGTCCGACCGACGGATTACCAAGCCCTATGGATTGGAGGGGGGGGCACCAGGTGAATCCGGGTGCAACAACCTGAGACAAAACGGCGTTGAAAAAGACGTGAGTGGAAAATGTTCATTCCCCGTTGAAGCAGGCGATGAACTCACCATCGATACTCCGGGCGGCGGCGGTTTCGGAAAATCCTGAAGCCGTCCCACCGGGATGTTTCTACAGCTAATCCATACAGAAATTATGGTTCTGGTTTTATACCTTCACGATGCATGTGGGGAATCCTTATGAAGGGATGGCCAGTCAAAACATGTTCGGAGGTGAATACGTCACAATAGTGCACCCAACTTACGCGTCAAATGGATTTTAGGTGTTGCCGGGTTTCGCCCCGGCAGGCGAGGCCCTTTTGTTTCGGCAAAAGGCCCCAAAACCAGTTACGCCCCGTCTGGCCTTAATTGAGGGGACGGACGCAAGCCTGCAGAGGGCGGACCAACTCGCGCTGCTCAAACAAGGTCCACCACCTGATAAGAGCGTCCTCCCTTGGGCCAGACGGCAGGCGTCGGACCATGGGAGAGATACCTTGCAAGGATTCACATGAAAAAACCTGGACCCCTATATTCTGTAGTCCGGTATTTATCTGAAAATTTGTTGGCACTGCCAGCCATGCAAGGTAGTGAAATGCCCCTCTGTTAGCTATCGGGTTGACGAAATTCAGGGAATAACTAGAATATCGGTTGCCGTAGAGAATGTTACATGAACAAGCGGTGCAATAAACCTAATTCAAAAAATCTACAAACCGACTGAAATTCAGGCCATAATTCCAGGTGTAAAGAAACATAAGACCATGTCGGGTATCTTCATCAGTTATCGACGAGAGGATAGTATTGCCTATGCCAGTTGGTTATTTGACCTGTTAGCGGACCGCTTCGGCGAAAAACAAATCTTTATGGACATCGATACGATGAAGGTTGGACTGGATTTTATGGAGCAAATCGAAAAGGCTGTCCAATCGTGTGATGTCCTGATTGCCGTCATCGGGAAGACATGGGTGAAGATACAAGATGAAGAAGGCCTCCGGCGATTAGACAATCCTGAGGATTTCGTTCGGGTCGAAATTCAGGCCGCGCTTGAGCGGAATATCCCGGTCATTCCGCTCCTTGTGGGTGGAGCGGGCATGCCAAAGGCTACGGATTTACCCGATCCGATCGCCAAATTGGCTCGACGGCATGCAATGAATATGAGCGATGAGCGCTTTCGCGCCGATGCCACTCGACTGATTGAACAGATCAGCGAATATGTGACTGGGGCTGAGTCTGAACCTCCGCCAGAACCGGAATCGAAAGTACCCGAGGGGATGGTCCTGATTCCCAAGGGGCCGTTTTTGTATGGTTAAGAGCGAGTTCGTGAAGATATTCCCTATGATTACTATATGGATATCTATCCGGTGACGAATGATCAATACAAGGCGTTCATGCTGGCCAATGGCTATGGCTCCAAAAAATTTTGGTCGGAAGAGGGGTGGGCCTGGAAGCAGGAAAATCAGGTGAATAGCCCGAAGCATTGGACTGAATCCAAATGGAACAAAGCCGACCATCCCGTTGTGGGTGTCAGTTACTATGAGGCGGAAGCCTTTGCCTCCTGGGCGGGCAAGCGATTGCCCACAGAACAAGAGTGGGAGAAAGCCGCGCGCGGGAATGCTGGTCGGGAGTATCCCTGGGGCAATGAATTCGATACGACTAAATGCAATTCCTATGAATCAGGTATTAATGCGACCACCCCGGTTACGAAATATTTGCAGGGCGTGAGTCCATTTGGCTGTTTTGACATGGCCGGAAATGTGGGGGAATGGTGTGGAAGCTGGTATAAGCAATTCCCTCCACAGCGTGTGATCCGGGGCGGTGCCTGGAACGATACTCCGGTGTACTTGCGTGCATCGTTCCGGTACGGGAGCCCCGTCATCTTCCGGGGCAGTTATTTCGGCGTTCGTCTTGCCCTGGCCACTCCCTAACTCTTTGTTCTTTGTAATTTTATCCTTTTCTCTTGCTTGTTGTTCTGCCCTTTCTTTCCTCTATCCCAATCAATCAGTAGGAGCGGCGGTACCGTCGCCATCGAAACTCCCGTCGGGGGAGACAATAAATCTTCAAACGTTATAGGGCGGTCAACTAGGTGCCGGCCATCTTTTAGAAAAATTCGGTGTCTTCTCCTGGTGAATTGGCCGCACCACTACAATGTGCTGCTTAAAGACTTGCTATAGACCATATCTTCATTTGAAATAACTTTCTTCCTTCCGGTTCTTTAAACTTCCAAAAACGGATTTCTTAACCCACCCTATTTACATTTCTTTTCCTTCCGATGCTTGTAATCCCAGGGCAACTTTACCGTTCCTAGGAGCTCCTCCTAGATCGTCAATGGTCATGCGTGAAACGAACGATAGAATTCTTTATTGATGAGACCCGGCCTACTGGGGTTAAAGGGTTAAAGGGTCAGAGGTGCTTTTGAATGAAAAGGAAAAAATCGTGGGTAGGCCAATGCTTATGGAAAGGTTTTTCGATAATAAGCATATCCAAATGGATACGAATTCTTGGCCAGGCATCTTGGCAAGTGAGTGAGGTGGCGCAGTTCAAGAGAAACAATGAGGTTGATTTGTTGTGACTTTTTGTAGGGTGTGTTTGAAGGTTGATCTTCTGGCGTGATGCTTGCTTGATAACAATGTTCAAGAATGGTGTCAGAGTACGAATGGTTCTATCCCTCATTCTTCATTCTTCATGAACCTATTTGGTAACGGTTTCGACAGATCACATAGAGAACAGCCACTGATGATAGTAACGGAAAGTAGGGAGTGATGGAACTTGATGTGTGGAACAACTGGATGTCTATGGCGTTGTTGACGCCAGCTCTCTGGGCAGTGTCCTGCATTATTGATGTGTGTTTTGTGGGAGAGCGTATATTCCGTTTTCCTTCAGATGGTCCCATTATCTCTGGCCTCTTCTGCGTCCTTCCCTTCTTCGTGCTCGCTACCGAGGTTGGGGGTTGGGAGCCTGTGACATTGCGGACAAGCTGGCCGGCACTGTTGGCCGGTGTCTGCTACTTCCTCCATCTCTATTTTGTATTCAGAGCTCTTTTCACTATGAACGATGCCTCCTGTTCAGAAACCTTCAATACGCTCAGTGTTTTATTTGTCCCTGTGATGGCTTTTGTCCTGTTAGGTGAGCGCCTGGACCCGATCTATTATTTTGCAATCGTACTGGCGTTGGGTGGAATTTTTGTGCTGATCCGGTATCACCTCTCAGGGGTGCATCGGCATGCCGTCGTTCTGTTGACCGTTGCGGTGCTGTGTATATCGCTGACGATGGTGCTGCAGGCCTGGGTCTTCGAACAAATGGGCTATTGGAATGGGGTCGTGCTCTTTTCTCTCGGTACATTCCTTACTGCGTTGATTGTCGGCGGAGTACAACGCAGGCGGCGTCAACGCATTCTCGGGTTGTGCTGGCGTTTCGGGGGGATCTTTCTTGTGGCTGAACTCCTTCAATTGGCAGCTGTTTTGGCATCGCAACGGGCCACGGCTATTGGGCCTTCGGTTTCGATAGTCGCAGTGGTTGAATGTAGTCTCCCGCTATTTGTGATGGTGTTCAGTGCTGGGCTGCTGCTTTCTCGATATCGGAAATCCTTGAGCCCAGCTATCTGCGACACATTGCGACTCCAGATGACGTCAAGCCCTGTCAAATTGACATCGGTCACACTCATACTGATCGCCATTTTGATCGTGCAAATAACGGTTATTTAAGAGCCGGAATTTTTAAAAAGGAGTGAAATGTCATGGACACCTGTACGTTTGGGAAACATTTGACAATTGATGGATATGGTGGAGAGGTTGCGTTTTTAAATGACCGTTATCTGATGGAACATTGTCTTCTCGATCTGCCCCAATTACTCGGCATGCACCCATTGATCGCGCCAGTGGTTCGGTGGGCGGACGCGAATGATCACAACGATCCTGGTGGATGAAGCGGATTTGTGCTGATTGCCGAAAGCCACATCAGTATTCATACCTTTCACCACCGTCATTTTCTGATCGACAACAAAAGGAATCAGAAATGAATTTTCACATGCCCCATCCAATTCGACGACAAATTCATCTTTTTCCAGTGTTTTTGAAGTTCCAACGACTCCTCTGTCTTCTATTTCTGAGCAGTGTATGTATTGCTTTGGGAGGTACCATGGCTGGGGCAGTAACCTTGGATGTGTGCCCGTCTGCCTGCACCTACTCGGCGATTCAAGCGGCCGTGGATGTTGCCGCAAGCGGAGATGTCATCGATATCGGGCCAGGTACCTATGTGGAAGTTGTTCAAGTGAATATACCCAATCTCAGCTTCGTCGGGGCTGGTAGTGCGAGCACTATTGTTGAAGGTCCGCTCAGTGCGTTTGTATTCAATGCCAGCGCAGGAGATGCAAGCCTTAACGGGGTGACCCTTCATAGCCAGGTCACAGGGAGTTGTATTCAAAACTATGCAGACTTGGTCGTCCGAGATAGTATTCTGGAGAATTGTTCGAATGATCTGAACGGTGGGGGCATTTACACCAGTGGTGATTTGGTCCTTGAGCGGGTTACCGTGCTTGCCAGCCATCTACATTATTCTCAAATTAACTCGATTGAAGGGCGTGGTGGAGGTCTATTTGTCGATGGGAACCCGATCAGGGGTGGGCCGACGGTGCGGATTTATGACAGTGCATTTGGAGCCAACGAAGCCTTGTATGGTGGGGGAATCTATATCGGGAGCGGAGCAAAAGTCTATATCGACGGCACCATCTTTTCGGATAATAGCGCTCATGACAGTACGGGACTTCTTCCATACACCGGACGGGGAGGCGCGATTCGCACGTTTGGTGAACTTCATGTGACCAATAGTACATTTTTTTATAATTGGGCAGATCTATTTGGTGGGGCCATTGCCGTCAATTGGGGCTCAGCCCCGGTTTACATCGCGACTTCCGTACTTTTTGAAAACTTCACCAATGGGGAGACGTTCACTGCCGGAGGGCTCCCATCTGGAGGAGGGCTCTACGTGGAATCAGGCGGAGAAGTGAATGTGTTTGGCACCGAATTCTATGGAAATCGATCCGGTTATGGTGGAGGAATCGGAGTTTACAACCTGTTGCAGCAGGGAACGGTCAACCTCGTGCAAGGCAGTCTGGCCTATAACACAGCCGATGGAGATGGGGGCGGACTGTGGGTCTATGGAGGCAATGTGACCGTCAACACCTCCACGGTCTCCTTGAACCTTGCTAAGGGTAACGGGGGAGGCGCCTACGGCGCCTACGGATCGGGGATTATCGATTTTAAGAGTTCAACGATCGTCGATAATCTTGCATACGGAACTGGCGGGGGGCTGAATGCCAATAGTATGAGTTTACGAAACTCTATTCTTGCACGAAACAATGCCTCAATTGCAAATGCAACCGGGTCAACCGATGATTGTAATCAATCATTCGATTCTCGTGATCATAATCTAGTTGGAACAGTCGACGGATGCGGGGTCCTCAACCTTCTTCCGAATGATCTGAGTGGGACTGATACCGCACTTTTGGATCCCCAACTCGGTCCACTGACCGATAGTGACGGCGGGATTGAAGCCGGGACATACACTCACGTTCATATCCCGTTAACCGGGAGTCCGCTTGTGGATTCGGGCCTTCGGTGTGCGAATTTGGATCAAAATGGGAATCGTCGACCGGTGGATGGTGGAACCGGCACCAGACAATGCGACCGTGGAGCGGAGGAACTAAATGCCGGCTGTGGTTCGCCTGTGCCGACGACCGCTCTTGAACCCCTTGACAGTGGAAGTAATGTGGCACTCCAACCCTTGTTTGTCTGGGAACCTAAGGCTGGTGCGAACACATACAATGTCAAACTCGCGACTCAACCTCCTCCATTTGGGACAAGCATTGTTGCCGAGGTTTCCGGTATCACCGCGACTCATTGGAAGCCAGAGGTGACGTTGCTTTCTAACCAAGTTTATTACTGGCAGGTCCGGGCCTTCAGCCTTTGCGGTGGTACAAAAAAGAGTGAAGTTTTCAGTTTTACGACTTCCTAGTTGCACCAAATGTTTGTGGAATTTTAGTTCCTTGTCCGTAGGTTTGTCAGAATATAGTGAGAAAAGTCCTGCTGTTTGCCCACTCAAACAGCGTGGTACGGTGTACACCATTAAATGGTAATCCCCGATGGCCTTGTCTAGACGGAAATTCTTCCTCGCTGCAGCGCTTTGGGCGTGGGTGTTTCGCCATTTTTTTGAGATGCCCTTAAAATAGTACGTATAATTTGGTCCCCCTTGGAAGGAACGCCCTCAATGTGTTCAACATGCAATTGGCCAGCGGCAGACGTGTTGAAATGATGAGGCTCCTTTCTCCCAATTACAATCGATCTGTTTTGAGGAATGCCGATGAAACCCAAAGATTGGATCTCACTCATCGAAACGGGCAATTCTTTAGACGGGAACGTGGAAGCGTGGCTTAAGAATGTGTTCGACCAGGCTTCCCCGCTGTTTGATCGCGGATGGTGGCCTGGTATGTGGACTTACTGACATGTTTCACCATTATGCGTCCAATGTCTTTTTTTTAATAAAAGTTGCAGGCAAGAGAGCTCATTACCATGCAACCGATAGGATGTTGCTAGATCTCTTTTCTTTAATTTCCCTCCAGTGCTCCTGCCTGGGTTAAGTTGTCCTCCCACAGGCCGATAAGGCAGAGGGCATTGTTCTCCGGGTATTCCCCAAAAATCTTATAGTCAGCGGTCTTCACAGGTTTCAATACACCCAAGAACGCATGGGATGGTTTTTCGACTCCATGCCACTATTGAGGGATTTTGACTGAAGGGTTTGAAATCTCATCAGTTTGGGGAAATGTAACAATCCTCACGAAGGAAACACTCACTTTTTTCTCAGGGGGGTTTAACAATGAGAAGAACGATATTGTTTTCGGCTTGTCTTGTTTTTAGCATGGGAAGTGTTGCCAGCCAGGTAAATGCTCAAGAGATTTGCCGGACGGCTGGATTCTGGGGCACTCATGCAGGCGAGGAGAAATCGGGTAGTACTAACATATCTGAAGGAGTTATCCGGGCCTGGTTGTCCACCGTCAATTCCTATGATCAAACGGCGACGGACAAGTGTACCTATGAAATGGATGGCACGGTAATTTGTAATTTTGAACCGCCAGGCCAGGCGGGAAGTCCGAAAGCCTGTCGAGATGCGAAGAAGAATGATATCACCCTGTTGAATAATTTCCCTATCGGGTATGAGGGAATTGATATTTGTGGGCAAATTGTTTCCGTAGACCCCAATGGTACCAACCAAATTCCTCCGGTCGTCGAAGCGTTATGCGTATCCCCAGGCGGGGATTCGAAACTGCAGCTCGGTCGCCAATTAACCGCCGCAGCGCTGAATTGCCTGCTTAGCGGAGGGGGCAGCGATTGCACGGGTACCTCCATTGAACCCGTCTTTGCATCCTGCAATTCGACCTGTGCGGTTTCCGGCCAGGAAGAGCAAGTAAACACCTGTATTGAAAAATTGGATTGCTTTAACAACGGTGGGATATGGAATGAAGATGATCCTCAGGCCATGTATTGCCAAATGGATGTTGCTGAATCCTGTCATGACCAGCCATTGATCGGAACGGTCATGAGCGACTCCGGAGAACCGGAGGATCCTGGGCTCCCCCCTCAGTAATTTCCAAAGAAGTTCCTCATGCAAGAAGCCCTTAATTCCTGGTCCAGAGTCCAGGCCTTTTAGGGCCTTGCCAGGGTAGATCAACGTACAACTCAATCCTTAACGAAGGATAGGGCTGATGAATGTGGAGAGTGCCATAATTTTTGCCAATATTTTTATTGGAAAAACGGAAGGGATATTCCCAGATGGGGAAGCTCGTGGTATGCTTTCTTCGATCGTATTGAAGGGCAATATTTCAGATTGAAACGTGGTGTCGCTAGGGTTTTTTATAGAATAAGCTTTTGGCTGAAATTTTGTGTCGTGACCCCTGCCTATAGAATAAGGAACTTCCATCCCGCGAACATGTGTTCTCTTTCATGGGCGAGCTGAAACCCGGGAATCGGGTTTCACTCATGGATTCCTCCGACGAGCTATTGCTCGCCTCTTTCCCACATTATTTGTGCCCCTTTCGAGGCATTCTACGGGTCCCGCCAATCAACGCTTCAAAGATTATGGTGTAACGGGACCTGGGATTTCCCACCGCATGGTCCCAAAATTTCTCAAACGAATTTCCCATTTGCCATCGGACTGGAAAAGCTTTGCGCCAGGGATCAAGGAGTCTGGTTTCAGGCTCGTGAATGGTTCCGGACTCCTCTTAAGATGTCCTGGATACTTAGCCGATGTATTCGAAGGCCTTTGACTTTAGGCTTGGCGCGTTTGATTCCCTTTTAATCACCATCGTCATAGGAGTGGAATGTGCAGACCAGTGTTGTTAATTCCGGGTTCGAAAATGAGGGGGTTTCTGTTCTCGCAAGTGCTCCATCGCTTCGACATGTTTGGTCACAGATTGATTGCCGCAGCCTGACCCCAAAGCTTGAGCAATTTCTGGCCGGGCGTCCTGAGACACCGTTTTTAGCTCTTGATCTTGAGCAGGTACGACACAAGTATCTTGAGCTTCAAGGAGAGTTTCCCCAGGCAGCGATCCATTATGCCGTGAAAGCCAATCCCGCCCCGGAAATCATTCAACTATTAGCGACGCTGGGCTCCCGCTTTGATATTGCAAGCCGTTATGAACTGGATTTGTGTTTGTCTCTCGGGGTGCCGGCCACTTGGCTGTCGTATGGCAACACGGTTAAAAAAGAGGCGGACATTGGCTATGCTTTTGCCTGTGGGGTTAGACTCTTTGCTTTTGATAGTGTGGCCGAACTGGAAAAATTGGGGAGACAGGCGCCTGGTGCTGGAGTGCAATGTCGAGTCCTGAGCCAAGGGAAAAACGCGGATTGGCCTCTTTCTAGAAAATTCGGTTGTGACCTGGCCATGGCATATGAATTACTCATCAAAAGTAGTGATCTTGGGTTGAAACCGCTGGGTGTGACGTTCCATGTGGGGTCCCAACAAACCGATCCGCAGCAATGGGTCGAACCCATGCAGCAGGCAGCGGAATTGTATCGCCAATTGAGACGACAGGGTCTGGAGCTGGAATGGGTTAATATTGGCGGAGGATTGCCGGCTACCTACCAAACGACTCTTCAGCCATTTTCCCATTACGCTCAAACCATTCAACAGGCTCTACAGCAATCCTTTGGTATCCCATCCCCTCAACTGATGATTGAACCCGGGCGGTTTCTGGTGGCGGATGCGGGAATTATCCAGAGCGAAGTGATCCTGGTTTCTCAAAAATCTCGCGAAGATGTCCGGCGATGGGTGTACCTCGATATCGGAAAGTTTGGCGGTTTGGCTGAAACGATGGATGAATGTATAAAGTATCGCCTACGCACCTTCCGTCAGGGTCCAACGGGACCGGTGATATTGGCTGGCCCCACCTGTGACAGCGCAGACGTGTTATATGAAAAAACATCTTATGAGTTGCCCATGGATTTGGCGATCGGTGATCGAATCGAAGTCTTAAGCGCCGGCGCCTATACCAGCAGCTATGCGTCTGTGGGGTTTAATGGATTTCCACCCTTGCGGACCTACTGTCTCTAGCGGATAGACTTGTCAATGGACCGTGTGCTCGCTTTGCTGCTTATTGCATTGTAGAGGCCGTTGATTTATTTCCCTGGGTTTCCTACAGTATTTTCTGACTCAGATAACGCCGCAGGGTGGGGTGGTCAAATACCAAACTCTGAGTGAACTGGACCAAGGCCTTCCCGGTGAACCAGACAATTTATGTCTATTTTAGGCATAGAGAAGAGAAGCGTTGTTCTAAATCGTTCCTTTTTTAATACAGTAGATAGGATACTAGGGAATTTTTTTGGAATAACTAGGACTTTCCCTAGTTGTGCATGAGAAGAGAACTCTTATTTACTCTCTTAAAGAGCCCTGAAGTTTTGGTGTAATGATCATTGACCTATATGATAGAGGAAATGGATAGAAACCATGGAGGGTTCTATGTCCAGTAAACGGTGGTCGAAGGCGATGTGGGAAGAATTTTTGAGCAGGATTTTTTCCGGTGATCATGTCTCGTTTGTTCCGCATAAAATCTTTCGTTGGGATGAAAATGGGATCTATCGAGATTGTTTTTTCCCTGTTCCCTGTCAACACCTTTTAGGTGGAGAGCATTTGATTGGGCGAGCCACTAATGAGGTCTTACCGAAAGATTCAGCCAGAAGTTTGAAAAAAGCCCTGACAAAAACACTGAAAACTCAACGGCCGCAAGATGTTCAATTGGTTTTTCCTACATTGGGAAAGACGGTTGTTGCTGTGGTCCGTCTTTTTCCTTATGAGTCTGATGCATTGGGCTTCATTACGGATCATTACCTAGATGGTTCACCAGTGATCACGGTTTCCCCCCAGGATCCCTCCGTGGCTTTTCTCAAAGGCTCCTCGGCCTATACTCTGTAATTCATGGGGGAGAGATTTTCTGAAAATTTCTCCCGATGATCGGGTTGGCAATTGGTGGGAATTCTCTGCGGTTGTCTTGACAGGGCTGCTGCATCTTGTATTCAAAAGTCTTGGTGCAAAGGGACTGTTCCATAGCCTTGGCCAGCATCAGTTGGATAAGCTATGTTGTCTGGAAGGTTCGGCAAGATCCAACGAGGTGGAAGAGTTGGGGATTTCGCACCGACAATCTTCGACAAGTCTTCATTTGGCCATCGGTGTTATTTGCCTGGTTGCGGTTAGCCATGGTCTGGTATGCCATGCTGTTTCTGTTGTTCATGTATCCGGGGTGGGGAATCCTTCAACAGTTTCTTGTGCAGGCCCTGGGTGTCGATAATCTCATCAAAATTTTTCCTCAGCATGGACTGTAGTTATCCCTTCCCATTGGGGTGATCCTGTTGCCGTGGTTCATTTCCCCGATTGGTGGCTGATGCTGGCCACCGGCCTTATGGCCTGCTTTTTTATCCCGTTCTATATCCGTGATGGAAACCTTTGGCCGCTGGGGCTCTATCATGGCTGGCTGGGCACGTTTTTTTATCTCTGGTTTCTTAACCGCGACCCCTGGGTATCCGTTTTCGGAAAATAGCTTGCGACCCACTTGACGAGTTTGATGAGAGGGGAGTAGAAAAGGAACCACTGTTGACGATGTAAAGGGAGATGTATAGTAATGGAAAGTAATCCGCTCGTAATTTCTGATCAAGAACGGTTGCAGCTTTTGTATGAACGGTTTCGGGATGTGTGTTTGGTGGAAAAGGAAGTGTGGACGGAAATCTATATGCCCCGGCAAACGGAGAAGGGCATGGTGCTCACCAATCAACACGAATGCTATGAAGTGATAATTGACGATCAAGGCATTGAAGATGCGCTGGAGGCCAATATCCCATTAGGGTCGAAGGCGTTGGGCGCCGCGATTCAAGAGTATAAAGATCATATTACGTTTCGAAAAAAGTAGTCCGTTTATTTGATCAAGGTGAAGCAAATCTTGATGGTTAGCCCCATGAATTTTACCCGCTCTTCCTCAGCCTTGATAGCAAGGTCCTGCAGGTCGTAACCGGCTTAAGCCGGTCCTTTTTCGGAATTCTTTAGTTTGAGTATTGAGAAATATTGAAGCGTTTTCCCCCTCTGCTTTTTGGGGCAGAGGGGGAACAATGATGATGACCCTGAAGCGAACGGCGCCATTTTTAGTCCTGGAATGTTCTGTAATTAGGGAGGGATTGATTAGGTTGCCGCAATCGCTTCTTTCGCAGGGGCTGTGACTTTTGCTGCAGCCGGCGGTACTTTTTTGGCTTTTTCTGTATCCTGATAGGCTTTGTCTTGGGCCATCCAATCATGCCTGAGTTTTTCTGATATGATCTTTGTATTTTCAAGCATTTCAGGAATCTTTTCTAGGGTTTTATCATGGGCTTCCATGGCATCACCTATGGCATTCGAACTGTATTGGTCGAATTGCACGCGAATAATTTCCACGTTCGGAAGAATATCCGAAAACCGAGCGGTATAGGTTTTCCCCTTCGCCGTTAAGTTTGTTCCGTCTTCTTCCACCAGCGCCTCGGTGCCGGCCGGCACATTCTTTCCGGTAAATTTGTGTAGCTTCCCGTGATCCCCAATGGCATAGCGTGTTATTTCGGTTCCCATGTGACCCACCCCTTGTTGTGTGTTGATGATAATACCCTCCGACTAGACAGACGGGGTATAGGTGTATTTGGAGTCGCGGTACAAACAAAGACACCATACATTCCGGTATGTCTCGATTGAAATGATTATGAAGGCTCCAGGGCTGGAGAGCAATGGGCTAGGTATTAAAAAGGTGAGTTGAACCTCCCGTCAAGGGCGTTTGCGCCAGGAGGCAAACCGGGTTCGGAAAATGCCTTTAGGGGGTCACTTGCAGTATGTGGTGATGTCAGACCACTCAGATTGAAACGGGAAGGTTCGATAGGTCATGGAGCCTGGTGGCAGCAAAGACTTCAGGTGGGCTAGCCGGTCTTGGGTCTCCGGATGAGTCGAAAGATAGCGAAAGACGTCGTTCCCAGGTTGTTCTTTTCCAAGTTTGGCGAAAAAGGTGATCATCCCCTCGGGATTAATCTTCGACTGCTGTAATAATTGGAATCCCTGTTCATCGGCCTGGTTTTCGGCGTCACGGCTATAGGACAGGGTTTGAAGCGTTTGGGCGGCTTGGAGTGCATAGGCCACTATGCCGCTGGCATCCCCGCTGAGCGCGGCGATGACGAAAGCCATCGATACATGCCTGACGATAAGGTGCATGGTGTGTCGAAGCAGAACGTGTTGAATTTCATGAGCCAGGACTCCCGCGAATTCTTCTGGAGAACCGGTGTCCTGCAGAAGACCACGAAAGACCAGGACATACCCGCCCGGAGCCGCCATGGCGTTGACGACGGGGCTATCCACCACGGTCACCTGAAATCGATAGGGGGGGCGGTCGATGGAATCGGTCAGGGCCGTCAATATTGATTCGACCGCGTGGATCAGTTTCGGATTCTGGCAAACCGGTTTTCCGGCTGTGACTTCCTGTTGAACATATTGTCCCAACTGAATTTCCCAGGAAATCGGAATGGCGGCGGTGATTGGCTGAGCCAATAAGGGAATCCCCCAGATAAAGATGCCATACACGATGGGGATGCTGGCGAGTGCGGCAAGCACTGTCCAGTACACGCGTGTACCTCGCGTGTGGGGATGATGGAAATGCTTGGTGTCCGATCCGCCATGCTCATGAATCGCCAGCAGAATATTGGGGCCGGGGATGACCAGGGTTTCGCCAATTCCTGTCCCTCGCTCGAATCGTACTTCTTCTCCGGAGTAGCGCCCCTGGGTTTGGCGAAGTTCATGGTAGTTCCATGTCGTGTGTGTGTGGTCAGCAAAGTGAAGACTTAGGCCGACAGCTGTCACGGAGATGGTGACATGCTGGGGAACTGCCGATTGTCCGTCATAATAAGACCCTTTCCATTCTGTGGGGTATGCCATGATCGAGGTGGTTCAGCCTAAGGGATTCATAATTTGTCGATGGATGGTGAGAGGTGAATGTCGGGAAGGTCCAACACTGACATGCACAAAGGCCAAATTAGCCCAGATCGAAACCAGCGTCAAAATATCCCGCAAGCTCTTCTCCGGTGGGCGAAGCATCCAAGGCTTCCTGTTCGATCCGTTGAAAATCTAAAGGGCCTTGAAGGGTGAGATGATAATACAAAAATTGAAGATTCCTGACCTGGACCCAGGGCCAGGCTAATCCAAAGGTAAGAATGAGTATGAAGAAGTTCGTCATCCGCAACTCCACCAAATTCCAGGTGGAGGCAGAAAATTGAAAATGCGCATCTCCAAAATCTGAATGATTCCATTGGTACCGTTGTTTGGCAACCTGCAGATAAAACCACGGTAGCAGCAGTGTGAGAATCCCGGTGATGAAGATGGAATTGAACAAGAGGTCTCGCCAACCACCGGATGGCCATTGGGCGAAGACTGACAGGCCTTCGGGTCCGGCGCTGGTCCCGATGAGTGTGATCACAATCAGTATGCTGAGGGCAAGGGCTTTCGCATAGATTTTCAAGAGTCCGCTTCCCGTTCCGAAATAGGTGAATGGGCGATTGCCAAAGTAGGTGTGAGTGACGAGAAATTTTCGTCTGGCATTTTCGAAAAACGGATAATAGATGCCGGCAGTCAACAAGGTCAGTACCGTTCCCAGGATCCATATTTTCATATAGGCTTTCACGTGCCCCCGGAAGGAGAAACGAATTGT
The DNA here is from genome assembly GCA_032139905.1 of Nitrospira sp. MA-1. Taxonomy (NCBI): domain Bacteria; kingdom Pseudomonadati; phylum Nitrospirota; class Nitrospiria; species Nitrospira sp. MA-1. Next base: position 537,785 of record JAQJDB010000005.1, read on the forward strand.
TCCCAGAGAAGTTCGACTCAAGCGATAACGATGCGATCCGACCACAGCGACAGGAATGAAACACAGGGCCATGGTTGCTGCAAGGGCATTGGGAATCCAGATTGGAATCTGGTCCCATATGAGGGGAACGAGACTCAGCAAAGCATAGGGAAGACCAAAAATTAAAAATGCTTTTGACCAGCCCTTTAATAATTCTTGCGGTGTCCCATGATAGGAAAAGCGAGTGTGAGCAAAACTGGTTTGGCTGCTCAAAAATTGGCGAATACGCACTCTCCTCCAAAAAGAATACAGGCCAAGAGTCAGTAATGTGAAAAAAGTATTGACAATGAAAATCCCAAAGAGGGTTCGCCCACGCCCCCAAAACATGGGATGGTGGACGGGAAACAAATCGGAATCGTCCGACTCGTTGTCTATGTCCAAAGGGGGAATTGCGCGAAGGGGCTCGGTCGGTTTTCTCTGCGCAAAACCTAAATATGCTAAATCTGAGCCATGTTCAGTCAATGGGCCAGCCCTATTAGGGAACAACGGGCCCTGAGATTCTGATGGGGTCAAGGAACGGTCTGTGGCGAGTGGTGGTTCATTGGAGTTATTCACGGATTCCTGTAGTGGTGAATGACGCGCGACCCCACAATGCGAACAGGTCTCTCCGCCATTTCTGACCCTCCCGCAATTTGTACAGAACAAAGCGGGCGTCAGTTCCATCGCTCAGACGCCACCTTTTTGATCGGGCTCATCAGTGGTGGTCTCTGGAGATACAGGGTTTCACGTATCTGGCTCTATCGGTCTTATTTGATACAATCCTAAACATAATTTCCCAACTTAATTCTCGTGGGGAGTCAAGGAAGGATTCATGCAGAAAAGTATAGTCAAAATGATCATGGTCGTCATAAATATTGTTGGGGTGTTGGGTTGTGCTGGTCTCTCACATCAGACTCCTCAAAATGAAGTGCGTTCTCGTCTGGAACCCTTTCATCCACCTCGACAACTTCAAGAACTTGCCGGGATATGGGCCTATACAGACGATACCGGGTCCAATACCATTACGTTAAATGAGGCGGGGAAAGGACATTATGATTGGGAGGATGGCTGGTTTGAAACCCATGAACTGAAGGATGGGGTGTGGAAGGGCAAATGGATGCAAGCCGGTAACGATCGGGAGGGAGGGTTTGAGCTGAAGTGGTTAGATGATTCGCCGGTCGCTCGGGGACGTTGGTGGTACACTCGCATTGGCCAGGATCACAACCCTCTTGAACCTGGTGGTACCTTTACCATGCGACGGATATCCTCTTTCCTCACAGGCGGCGAGTAGTCCCGTCGCGTCCAGAAAGAGAGAAGAATCAAGGCTGGAGAGAAGAGCATCTTTGAAAGCTTAACGACTGCCCATGACGGTTTTCTGTTCACTCCCTGCAGGATGGGTGGGCGGAGGGTTCTTTTGTCTCCCACGAATGTCCGGCGCCTCCAGCAGGACAGCATCTAAGGCCTCTTCAATCGATTCCACGAATATGACGGACAACTCAGATCGCACAGCGTCAGGCACATCTTTCAGATCCTTTTCGTTAGCTCTAGGAAGGACAATGCGGCGCAACCCGACCCTATGTGCGGCCAGAATCTTTTCTTTAATCCCGCCCACAGGCAGGACCAATCCCGTCAACCCAATTTCTCCGGTCATCGCCGTATCGTTCCTAACCGGGATTTTCAGTAGGAGTGAAGCCAGAGCACTGGCCATGGTCACACCGGCGGATGGTCCATCTTTAGGAATGGCACCCTCCGGTACATGAATATGCATTCCGCTCTGCTTAAACACGGCAATATCCAAGCCCAGCGATTCGGCACGCGACCAGAGATAGCTCCGAGCCGCCTGGGCTGATTCCTGCATCACATCGCCAATGTGGCCCGTAATGGTGAGGTCGCTCCCTCCCGGGAGAAGGGCACTTTCTACATAAAGGACATCCCCGCCGGTTTCTGTCCAGGCCATTCCCGTGGCTACGCCGAGGGGCAATGTCTTTCTGGCTTCCTCAGGCATAAATCGTTCGATCCCTAACCATTCCGGAAGGTCGCTTTGGGTAATTGTGAGAGATTCTTCCGGCTGGTCCGGCGGATGTTCTGCCAGCTTCAAAGCCACTTTACGAGTTAACCGTCCCAACATCTGTTCCAATTGGCGAACGCCGGCCTCCCGTGTATATCGTTTGATGATATGGGGAATCACCTGTTCCTCTAACGTCAGAGGTTTGGACTCCAAGCCGGCTTCTTTTAAGCGGCGAGGCCACAAATAACGATTGGCAATTTCAAGTTTTTCCTGCTGACTGTAGCCTCCCAGACGTATGATTTCCATGCGATCCAAGAGAGGACGGGAGATCGTGTCCAGGGAATTGGCCGTGGTGATAAACATCACCTTAGAGAGATCAAAGGGCAAATCTAAGTAATTGTCCCGGAAGGTATGATTCTGCTCAGGGTCAAGAATTTCTAACAAGGCTGAGGCGGGGTCTCCTCGAAAATCCTGTCCGACCTTATCGACCTCGTCCAGCATCAGGATCGGATTTTTTGCTCCGGCACGTCGGAGAGCTTGAATTAGACGGCCGGGCATGGCTCCGACATAGGTCCGGCGATGTCCACGCAATTCGGCTTCATCATGGAGACCCCCTAAACTCAGGCGTTCAAACTTTCTTTCCAGGGCCCGGGCAATGGATTGCCCCAAGCTGGTTTTCCCCACTCCCGGAGGTCCCACCAAACACAGGATGGGAGCCTTCGCAGACGGATTCAACTTCAACACTGCCAGGTGCTCAAGGATGCGTTCTTTGACATCCTGAATGCCGTAATGATCTTCATCTAAAATCGTCCGAACGTGAGTCAAATCCAGATGGTCTTCTGTGAGGGTGTTCCAGGGTAATTCCAGAACCAATTCCAAATAGCTGCGAATGACTTGATGATCCGGAGAGGCGGGAGGCAGCTTGACCAGGCGCTTTAATTCTCTGGTGGCTTCGGTTTTGACGATCTCAGGAAGATCAGCCTTCTCGATACGGGCTTTTAATTCTCCCACTTCCCCATCTTCAGGTTGGGTCTCCAAGTCTCCGAGTTCTTGTTGAATTTCTTTTAACTGTTGTCGTAAGAAATACTCCCGTTGGGATTTTCCAATTTCCGCTTGGGCCTGGCTCGCGATTTCATGGCGAATTTTGAGGATATGGAGTTCATGTGCCAACGCGCCGTATACCTGACGAAGCACCTCCTTAGCATCAGATTGCTCCAGAAGTCCCTGTAATCGTTCCACATTGAGGTTGAGGAGTGACACGAGCCGGTAGGCCACCGAAAGGGGATTTTTTTCTGCTCGAAGCACCGCCACCAATTCCACTACGCCTTGGGTCGTCAATAATTCCGGTAATTGGCCAATGAGTTCCACCAGTTCACGATGCAAGGCTTCAAGTTCCAGGTCGGATTCAAGAGAGAGAGCCAGTTGCCGGGACCGAACGATCATATGGGGTTCGGCTTGTTCCTGCTTGAGTAGGACGACGCGTTCGATGCCCTGTGCGAGAACCTGGAGATGGCCGTCCGGAGTTTTTCCCATTTGCTTGATGACGGCCTTTGTGCCAATGCGATACAGGTCATCGAACCCGGGTTCTTCCTTTTCAGAGTCACGCTGAGTGGCGAACACCAGAGCTTTGTCTTCCGAATTCATCGCGGCTTCCACCGCCGCGATCGAGCGGGGTCGGCCAATCGTGAAGGGAACAAGGGTATCGGGGAACAAGACCGTTCGTTTGACAGGGACGAGCGGGAGGGAAACGATGAGTGTATTCTCGGGTTCTGGGGGAGTATCCATTTTGGTCCTTACCGTTCTTCAGGAATATAGCAACATTATACTTGTTCTCCCCAACAAGATACGCATCTTTTTCGTTGAGTCAAATTGATTGGCAGGACTTACCCGTGTTGTTATGCGGGTGGTAGTTAAAAAGCCTTTCATGAGCGAAACTGAAAACCTGCACCTATGTTGGTGATCAATTCTCGTCCTCATAATGCGAGGTGGAATCTCCGTGGTGTACATCTGAATATCGCAGAACATCCTGAGTATTGATGATTGTGATGAGTCAGAATTGGCCATGTAAGCTTTACGAATTTTCCACCCTTCCCGAAAAAATTGCAAATGATCCAGATTTCCTGGATTCCTTGACAGCTTTCTGGGGAAATTTTAAAATTGTAAGTAAATACTTACTAATTAGGAAGCCCCCAAATGCGATCATCACCGAAACGAATATCCGGTCCGGTCCGGAAGGCCAAAATCATTCAATCGGCGGCCTCCTTATTTGCCAAAAAAGGCTTTAGCGGGACAAAGACCCGGGAGATTGCTCAGAGGGCAGGAGTAAGCGAAGCCCTTATTTTTAAACATTTTCCCAGTAAAGAAGATTTGTATGCGGCCATTCTTGCAGAGGAATCTCCCGTGCCGGGATTACTCTCCAGAGTGAAAAGTCTTGCTGGGGAACAAAAGGATGTTGAGGTGTTTTCCGTGATTGCCCGGACGGTGGTCGGAGGGGCTCCGGATTCCGATTTGATGCGGCTGATTTTATTTAGCGCACTGGAAAACCATGAGATGTCGGATATGTTTTTCCACAATCACATCCGAGTGTTTTATGATTTTTTGGCCGGCTACATTCAACAGCGCATAGAAGATGGGGCCTTTCAACCGGTTCAGCCCCTTATTGCTGCACGCGCCTTTATGGGCATGCTGATTTATCATCGGTTGTTGACGGTCCTATTTCAGGCTCAACTCCCTCAGACAGCTGAAGACATTTCCCGAACCTTTGTGAACATCATGATGAACGGACTTAAAATTCCTTCACCGGAAGGAGCCGCCCGCTTGTCAGGTCAAATAAAAAAACCCCGGAAGCGGACGGCACGGAAAATATGAATTACGTTGCACTGAAAATGTTGTTTGGCGATCGCCCCAAATACCTCATGTTGCTGGCAGGGCTCACATTTTCCACGATGCTCATTGTTCAGCAGGGATCCATTTTCTGGGGGTTGATGACCTGGTCACAATCGGGCATCACCAATGTGAATGCCCCTGTGTGGGTTACCGATTCCAATATCAATCAAGTCGAAGAGATTAAACCGCTGGCTGATACGACGGTGAACCTGGTTCGAAGTGTTTCCGGGGTGGAATGGGCGGTTCCTCTCTATAAGGGCGTTCAGCGTGCGAGGCTGCGGGATGGGAACTATGAACAAATTGCTTTAGTCGGAATTGAATCCAGTACCTTAATTGGCCGACCCGGTAAGGTATTGGATGGCAAGATTGAAGAGCTACGCTCTCCTGACGCGGTCGCGATCGATCAATTAGGGGTGGAACGATTAGGTGGGCCCGAGAATATTCATCTCGGCACCACGTTTGAAATCAATGATCACCGTGTCAGAGTCGTGGCAATCGTGCAGACTCAAAAAAGTTTTCAAAACTTTCCCTTTGTTTACACCACCTACGAGCGAGCCTTGAGTGTGACACCCGAAGAACGGCGGAAGTTGTCGTATGTGCTTGCCAGTCCGGTGAGTGGAGTCGGTCCCGAAGAATTAGCCAGGCGTATTCATGAGCAAACCGGATTAGGCGCATTTACCGAAGACCAGTTTGGATGGAAAACCATTCGATGGATTCTACAAAACACCGGTATTGGCGTGAATTTTGGTACTACCGTCCTATTAGGATTTATTGTGGGGATGGCGATTTCCGGACAAACCTTTTATCTATTTACGGTCGAGAATCTGCCGCAGTTCGGCGCGCTGAAAGCGATAGGAGCTAGCACGGGTATGCTGGCGCGTATGATTCTTCTGCAAAGTTTTACCGTCGGGTCCATTGGATATGGAGTCGGTGTGGGATTGGCCACCCTGTTTGGATTGACCGCTGCAGGTGGAGGGCGGCTCCCCTTTAAAGAAACATGGCCTCTTCTCGTCGGAGTGGGCGTGGCGCTCCTGTTGATCTGTGCGGTATCGAGTGTGATTAGTATTCGAAAGTTGGCCAAACTTGAACCGGCGATTGTATTTCGGGGGTAGCGTCGTGAGTAATCCGTCTCCAACTCTCAATCATGATTCGGCTCACTGGCTGGTGCAGGCCAGGGGGGTGGTGAAATCGTTTGGGGAAGGAGAGACCCGGATCCCAGTCCTAAAGGGAGTGGATCTAAATGTCGCCCGTGGGGAAGTCTTGTTGCTGGTGGGGCCTTCAGGTAGCGGGAAAACGACGCTCTTGTCGGTGATTGCCGGTATTTTAGAAAGCGATGAGGGAGAGGTGAGAATTTTAGGCGAATCCATTCTGGAATTGTCCGCGTCTGAAAAAACGAAATTTCGCTTGGATCATCTCGGATTTATTTTCCAGCAATACCATCTATTACCCACCCTCACGGCGGTCGAAAATGCGGCTGTCCCGTTATTGATTCGGGGAGTAGCCAAACACGATGCCCTGGCTCAGGCGGAGAAGGTCCTTGGGAGCATGGGCATGGGAGCGCGCTTGGCCGCATTGCCAACCCGACTGTCGGGAGGGGAGCAGCAGCGGGTGGCGATTGCCCGAGCTTTGGTGAGTGATCCCCAGTTATTGCTGTGTGATGAACCGACGGCGAACCTGGATGGAGAGACGGGACACCGGATTGTCCAGCAATTACATGATATCGGGAAAAAGCATGATCGGGGGGTGATTATCGTGACGCACGATACCCGAATTTTTGAATTTGGCGATCGCATTGTCCACATGGAAGATGGACGAGTGAACCAGATCCAAGAAGGGCAGGAGACACCCGTTTAAATGGTATTTCGACGTCTGAGCTTTTGGATCGCGGTGGGGGGCATTATTTTGACGATTGCGACGTTGTGGGGCGCCAATAAGAAAGTGGCTCCGCCTCCACCAATGGAAGCTCCTCCTCAGAATCCGTATCCAGTCACCGTGGCTGCGGCAGGCATTATTGAAGCGGTGAATGAAAATGTCCGGATCGCGCCTCCGGTCTCCGGTCTTGTGACGGAGGTGTCTGTCACGGTGGCGGATCATGTTGAGCAGGGAGATCCGTTGTTTCAGTTGGATGATCGGGAGTTGCGGGCACAATTGCAAACCAAGACTGATTCGCTCCCGTCTGCGGCGGCGCGGATCGCCGAGCAGGAGATCCGGCTTCGGGATCTCCATGACCAATTGAAGCGGCTTCAGTCGGTCACAGACCGTCGGGCGGTCAGTGAAGATGATGTGAAGCGAAAATGGCATGAGACGGAAGGAGCCAAGCGGGCGTTGGTTCGGGCAAGGGCTGATCTCCATTTGGCCCGAACGGAACGCGATGAAGTCCAAACGTTGTTAAATCGTCTCACCGTCCGGGCACCACGTGCGGGGACGATTCTTCAGGTCAACGTTCGGGCTGGTGAATATGCCACGGTGAATCCCATAGAGCCGCTCATCTTATTGGGAAATACGGAGACCCTACAGGTGCGGGCCGATATCGATGAGGTCAACGCGCCGTTGGTGGTGCCGGGAAGCCCGGCTGTGGCCTATCTCAAAGGGTTTACCGATAAGTCCATTTCTCTCACCTTTGATCGGATTGAGCCGTACATTGTGCCCAAACGTTCCCTCACTGGCGAAAATCGCGAGCGGGTCGACACCAGGGTGCTCCAGGTAATTTATGGATTTGAAAGGCCCTCGTTCTCGGTCTATGTTGGCCAACAAGTTGATGTCTATATTGAACGCTCTGCTGTTCAGGTCTCAGGACAGGACCAAAGCCAATGGGGGAAAGGGGCTCAGCAATCTGATGTCTCCCGTCCGTTGTCGAAGGCAGGTGAGACTCAATAAGGGGAAACGCATGATCGCCAAGAAACATGTACCCATGATGCTTGTGATTCTTTGTCTGCCGGGATGTCTGGTGGGGCCGGACTATCAGCAGCCGGACCTCAATGTCCCGGAAGACTGGAACAGAATGACCCTGGAAGGCTCATCTTCTCTGCTTCCCATCACGGTCGGCCAAGTGCCGGAGGCCGAGTGGTGGCGAATGTTCGCCAACGATGAATTGAATGGATTGATTGAACAGGCTTTGGATCGGAACCACGATCTGCGACAAGCTGCGTTTCGGGTGCTGGAGGCTCGTGCGATTGCCTATGGGTCAGGAGCCGGGCTTTATCCCAATGTGTCGTTGAATGGATCTTATAGCCGGATTCGTCGATCGGAAAGCATTTTGGTCGGTCCCACAGGAGGGGCACCTGAAGGGTTCGCGCCGCCCGGAGCTGATTTTGATATTTGGCGTGCGGACATCGATCTTCGATGGGAACTGGATTTATGGGGTCGCATTCGCCGCGGAAAGGAGGCCTTTACCGCAGAAGCGTTGGGGAGCGAAATGAATCGCCGCGGTTTGTTATTGAGCCTGGTGGGTGAGGTGGGAGATGCCTATTTTCGGCTTCGCGAACTCGATGAACAAGTGGAAATTGCCGAACGGAACCTGGCCCTTCAACAAGACTCACTGTCGATCATCCGGAGCCGTGCGCAGGCCGGTCTGGTATCGGACCTGGATGTGAAACGAGAGGAAACCCTTGTGGCTCAAACGGCCTCGCAAATTCCCGAGTTTCGTCGTCAACGGGCTGTGCAACTGCATCAACTCGAAGTGTTGACCGGGGCCAATCCTGGGACGCTGGTGTTGTCCTCCAAACCCCTTCGGTCCGTGATGGCACAACCAACGATCCCTGTTGGTCTGCCTTCAGATCTCTTGCAACGGCGCCCGGATATTTTGGAAAAGGAGGAAACCTTAAAAGCCGCCAATGCTCGAATTGGAGAAGCGCGCGCCTACTTTTTCCCCAGCGTGGCCATCACGGGAAACGGAGGATTTCTCACCAGCGAATTCGATCAATGGTTCAAATGGGGCAGCCGCAACATGGCGATCGGTCCTTCGGTTACCCTTCCGATCTTTGAAGGCTATACCAATTTGGCCAGATTAGAGGTGGCGGAAAACCGGTATCAGCAAATGTTAGAAGACTACCAGCAAACCATTCTGAATGCGTTCAGGGAAGTGGCTGATGTGCTGGTTGCCCTGCAAACGCGCAAAGAGCAATTGGTCAGTCAACACCAACATGTGGGAGCGGCGCGGGAATCACTGGAGCTGGCGGACATACGGTATCGCAAGGGATTGGTCAGCTATATCGACGTCATAGATGCTCAGCGCATCGTGCTCGATGCAGAATTGGGAGTGGTCCAAACCGAGCGGGCACGTCTCACGGCTATGGTGGATTTGTTCAAAGCTGTAGGCGGCGGTTGGCAGAATGAACAGTTGGCTCACCTGACCAAAAAGCCCTGACCGGTAGAGACATCGGGCGATACGTCTATCTTTCATGATCGAATGACGTGCACTGAAAACAAGGTTCCATCGGAACGTCGCGACAAAGAAATAACCATTTTTGTTGCTTATAATCATTAATGACTTTACCTGATGCTGTGGAGCCGGCATGGTAGGGACCCCTACGAAAAAGGTAGAGTGCATCGCCTGCCAAAGTTCCCCCTCTCAATTGTCGTCATTCCGACAAGTCATTAGCCGGAATCAGTTCCAATTAATCATGACACCAATGTCTCTCTCTCAATAGAAGTCGATGGGTCACCCCCACGTTGTGACGGGATTGGGCACCGAACCCTTCTCAATTGATCTCGGACCACCCTGTCCGATGTAGAGACGCCCCGGTGGGATGTGCAGCATGAATGGCCAGACGACCGGCGACATCACCTCCCAAATCTACAGAAGATGTGTCGTGGATGGCCACCCGACGTGCGGTGAAGACGACGTTTCACGGGAACGCCCCTACGAAGAAACAAATTCGGTGGGAGAGATGCCATAGCAAAGGGTAGGAATTATTCGGTGGATTTGCTGTAATTGGATTCCGTTTTCTTTTGACTGGCAATTGAGTGAAACACACAGTAGTCATCGTCGATATATTTTAGGAAGCGTTTGTTCCGCCGGGGAGAATCGGTGGGTATATCACCAGTACTGTATGAGGAATAACCAATGAAATGTCTTCGTGTTCATGGGCAACGTGAGCCCCTCGACCTGAAATCCGCAACTCCCGATTTCCCTGGCAATTTGAAGGACCTGGTCACTCTTAAACACAGTGCCAGGGTCCAAGGGGCTCGCGCGGGCCAACCCCCTCTGGAAATTGATGATCTGAGTTCAGACGATCTCATCCAACTGGAATTGGATCAGGGGATTAAATTCTGGGTGCGTGCCGATGATCTGGAAAGGGATTTTGGATTGACTCCCAGCCGAGGGTCTACCGGTGACGTGGTCGAGCTTCCCCTTGCGTTGCCTCTAGGGACTCCCAGTCGGGGCATCGTCGGCAATTGGGTGATTAAAGGGTTCAAAGTGTTTGGCCTGGACCCTGTCGGTGCGACCACAGACTTGATTAAGGACAAGGTCGAAGGTGTGATGAAACCTGGTCCTGGACTCTATCGGTGGGAAGGAAAAGAATCGTCTGATTACACACGGATCAAATCCCTGGCAAAGGAAAAGACAGATACACCGTGGCTGGTCTTCATTCATGGAACCGCCTCTTCGACCGAAGGCAGTTTCGGCGGACTCTGGGAGGGGGGCGCCAATGCCCGCATGGTGCAACTTCTTGGCCATTACCCCAAACGTGTGCTGGCCTTTCAACATCGAACGCTTTCTCAGAATTCCATTCAAAACGCGTTGGACCTTGCCGGATATTTTCCCGAAGGGGCTCGTCTGCACCTGGTCTCGCATTCCCGTGGCGGACTCGTGGGGGAATTGCTCTGTCGCAGCATCATGGAAGGCCGATTTCCCTTTGATCAGGATGATTTCCAGGTCTTTGCGCAACCGGATCGAAAGGACGATCTGAAGCAGTTGGAGCAACTCGGTCATCTGCTCCAACAAAAGCAATTGATCATTGAACGGTTTGTTCGGGTTGGGTGTCCAGCTCGCGGAACTACGTTGGCCAGTGGCCGGCTGGATCGGTATCTGTCGATTATCCTGAACGTGGTTGAGGCCATCCCGGGGCTGAAGGGCAATCCGGTGCTGGAAGGTCTCTCCGCATTCCTGCTGGGCGTGGTGAAAAACCGGACCAAACCGGAAGAGTTGCCGGGGTTGGAAGCGCAGATGCCGACCTCCCCGTTGGTTCGCATCCTCAATCGCCCGGGAATCCGGTCAATGGCTGATCTGCATATTTTAGGCGGGGATGTGGCCGGAGAAGGGGTGGTGGGGCGGCTCAAAACCTTCGTGACGGATTTATTCTATCGTGAAGATCATGATCTGGTGGTGAATACCCCGGCGATGTTCGGTGGGACAGAGCGGACAGGGGAGGTGCAGTATTGGATCGACACCGGAAAGGAGGTGGATCATTTCCATTATTTTCGCAATCCGGAAACGGCAAATCGGCTGATGCAAGCTCTCACCAAGGATGCGCCTCATTCTCTATTTCACCGACTGGAGCGTGAACCTTCCGAAGTGACCGAAGATGATTACCGCAAACGTGCTGTGGGATCCCCACAGCCTGTTGTCTATGTCCTTCCCGGCACCATGGGCAGTCAACTCAAGGTGGGAAACGATCGTGTCTGGTTAGATAAGTTGGATTTAGCTTTTGGCGGCCTGAAAAAACTGAAGTATACCGCGAAGGGTGTGGAGGCTGATCAACCGATCGGGAGTGGCTATAAGGACCTCATCAAGTATTTGGCCAATTCACATACGGTTAAACCCTTTGCCTATGATTGGCGAAAATCCCTGATCGAACTTGCTGACCGGTTTCGTAAGGATTTAGAGGAAACGGTCAAAGTACAGGAAGCTGTGGGACAACCGGTGCGGATTGTCGCGCACTCCATGGGCGGATTGGTGGTGCGAGTCATGATGGCGACGGAAGAGGGAAAGAAGGTGTGGGATCGCATGTGCCGGCATCCCGGTGCCCGGTTCATCATGTTGGGCACACCCAATATGGGGTCGCATGCCATCACCGGCATGCTCATGGGGCGTGATCCACTGGTGCGAATGTTAGACCTTCTGGATATTACGAATTCCCAAACGACTCTTTTGGGAATTATTTCCAGATTTGATGGAGTGTTGCAGCTTCTCCCGCATACCGGGACTCTTGATGTGTATCAAGTGGAAACCTGGCGGTCCCTCCTGGAGCATGACCGGGATCGAGTGCGAGGGCTATTCGGGGCGAAAGTGGCGACCTCAAAAACTGCTGGTATTGAGTGGCCGGTGCCTGATGCCGCACAACTGGCTGATGCCTTCAAGGTTCAGCGACTTCTTCAGGACAGCCCGATTGACTCTCAACGGATGATCTATGTTGCGGGGCGTGCGGATGCGACACCGTGTGATGTCTCCATTGATCTCTCGGCCTCAGCCGAACGGCGAATACGGATTGATGCGACCCCCTTTGGGGATGGTCGGGTTCCCTGGGATACCGGTATTCCTGAAGCCCTTAAGCACCAGACGTATTATATGGACAGTGAGCATGGTGACCTGGCCAATGCTCCGGAAGCCTTTGATGCCTTGCTTGATTTATTGAATGCCGGGGTCACCACGAAGTTGTCCCAAGTGCCTCTCGTTCGTCGGGGGGTGTCCGTTGTCCCCTTTGAGCTCCCCGAGGTTCGGCTCGAAATGTATCCCAACGAGGAGGATCTCATTGCGTCCGCCCTGGGCTCGGCTCGCATCAAAAAGAAACGCCAGCCTACCCGGAAAATTAGCGTGACCATGGTCCATGGCAATTTGTCCCGCGCCTCGTCTCCTGTGGCGGTGGGGCATTATGAAGGAGACACGATTGTTAGTGCCGAGGCCTATCTTGACCGGCAACTCAATGGTCGATTGCGTGAACGACAGTGCTTGGGTCTCTATCCGGATAAACTTAATACTTCTGCCGTGGTGCTAACCGATGGGGATTGTGATCAGGAAAGAACGCATCCAGGGGCCATCGTCGTGGGGTTGGGCATGGTTGGGGATTTAACCCCCGGAGGGTTAACGAGCACGATGGCCGATGCGGTCGTCAACTATGCGCTCAAATGTATCGAGGTTGAGCGGAAACGTCGCAGTGCCACGGCGGTGGATGGTTCGTGTGGGCCACGACTGAACATCCCTCTGACTATGTTGCTGATCGGGACGGGTGCGGGTGGACTGTCCCTGATTGATTCTCTCCAATCCCTTCTTCGCGGAATTCTTCAGGCGAATCGGCGTTTGGACAAGCTGGAACGGACGGAGACGCCTGAATCTGAAGGGCAGACCGCCGATGATGACCGCCTCACGGGCTCCATCGAGACAGTCGAGATACTCGAGTTGTATCAAGATCTGGCCATTCAAGCCACAAAATCGCTATTGGAACTTGGACGGTCACGAGACTTTCGGGAACATTTCAATATCTGTGAAGTAATGGTCGAGGGAGTTGAGGGGCGTCGCCGTGCCTCATTTGATGAAGATGCGGGCTGGTGGCAACGATTGCGCATTGCCATCCAGGAGGACGGCTCCTTGAAATTTGAAGCCCTCACCAATCGTGCGCGGGCCGAAACCTATTTGCAGCCGGCACAACGAAAACTTATTGAACGGTTTTTGGAACGGGCTATGGCCACCACGCAGAATGATCTGGAATTATCCAGCACCTTGTTTGAACTGATCATTCCGAATCGGATGAAGGAATATGCTCCGGACCGTCGAAGTATGGTGCTGGTACTGGACGAAAAGTCTGCCGCTTATCCTTGGGAATTATTGCACAATCGGTTTGATCCCAACTCGCGTCCTCTGGCTGTGGAGGCCGGGATGGTCCGGCAAATGGCGGTTCCGCAATTCCGGGAAAAGGTCCTCCATGGGACAGCCCTCAATGCGTTGGTCATTGGCGATCCCACCAGTCACGAACCCTCAGGGAAATTTTCTCCCTTGCCGGGTGCCGCGAGGGAAGCTCGGGAAGTGGCGCAACTCATTCGGCATCAGGAGTACCGTGAGGTGGTGGAACTCGTGGAGGGAGACGCGACACCGGATGCGATTCTGACGGCGCTGTATCAACAACCCTATCGTATTGTGCATTGCGCGGCGCATGGCGTTTTTGAATTTCCAATAGAAGAAGAGCTGGCCAAGCTCGGAATTCCAGGCTCCCAAAGGGACCCTGGTACGAAACCCAAGACGGTCACGGGGATGGTCCTCGGGGAAGGTCTGTTTTTGACACCGGCCGAAATCAATCAAATGCGGTATGTGCCCGAATTGGTGTTTTTGAATTGCTGCCATCTGGGACAAACCAAAGGCAGTGCTGAACAATCAAACATTCCGTTTCATCAACTCGCCTCCAATCTGGGGACGCAACTGATTCGCATGGGTGTGCGGGCGGTGGTGGCAGCCGGTTGGGCGGTGGATGACCTTGCCGCTAAAACCTTTGCAAAGAAATTCTATGAAGAGATGTTTCAAAATCGAACATTCGGCGATGCGGTGCGGCTGGCACGTGAGGAGATTTTTCTTCGCCATGGGGGTTCCAATACGTGGGGTGCGTATCAATGTTATGGGGATCCGGATTTTTCGTTACACATCGGAGCGAAAAGCATAGGTAGGGAGCGCCGGATGGTGGCTCCCGTCGAATTGCGAGAGGAATTGTATAATCTGGTTCAAGAAGCCAAAACAGCCGAGCCGAAAGATGAAGCCCGGTTGAGACGCCGATTGCAGGAATTGACTGCCGGTGTTGGTCAAGGGTGGACGGATTCCGCGGCTATGTGTGCTGCCCTGGGGTTGGCTTATGGGGAATTGGGCCTCTTTGCGGAGGCGGTCCGATTCTATGATCGAGGAAGAACCCTGCAACCGGCCGATGCGACGGTGGAGTCGCTGGAACAGTTAGCCAATTTGAAAGTCCGATGGGCACTCGATCGCGTCGAAAGACAGGGAGATCCCACAGCACAAACGCTCCACCCCATAGAAAAAGATTTTCCTATCCAGGACCTGTTTGATGATGCGGAAAATATTCTCGCAGGCCTTCTTACGATTCAACCTACCCAAGAACGGTATGCCCTCAAAGGGAAGCTCTATAAAGGGAAAGCCATGTTGCTCACCACTAAGGCGGATCAACGGAAAGCCCTACTCGAGATGAAGCGTTGTTATGATGAAGCCTATACTATTGGCAAAGCGGTAAAGCGAAACGATGCGTATTATCCCTTGGAAAACCGGCTCGCGGCTGAAATTGTGCTCTCGTGGGATCAGCCGAAAGGACGGCAACCACAACGAGGGAAAAAGAAAGGACCTGATCCGATCACAGAGGGACTGGCTGATTTAGCCACATATGCCAAGAATTTTAAAGAAAATAGACAATCCTTCTGGGATATAAGTCTGCCCCCGGATCAAAAACTGCTTGAGGCCTTATATGCACAGCGTATGACAGGAAAGGATCAGAAAGAAATTGGTAATGGATATCTTGAAGCCAAACGACGGGGAGGGTCGGCCAGAGAAATGGATTCCGTCATCAAACACATCAGGTTCTTTGAATTAATGGTTGCCACGCAGGCACCTCCCAGCATTCGTCAACAGCTTAGCGCCGGATTGAAAACATTACGTGTGAATATTGTATCCGATGACGGAGGTAAGGGGGTGTGAGATAAGAAGCAATGGCCGGGAAGATGTTCATCTGCCGAATTTTCAGAGACCTGGATTGGGAGAAAGAGGGCTCACAAGGTACCTCGCATGTAGCAAGAGAGCGTCGATTGAGTAAGCGAGGACTGGGTGGGAGTACATAGTGACAAGACGATCTTGCTGAGGTAAACACGCCTACCTTCGCCTTCCGATTCTTTTCCGATCATAATCTCTCTATCAATTACACCCCTTCCGGCCAGTTCTTGATCGAAATAATTCCCTGAATTTTTCTT
This sequence comes from Nitrospira sp. MA-1, assembly GCA_032139905.1. Classification (NCBI taxonomy): domain Bacteria; kingdom Pseudomonadati; phylum Nitrospirota; class Nitrospiria; species Nitrospira sp. MA-1. Next base: position 553,590 of record JAQJDB010000005.1, read on the forward strand.
CCATGTTATCTGAGGGGTTCACCAATGCTCTGGATGTCTGATATCACTAAAGCTGCCCCCGGCATTCCCGCAAGTTGTTCCCCTGAATCTCTCTTTGAATCGTGGCTCTTTCAAAACTACCTGAATGGCGATGTGTGTAGAACATTAGGCCGTTGCCCGAATCCTTTGTTCCTCTAGATTCGTTTTCTCGTCCGCGTTAGACTTCTCGACATCGATATTCGGGTTTCTCACTCGAACGTCTTCAGATTATGAGATTTTACCCCATTGGCGAGGCGGAGCAGAACGTTGTGATAAAACGATATGCGTATGGTCTATTCCTGACTCTGGTTTTCCTCGCAGCGGTCCCATCGTTACTCTGGGCTCAACCGGATTTAGAGTATCAAATAAGGCGTCAGGAGCAATCGGGCAGTTGGAAGGAAGGCGTCAAACCGAAGCCGGTCTCGGGATTGAATATCGAATTGATTTCAGTTTTGGCCGACTATCAGGAAACGGTCTCCTCTGACAACTTTCCAAATGGAGTGAAGCTTCAATTTTATCTAGATGATGAGCATGCGGTGTATCTGACCGTTCGCGAACTGGATTATCGAACCTACTATTGGTTGGATAAGGTGGAACCTGCCCGGGTCTGGAAAAAGGGATTTCAGAATGTCTTTGCCTGGCCGACCGATCCTGTCCTGAGACAACTAACTCCCAAACTTGATCTCTATGAATTGGGAGCCCTGGTTCGCCTGGATGCCGAGACGACCTCCAGTTTAGAGCGAGTGGCGCCTGCGGTGCTTTACCACAAGGATGCACCATCTGAAATTGATGGCTATTTCTTTACCTTGAAAACCGGTGAAGATGCGCGATTGATGGCGACCATCACCCGGGAAGCCACAGGACAAGAAGTGGAGACGCAAATGTTCAGAAGGAAACGTGCCGGGCGCCCCTTTACCACTCATTGGAACGCCAAAGATGCGGAGGCCGGATTCTATAAACTGGACATCAGCGGGTTTTCGCTTTCGACGAATCAAACCATTTTCAAAGAAATTCATTTCTATCATCAGCCCATTGTAACCCCATAACGAGAGTACCCCTTCAGGAATGAAAGACGTGTTCATCAGTTACGCCAGTGAGGATCGACCTGTGGCCCAACAATTGGCGGATGGCTTGGAGCAGTCGGGGATCTCGGTTTGGTGGGATCGCCAGATTCAAGTGGGCAGCGAGTGGGATAAAACCATTGAAGACGCATTGGCCGACGCGAAATGTGTGGTGGTGTTATGGACGGGGCACGCAAAAGATTCCCGATGGGTGCGGGCCGAGGCTCGGGAAGCCTTGATTAAAGAAAAGGTCGTACCGGTCATGTTGGAGGCCAATGCTATCCCATTAGCGTTTACAGGTATTCAGGCCTTGTGTTTTCTTGGATGGAATGGGTCGTCCAGGTCCAAAGAATTTGAGATTCTTCTCGGCGTCATCAAAGCAAAATTAGAGGGGAAGTCCGTAGAATTCCCGGAGGCTTCTTCCACAAAAGCGTCCGTGGTGGGGAAGGTGGTGGCCCTTTTGGGGATCAGGACGATGGTGGGCGGTATTTTTGCCCTTCTGCTTATCGGCAGTTCATTTGTGCGAGTGGCCCCGGTGATTTCCGTCCATGTTGAGACGGCTCGTATTGAATTTACGGTGGCTCCCGGTTTGGATAATAAGCGACTGACCGATGCCATAACCTTTGACTCCCTGACGGTTGAAAACGTCGGAAAGCTTTCCGTCACTCCGGACAGGCTGCTCGTCGCTGATCCCGCTGATTATGATATGACGTCGGATAGTTATCCACCGAAAGCCTGGCTGGATTTGCCGATCAATGGGCGGACCGTACAATTTGCAGCGGACAGGCCCAGCATCTCCTCGGAAATCACGATCGAAACCACGGAGGATAAGTCTGCGGCTGCGGGACAACTCGATGGGATCGTGCTTACCGACGAGGCCCTGGTGAGTATGGAGGTTTCCAATGACAATGCCCTCACCTGGTCGATCCGAGCGAAGCAAGGGCGACAGCGAGTGGTGATGTCCAGGATTCATGCCGTTCAACTTCTTGAGACAGGAATGAAGGCATCTCCGGGACTCTCTATACCCTTTCCCCAAGATCAGGAGCTGACCTATCAAATCATTTTTGAACAGAAGCCGGGAACGATCGAACTGTTTGGACAGGACCAGGCCTTTGTCCTGGTGTTGAAAGAAAAAGAAACCACAGCCAAGAAACCCATTTCCGGTTCAGTGTTGCCGATTCAATCTGTAGACTTTTCCTGGCAGGATCCTGGTACCGGTGAACGCAAACCGCCAGAGGACTTTTCTGGAACCGTAGAATATATGAGTCCCCACGGGATGCCTTCGGTGCCGGTTGGAATGAATGCATTTCTAACCCTGGATGACCTGGACCATTTTGAAATCACGTCCATCAGCATTGACCCGGTCAGCCATACATTCATGGTGGATCTGAAGGGGAAGGCCGGCTATGTCAAAACGGGGACAGCCGGTAATCCACAGGACCTTCGCCCCACCCTCTTCGATCGAATTCGATATAGCCCTTTATTTGAACCAGTCAAGAAAATAATCGGATTTTAGGTGTCATTCCTGGATGAAAAAAAGTGTACGAAGAAAAGATTGTTTGGGTTGATTAACATTAAGTTTCATCACAGATGAAATCATCATCGCGTTTATATGAAAGGGCAGATTCAGGAAAATTTTGGGAGGAAAAAGAGATGATGACTTCTGCCGAACTTTCTTCATTCCATTGCACGAGTTCTGGGTGAATGGTCTTGGTTTCTTAGGATTGTTGTGACAAGATTACGGGGGTATGTGAACCTTATGACAGAGTATAGGACTTGCCCATGCTATTCATCCGTTTTCTGATTTTTTTTCTTATTGCCATGTTGGGTATGGTCCCACCGGTCTTGTCCGAGGTGGATATCGACAAGCTGAAAAAGGGTGTGGTCAAGATCACGGCTCAATTCGCCAAGAGGCAAAAGGTCGGAACCGGCTTTGTGGCTGGACAGGGGAAAAAACATCTGTTTATTGTGACCGCTTCACATGTGATTGAGGGAGAGGCTGAAGTCCCTCAGTCAATCACCGTTACTTTTTTTTCTCATCAAGAAGAACCGTTGGTCGCTGAGGTGATCAATAAAGAAGGCGGGGATCCCAGAGGGTTGGCCCTGTTGAAAGTGGGCGGAGATCTCCCCGATGACGTGGAGATGTTAGAGTGGGATACCCAGAGTCAATTGCATGGGGGTGAAGACGTGCGGGTGATCGGGTTTCCACAGGTTGGTGGCAATCCATGGGCGGTAACCCGAGGGACTCTGTCTGGATTTGACGGACCCATTCTCAAGTTTTCTGGTGCGGTTGAAGAAGGGAACTCTGGAGGACCATTGCTTTACCGGGGAAAAGTCATCGGTGTCATTGTGGAAATTATCCGGCAGTTTGGTAATGCCAAGCCGTCTCAAATTGCTCAATTCACCGTTGATAATTGGCCGGGGTTTAGCCGTCAAGTCAGGATTGAACCCAAAAATATTTCACCGGGGAGCATCACAGATACCGATGAATTAACTGGAAAGAAATTGGCCGCGTTGGTTGTTACCACCGTTCCCAAGGATGCGGAGGTGTTTGTTGATGATGAATTTGTGGGAAACACCACACAGGGACCAGTCGTCGTGGGTCAATTATCTCCCGATGAATACGAGGTGGCGGTCAAAAAGAAAGGCTATCGACCTTGGTTTATGAATGTCGAACTTCTTCCCGGCGAACGTCGGGCGTTGAACGCGACTCTCCAGGAAGGAGCCGTGGTTGATGTGACAGGTATCTGGAAAAACCCGGATGAACCGACCGTGGTCTATGTCCTGCAACAAATTGGAGATCGGGTGGTCATGAGAGAGGTGACTACCAGTGTGTTGGGAACCATGGTGACCGCCGAGGGAGAAGGACAATTGCAAGGCAACCAATTATCCATTTTCTATCGGACTGTGTTGGGAACGATGGGCCAATCTGCAACCACGATATCCGATGATGGGAGAACCTTAACCGGGACCTTCCAGGATTTTTCCAATATGATTCCTATTAGTCTCTCATTGGTTCGATCGGAAGATTCTCCCGCCTCCTTTGGTTTACCAGGCAATGATGCGTGGAACGCCATTCAGGGTTTTGGGCAGTAGGGATCATTCAGTTCCCTGTATATCTTTACCGCAATCGTGCAAACCTGTGTCGGTGTCCAGATCCCATTTGTCCAGCCGGACAGGGAATGTTCAACCCGTCCTGAAAGAAGGCTTTCTCCACGATATCTCGACGGAGGTTTCAGATGAAATCGTTGGTTATTGGTGGAACCGGGCAACTTGGAGCGAATGTCGTTCGCGCCCTACTTGAGCGGGGGGACCAGGTTCGTGTGCTGCATAGATCCACCAGCAACACCTTCACCATTGACGGTCTGAATATTGAACGTGTGGTGGGCGACCTCAATGATGGAGAGTCCTTGCGCCTGGCTTGTGAAGGAAGGGATGTGGTCTATCATACCGCCGGGTATTATCCGTCGGCGACAATTCCGGTTGAGCTGGCCAAGGGGCAGGCTCTGAAAGAAACGGCACTCGTGTTAGCAGCCGTTCGTGCGGCCAGAGTGGACCGACTCGTTTTCGCCAGTACGCTCACGACTGTGGGATTTCCCAAAACAATCGGCCATCCAGCCAATGAAACTTGTCAATTTTCAACTCGATATACGAACAATCCGTATCTCATGGCCAAGGCCGCCATGGAAGAAAAGATTCTGCAATCAGTTCACCGGGGTATTCCCGCAGTGGTGGTGATCCCGACGGAGTTTTTCGGCCCTTACGATCAGCGCCCGACAAGCGGCACTCATATTCTCATGGTCGCGAAAGGGCGGATGCCGGTATATATCCCCGGCCGGGTGAATGTTATTGATGTGCGCGATGTGGCCGTGGCCATGATCCGGGCGGCAGAACGCGGTCGTGTCGGGGAACGCTATCTCGTAGGTCACTGGAATACGACACAAAAGGACTTGAATGAACTCATTGCGCAGGAAATTGGAGTGCCGCCTCCTTTCTTTCCGGTTCCATTGGCTCTCGCCCGTTGGGGAGCAAAAGTCGGGGAGTGGGTTTCACGTTCTCTCTTACGCCGGCCCCCCTTTGTGCCTGCCTTTTTTGTCGAAGTGATGGCGCAAATGCAGCATTACGATTGCTCAAAAGCTCGGCGAGAATTGGATTATCCGCAGAGTGACACCCAAGGGGCAATTAAAGATGCCGTTACCTGGTTTCGGGAAAATGGGTACCTCTAGGGTAAAAATTTTAATTTCATGGTCAGACCTTGGATGGGCCAATTGTGATTGCAGGGCACGTCAATTCGCCTGTCATATTGATCCAATGGCCAAGGGTCTGTACCTGGGTTGAAGTGCCACGACTGTGCGAGATCCTTCGGTTCCCTCAGGATGACAATATCTATCTGAGGTGAATTCATTTGTTGCTCGCTCAGAATTTATCTGGCATTGTCCGACATATCCATTTCAAGCTTTTTCTAAACAGAGAGCGAGTGGAATGTTCCGATGCGCCACCGCTGCTCTTAGCTCTTCTCTTTGGATAGTTGAGAGCCAGCCAGCAGAAGTGCAATATGAGGCACTGAGAGTGAATCTTGCCCTAAGAGTCCTGAGAAAACGAGCAAGAAGGGGTTTGAGAAAATCAGGATATAGCCGGTCGTGGGGAATGTGACCTTCCGGATCTCGAGTCAAAAGGACAGATGGTCTGGCTTACGCGGTGCCTCCTGATTCTTCTTCGGCCTTGTTTAAGACTTGTGAAAAACGGCCTCCTACGAGTGTGGTGACCTTTCCCATCACTTCGGTCAGCTCCTTCCATTCTTCGGGTTTCAACTCCTCTTTAAGATTTGGATGGAGTCCCCATTTGGCACTGACCTGCTTGCCATCCCTTTGAATCACGACGTATAGGATTTCTGTTTCCTGGGAATCGGTTGCTGCTGGTGTCGTTCCGGAACTGCTTTGTGCCATGCCTGCTCTCCCTGTTAAGAATGTGTTGAGGCGATTGTACTGCATTGCCCTGTCCCCTGTAACCACCCACCATTCCCCATGTTGACCTCCGTCCGACGTTTGTGTGACTTTTGGCGGTGGGGTACTTTCCTTAACTGGGAGACGGTCTGTCCATGTATCATTTTTCCCAGGAATGGGGAGTTTTCATAATGTCTCAATCTTGTGAGCTGGGCATGCGGGTAATCACTTTCTTATGGGGGTAGACTGATATGGAATTACAACGACCCAAATTTTGGGACAATATCAATGTGAACGATCTGGCCAGGAATTTTTTTGAAGGTCTCTTAATCCTGGTCCCGGTTGTGACGACATTGTATGTGGCGTGGTTGGTGCTTCAAACCATTGATGGCTGGCTGAATATTCCCATCCCGGGTGTGGGATTTCTGGTCACGGTCGGTTTAATCACCTTGACCGGCCGGTATGCGTCCACCGTGTTTGTGCAAAAAATGTTGGATGTGTTGGAACGGGTGTTGGTCAAAGCGCCCTTCGTCAAAATTCTCTACACTTCACTCAAGGACCTGATAGCGGCGTTTATGGGGGAAAAGCGTCGCTTCGATCAGCCTGTGGTCGTGACTCTTTCGCCGGGTGGGTATGCGGAGGTGGTGGGTTTTGTGACTCGAACGGATTTGGAATTTCTCGGCCTGCTTGACCATGTGGCCGTTTATTTTCCGCAATCTTATAATTTTGCCGGACATGTTCTGGTCTTTCCAAAAATGCAGGTTCGTCCACTTGAGGCGGAAAGCGCGGATGTCATGGCATTTATATTGTCCGGAGGGGTCTCCGGTGGAGAGAATAGGTAGGGGTAGGTGCACAGGAAATCTCCTCATAAGAATGTGAGTGAGTTCGATGGTAAGTTCATTGACGGGAATTAGGATAACCAGACAATTTTTCTGAAGGAATATTTTGTTCAATTCAAACATTACCTCACCCCTACCCCTTGTTACTCAAGAATTTCGACATCACTCTCTGACCTAGTTAGGCCTCTGAAATATTCATGATACTCTATTCCCAGAACGCAAAGTGCCAAATCTAAGAAGCAGGGCTCTCACGAATTTTGGAAGCATAGTCCTCTTGCCGTCTCATTCTCTGTAGGACTTCAATCAGCTGGTCTAGGCAATCTATCCACCCTACCAAAGATTTCAGCAGGGTTCTTCGAAGAATTTCCACGCAAAGATGGTTCTGGTTTTGGGTGTGACCTTCAATTCAACCCATGTGCCGTCCGAATCACGAGCTTCACCTACATACCATTGGTCATCATATAGAATACTAAAAACCTGATAACGCTGTTCCTGAAGCCAGGTAAAGATTTGTCCGGGGGTATCCCAGGCATGGGTTTCGCCAGGCATATATAGGTGGTTCATATGTCCTCCTTGGTTGGCTGAATCTACGAGGATCTTCTGATGGTTAAAAGTGCCATACGGTTCTGATCTTCATGCGTATCATCTAAATCGTTATAAAAGATCTGCTCGGTTAATCTGCTAAGGTTACATGCTATGTCGGGACCTGATTACGAAAATGCATTCAGGATCAACATTCCGGCAATTCTGTTGCTCACACCCTCCACCAATTGATGGAGGGTGTGAAGTCTTGATAGACCGTTCCTCCTTAATGCAGTTGATGCAGGGTTACGCTCTGGTCTGAAGTCGGCATGCCGTCAATTGGGTTGGTCGGAACGGAATGGTCCGATTGCAACCGACTCAGGTCTGGACTTGAGACGATCTCCATCTCGATTTGTTTCACTTCAATTTCCGTGGTCCCCCATTCTCGATCGATTTCTCCCGATACTCGCAGGATGGTTTCCGGGTTGGCGGTGACGTTTCCCCAATCTTCGTGATCGATTTCGACGATCATTGTCCCAGTAGGATCCCGAAAAAGGTAGCGTTCTTCTCCCACTTGGCGAAGAATGGTGCCGCTAAGCACCACCCAGGAATCATCAACCGCCTCTTGAGCGGCAGATATGCTCGTAATGCCAGGCGTTCCTGGTCCCTGGAATTTCGCCCAGAGAGTGAGAGTACTGAATAAAAGAAATCCGACGGTCATGAAGATAATGTGTTTGCTCATAATGTTTCTCCTTGGTTGAAAAAGGTTTGAGGTGTAAGGCACCTAAGGCTTGTTTCGGCTGATAGCCCAACCAATCATCCAACCCTCTACATGCCAAATGATGGGTCCGTTGACCTCTCCGACTATTCCCTGAACCTCCTTTCTGTGTGTCTCAAGCCTGTCATGATTCTTTTGGGATTGTACCTCCAGCATCCTGAAGCCACGCTGAAAATGCATTTCAGCCTGGCTTAAATGTTGGATCGTTAGGATGCGGTTCTAGATAGGAGCAGGGTTATGGATTTATGGAGCAGGGACGGAGAGAAAATTAGGAATGAACAATTCATTAATTGCAGTCTGGTTTCTTCTTCTCATGACTATTTCGAATATAATCCACGCCTCTGAACGTGGAACATATAGCGACTCCCCTCGTCTCCCCGAGCCCATGGTGTTTGATTTGGTGTTACCCTTGGGAGCCCATAAAAATGAGTACGAGTTCAATGCCCTGTCTCAATATAATTTCAAAGACGATGCCATGAGATTCAATCCTGAATTCGAGTACGCCTTTGCAGATGGCTATGGGATTGAATTTGAGTTACCGATGCAAAATGGTGTCGTGAAAGCCTATAAACTGGGATTGCAAGGTACCTTTGATTTTCTCCGAAATAGTCGGTTTATTCACGGCTGGCAATACATCGGGGAATACCATAGGCATCTTGCACAGTTTGAAGATGCGAGTGGAGAGTTTGAAGGTGATCCTGGAGAGTTTAAAGGTGGTGGAGGGTTTGAGAATGATCTGCTCTACGTATTTGGATATCAGTTCAATCGGCATTGGAGTATGTTGAATATGACGGGATTGCGCCTGACGGACATCGGGTCTCACGGGCATCTTGAGGGATTGGTGAATGGCAACCTTATTTATTCATTCTCGAAAAAATTTCATATGGGATTAGAGATGAATTGGGAATCTCGACCAAAGCGCCCTGATTTATTGTTAGTGATGCCCCAACTGCATGTTCGTTTAGCCAAACATGCAAAAATACAATTCGGATTCGGGATGGAAAGAACAGAACATCAGAATTTTTCAGTTGCTGCTGCACGGGTTATTTTCGGATTTTGATCCATTGTTTATGCACCCATAGAATGCCCAAATCGATAAAACCTTCCTGAAACTCCTCAACGTATATTCCGGAGGGATGATGAGGAGGGGGGCTGGATGGGAAAAAATGAAAGTTATGTCAGAGGGAAACCTTCGTATCGGTGGGCTCGATTTGACCTATGGGTCGTCGCGGTCCTGGGCTTCTTCACGCCCTATTTGTCGTCCTCGATGGCCGTTTTTGCTGTCTCTTGCCTTCGAGAATATTCACCCTTTCGACTACCGTTCATGACGTGTTGATCCTCTGGGTGTGTTTTTTGTGAATGATGATAAATCCGGTAGGTCTTATGTCCTGATTTGGCGCTTAACGGAATTTTAAGCTTGGCGTAAGGTTGGTCATGATAAGATTTTGCTCCAGAGAGGTTTTCCCATATGGCCGCAAAGGGAAAGGAGGAAGAGAAAATGAACCTTGATCGACAGAAAATATCCAAAAACGATAGGATTGCATTACCGTGGATCGTCGGGGTTATGATCGGCCTGTTCGGATTTCTCCCACCAGCTTATCCGGATGACGACATTCCCGGGTATCAACAATTAAAGGCGGAAGTGGTTCCTGTCGAACAATTGTTCCAAAAGGTGCAAAAAGAGTTTGAGGGAATCATTCTTGAGTTGGAATTAGAAGAGGAGAATTTGCGCTGGATTTATGAGGTCAAGCTTCTGACCCCGCAGGGCAATGTTTTGAAAATCGACTACGACGCCAAAACAATGGCGGTTCTCATGGTCAAAGGGCAGCGAGATCCCTCACCATGATAAGCACCCTCTGTCCCCCGTTTATCTCATGAGAGTACTCGTTGTTGAAGATAACTCCCAAGTGGCCAGGCAAATAGTCGATGCGCTGCAGCGGGCAGCGTATGTCGTGGATGTAGCTCCTGATGGTGAGCAAGGAGAGTTTTACGGTCAGACGGAATCCTATGACGCGGTGATTCTTGATCTGGGTCTTCCAAAATGTGAAGGTTTGACCGTGTTACAACGTTGGCGCCAAGCGGGACGCACGATGCCCATTCTTATTTTAACCGCGAGGGATACTTGGCGGGAAAAAGTGTTGGGTTTGCGTGCGGGCGCGGATGATTATCTTACCAAACCCTTTGAAATTGAAGAAGTCGTGGCCCGGATTGAGGCTCTCATTCGGCGGGCTGCGGGCCACGCCAACGCAGTCCTGACTTGGGGGTCAGTTTCCCTCGATACGAGTAGCCAGCGGGTGACCATTCACGGTCACCCCGTGGAGTTGACTGCCCTGGAATTTCGTACCTTATCGTATTTTCTCCATCATCCTCATGCCATCATTTCTAAAACCGAACTCACGGAACATATCTACAATCAGGACTTTGATTTGGATTCTAATGTGATTGAAGTTCTAATCAATCGATTGAGAAGGAAGTTAGGATCCTCATTTATCAGCACCCATCGGGGTAAGGGATACCAACTCACCGAGTTTGTTCATGAAACGTAATACGCTTGCCCTGCGCCTGCTGACTCTATCGAGCGTGTGGGTGGTGCTGACTCTTGTGGTGGTCGGTGTGCTGCTCATCCTTCTCTTTCGCTCCCATGTTGAACGTCGTTTTGATGATTTTTTGTTTGATCAGCTTAAGGGCAATATTGCGGCCAGTGATATTTCTACCAAGTCCGGAGTGTTAGAGATGACCTGGACTCCTTCCAATCTTCGCTTTCACCGGCCCCTATCCGGTTGGTACTGGCAGATCCTCGAAAATGGGAAATTGGTTGCCCGCTCCCGCTCCCTCTGGCAGCATACCCTTGAGGTCGTCGATCCGGGCATTGGGACCGGTTTGCAACATCAGGCTCTCACGGGGCCTGCCGGAATGCCGCTACGTGGTCTCGTTGAAAATGTCACCCTGCCTGATTCAAATGCCTCCTTTACGTTTGTGGTGGCAGGCCCCGTTTCCAATATTGATCAGGATGTCCACGAATTTTCTAAAATGTTGTTAGTCACGTTGATCGCATTGGGGGTAGGATTAGTGGGTGCCGTGTTTTTTCAGATTCGAATCGGGTTACGCCCGCTTTCCCGGTTACAACAGGCCTTGGCGGAAACCCGATTGGGAAAAACAGCCAGGCTTCCGGAAAGCTTTCCAGGGGAAGTGCAACCGGTTGTCTCCGAATTAAATGCGCTTCTGGATCATAATGCGGCTCTCCTCGACCGAGCTCGAACTCAAACGGCAAATTTAGCGCATGCGCTGAAGAATCCTTTAACGGTCCTGACGAATGAGGCTCGTACCATGGAGGGAGAGCAGGGGAGTCTGCTGGGAGAACAACTGAAGAACATGACCCACTCGGTGCATCGGTATCTTTCAAGGGCTAGAGCGGCGGGGGCGAACGGATTTGTGGGTATCCGAACGCCTGTCGGGACCATAGCCGAGGATTTGCGTTTTTCGATGGATCATCTTTACAAGGGCAAAGCCCTCAACATTCATGTCATAGGGCTGGAGGAGATTTACTTTCATGGCGATGTCCAGGATTTAGAAGAAATGTTGGGCAATCTTATAGACAACGCCTGTAAATGGGCCAAAAAAGAAGTTCAGATTCGTGGAGAGTGGGCGGGGGACAAATGGCGGGTGATTGTGGAAGATGATGGTCCTGGTATCCCCGAAGGCCAGGAAGCTGTGGTCATTCAACGAGGACGCAGGCTCGATGAAGCCATACCGGGTAGCGGTCTGGGGTTGGACATCGTTTTTGATATTGTCATGCTGTATGGCGGCTCATTGTACTTGGACCGATCGACGTTGGGAGGCGTGCGCGCGAATCTAGAATGGCCCGCAGTGGATGAGCTGTTGTGATCCACAAGCTCCATGCTCACCTGTCTGAGCAAATCAACGGGCTCACACTTTCGGTGAACTGACAAGTAGGGATTGGGCATATGTCATCATCCTCATGACCGTATTTATGTGAAGAGTAGAAGATGGATTTCAAGAAACGTGCGATGGGCATACATTATTTATAACAGAGCGATTGGAGATGGGAAGTGAACATGATGACCAAAGAGATTCAAGTTGTAAAAATTGGACTGGGCCTCGTGCTGTTGGGACTGATGTTTGGTGTGGGAATGGGAATTCTCTTCGGTATCAATGAAGATCTGTATAAAGATTATATTAAACAGGGCATTGAAGCGAATCCGGCAGTACATGATGCCAAAAGTGCGGATAAGATCTGGCGATATGCGCAACGTGCGCACTTCCATGCAACGGGTATTGCCGCCTTTTCCCTGGGACTGATCATACTCACCATGTTGTCTGGAATGAAATCCAGATACAAAAAAAATTCCGCAATTTTTCTCGGCCTCAGCAGCTTGTATCCACTTTCCTGGCTGACCATGTTTCTCTTGGCCCCCTCGATCGGGCGTGGTCCGGCTCATGGCCATTTTCTGACGGAAATATTCGTGTACACGGGTGTGGGAGGTTTATTGATAGGCGTTGTTCTTCTTTGCGGAAATCTGTTTTTAGGATACTTTCGCGAAGAGACTAAGTTGTAGGACATGGTGGGGGTAATCTTTAATTCAGAGCCAACCGAATGGGTGGGTTGCAAGTACAAAAAAACTAAACTAATTTAGGAAGGGCCACCTATATCCCTCCCAGATCGTTATAGGGTGTCTGTAATCTCATTTCGGCTATCTTCCCATGAGCCCCCTTTTGTAGGACTCCCGAGAATTTGAGGGAGCCGGTCTTCTCACATCATCTTCCCTATCTTGTCACTCCAGGCATATATCTTCCACATCTGGAAAGGGATTGGCCGGAGATTTCGGCGTTCTGCCCGGGTGTTATCCTTCTCTTTTTCTCCTATTAAAATAGATGGATGAATGATTAAGGAATGAGAGGGGGGTGGATCAGATCTTGGGCTACCCTTCCTCTGCTCAGTGATAGGGCAAAATGGCTGTAAAGTGACCCTAAGGTAGCTCAAAATCAGAGTTCTACTCAGGAAATAGGATTCCCGGTAAATTTTTCCTATCAGAAAAGGACCAATAGGACCGAAAAGGAATGGAATCAGAATGTCATGTTGTGGAATGAGTATTCATATTTTAGAATAGGTATTCAAAGCTGGCTAGAACTTTTTCAGTAAAAGGTCATTTATGAAAGTGATTTCCAATCCTCGGGCACAACGAAAGCAGCGGGAATATGAAGCCCGGCGGGAGGAAATACTCTTAGCTGCTGAGCGAAAGTTTTCTCAGAACGGGTTTTTCAAAACCAGCATGGCCGAGATTGCGGAGGATGCTCAATTTGCCATGGGGACGGTGTACCGGTTTTTTAAGAGCAAAGAAGACATTTATATCTCTCTGGTGGAAGCCAAGGTGGAGGATTTACTCCGCCTTTTGGAAGAAGCGACGCAAAGCCGTCTCCCTGCCCAGGAAAAATTACGTGCAGTGATTCAGGTAAAGTTAGCCTTCGCTGATCAAAACCGTGCGTTCTTCCGTATTTATGTTTCCGAGTGGAGCGGGTTTGAATGGACGGTGAAAAGCGCGTTTGGCGAGCGGGTGTGGAAACGGTACTTGGCGCAAATTGATCTCGTCGCGAATCTCATCAAGGAGGGTATCAAGACCGGAGAATTCCGCAAAGTGAATCCCAAAGATACCTCTTTGGCCTTTCATGGCATGTTAAACTCCACCATCTATCTTTGGATTCTCCAGTCAGGCCCGAAAGAATCACTTGTGGACAAAGGCGAGTGGTTAGGGTCCTTGTTGCTTAACGGCCTCGGGAATTCAACATGAAAAAGGTCAATATAAACGTATGACATATCTGCCTAAAAGCCGCATCTGGTTGGTGTTTGGCCTGATCCTAGCTGTGCAGGGATTGCAGGGGTGCAGCGAACAGGAGGCCGCCCAGCCGCCAACGGGACGTCCGCCCTCGCCGGTCAAGGTCGTGACCGTTTTGAGTAAGCAGGTTCAGCGATCGGTTTCATTGGTGGGAACAGCGGAGCCACGCAAGCGAAGCCTTGTGGCCAGTGAAGTGGCAGGCCTGGTCAAGGCCTTTCCCGGTAAGGAAGGTCAGTTTGTTAAGACAGGACAACTGCTCGCCAGTCTTCGAACAGACACCCTGGACATTCGTCTTGACTCGGCAGTGGCTTCGCATCGTGAATCCAAAACTCGCCATGAACAGGCCCAGAGGGATTTGGACCGAAGCAAGATGTTGTTTGCCAAGGAATTGGTAACTCAAAAAGAAATGGACGATGCGGTTGTTGAAGAAAGCGCTCTAGAAAAGCGGCTGATTCAATTAGAAGCGGAAATTCGACTGGTACGTGATCAAGTGACGAAATCAAGAATTCTGGCGCCTTTTTCCGGTTGGATCACGAAAGAATATACGGAAATCGGCCAATGGGTCGAAGAGGGTGGACCGGTGGTGGAATTGGTGGACCTGTCTCAGGTCGAGGTGCAAGTGCCGCTTCCGGAAGAATATGTGCGGGATGTCAGGGTCGGGGATCCAGTGATGGCGGTGTTCGATGCCTTGCCTGGGGATGAGGTCGAAGGAACAGTCTTTTCCGTCGTCGCGCAAGCCGATCGGTCGGCACGGACATTTCCGGTCAAGGTTGTGCTGGCCAATCCGGATTTACGCATTAAAAGCGGGATGGTCGCACGGGTGAAGTTAGCCGTGGGCGCTCCTTACCAGGCGGTCGTGATACCCAAGGATGCGTTGGTGCTCAAAGGGGGCAAGGAATTCGCCTTTATTGTTGATAATAATACCGTCACGCAGGTCACGGTGATTCCCATAGCCCATTTTGAGGACGTGGTTGAAGTACAGGGAGCTATTGAAGAAGGCATGCAGATAGTCGTGGAAGGGAATGAGCGCCTCCTGCCCGGTCAATCGGTCAGGATATTAGAGGAGCCGACAGAAACATGAATCTGGTTCATTCCGCTATCCGTTATCCGGTCAGCACCGCAGTGGGTGTGCTCTTAGTGGTGTTGTTCGGCATTGTGGCGTTGGTGAAGCTCCCGGTTCAATTGGCACCCGATGTGGAAAAACATGAAGTCACCGTGGATACCATGTGGCCTGGGGGAAGCCCGCATGAAGTCGAGCGGGAAATCATTGATGAGCAGGAAGAGCAACTCAAAGGTGTCGAAGGCCTGGAGAAAATGTTCAGCGAAAGTTCCTATGGTCAGGGAAAAGTCATTCTTCGATTTCCCACAGGAACGAATACCGACACGGCCTTACTCCAAGTCTCCAACCGGTTGAATCAGGTCAAGGAGTATCCGCTTGAGGCGGATGAACCCGTCATTAGCAGTGCGGATACCCGTGGGGCCGCCATGGCCTGGTTTATTTTAGACACCTTGGAAGGTAATCCCGTCAATATTGAAACCATGCGGGATTTTGCAGAGGATATCATCAAGGCCCGTTTCGAACGGGTCAAGGGTGTTGCCGCTTCGAATGTCTACGGCGGGCGGGAGCGGGAGCTTCGGGTGACGGTCGATCCGGCTAAATTAGCGTCCAGAGCGTTAACCATTATGGATCTGGCTCGAGCGTTAGATCAGGAGAATCGGGATTACAGTGCCGGGGATTTCGATGAGGGGAAGCGGTCGTATGTCGTACGTACGGTGGGGGAATATCTTAATCCCCAGGATGTGGAAAATGTCATTATTGCCAGGCGTGATGGCGCGTCGGTGTATGTGCGGGATGTGGCGACCGCCCATATTGATTACAAGGATCCAACCGTTGTGGTGCGACAAAAAGGCCATCCCGCCATCGCGATCAACGCGATTCGGCAGACCGGCGCGAATGTGTTGGAAGCCATGGACGGTCTGCGCGAGGCTGCTCTTGAGCTCAATGAAGAAACGTTGAATGCACGAGGGTTTCAGTTATTTCAGGTCTATGATGAAACCATTTACATTAACCGTTCACTATCTCTTGTCCAGCAAAATTTAATCGTCGGGAGTGTCTTGGCGATCTCCATCCTGTATCTATTCCTCCGCACGGGCAGTAGCACCCTGGTGGTCGGTCTGGCCATTCCGATCAGCATGATGGGAACGTTTATTATGCTGTGGGCGTTGGGCCGGAATTTCAATGTCATCAGTTTAGCGGGAATGACGTTCGCTGCCGGTATGTTGGTGGATAATTCGATTGTGGTGCTGGAAAATATTTACCGTCACCGGGAATTGGGAAAATCGTTATTTCAATCTGCCTATGATGGCACTGTCGAGGTTTGGGGGGCAGTGCTGGCCAGTACCCTCACCACGATTGCGGTATTTGTGCCCATTGTGTTTATGGAAGAACAATCGGGCCAGTTATTCCGAGACATTGCCATTGCGATTAGTGCGGGTGTGGGCTTGAGCCTGGTGGTGTCAATGACCGTGATTCCTTCGTTATCTGCCAGAGTCTTAAAGACGGTCAAGAAATCAAAAAAAAGAGAAGCTGCCACTGCTTGGGATCCATCAACATTGGCGGAAAAGGGCTTGTCGGAAAGACGGCCTTCCGGGTTGGACCGTATCAAAGAGGCATTGGGATCTCTCGTCTATGACCTCAGTGGAAGTGTGTTCTGGCGAAGTGTGACCATTTTGGGGTTCACCTCGCTTGCCATGGTGGGAAGCTGGGCTTTGTTGCCGAAGGCGGAATATCTTCCTCAGGGAAACCGGAACCTGGTCATCGGTATTCTGCTGCCTCCGCCGGGTTATAACGCCAACGAATTTGTCAAAATGGGAAAGCCGATTGAATCGACCTTAGGCCCGTATTGGGACGCGAAGCCTGGTTCCCCGGAAGAAGCTGCCTTGGATGGACCCAGCATTGCCAATTTTTTCTATGTGGCGCGTGGGCGATCGGTCTTTATGGGTGGTCGGACGAATGATCCCGACCGAGTCAAAGAATTGATCCCTCTATTTCGCCGAGCCACGGCCGATCTTCCAGGCGTGATTGGTATTATCACCCAACGCGGCCTGTTTGAACGTGGCCTGGGCGAGGGACGAAATATTGATATTGAAATTACCGGGCCGGAGCTGGATACGCTGGTGGGGTTGGGTATTCAAGTCTTCGGTCAGGTAAAAGGGGTGCTGCCCGAGGCGCAGGTCAGGCCTATTCCCAGTTTGGATTTGGGAAGCCCGGAAGTCCGTGTCACCCTGAAACGGGATCGGGCAGCCGATGTGCAGATGACCAATCAGGAACTCGGATTTACAATAGACGCCCTGGTCGATGGGGCAAAGGCCAGCGACTACCAATTTGAGGGCGATGAAGTTGATCTGACGATTCGTGGGGTCGATCGGTATGCCAATCAGACGCAGTCGCTCAATTCCATTCCGATTTATACCAAAGGCGGGCAGTTGACGACGGTCGGCAATATTGCCGATGTCACATTAGTCTCCGGGCCGGAACAAATTAATCATATTGAACGGGAACGATCCATTGTCATTCAGGTGATCCCGCCCGTTGAGATGGCGCTGGAGGAGGCGATGGATGTCATTCGAACGAAAATCCTTGGGCCATTGAAAGAAAGTGGGACGTTAGGACGTTTGTATAATGTCCGGTTGTCGGGGACGGCTGATGATCTCACCGAAACCTATGAGGCGTTAAAATGGAATTTTCTCTTGGCCTTTACGATTACTTATTTGTTGATGGCTGCCTTGTTCGAAAGTTTTCTCTATCCCCTGGTGATTATATTTACGGTGCCGTTTGCCGCAGCCGGTGGTTTTCTGGGGCTTTCTCTGGTCAATAATTTTATTGCCTACCAGCCATTGGATGTGTTGACGATGTTAGGTTTTGTCATTCTCATCGGGGTGGTAGTTAATAATGCCATTCTGGTGGTGCACCAGGCCTTAAATTTCATGAAGGGACGGGACCAGACGGATTCGATTGAAGAAGAATTGTGGCAAGGATTACCGCTTCGGGAGGCGATTCGTGAATCCGTCAAAATCCGCGTCCGGCCGATTATGATGACGACACTCACGACGCTCTTTGGCCTTTTTCCGCTTGTGGTCTCGTCTGGCGCGGGATCCGAGCTGTACCGGGGGATCGGGAGTGTGGTCCTGGGTGGCCTCTTGGTCTCCACGGTGTTCACTCTTATTGTCATTCCGGCTTTGTTTACTTTGGTCATTGATACGCAACGCAAATGGGCAGTGAAAAGAAAGCCTCAATTGGTGGCTCAACAACCCTCGGGAGGCTCTCTGTAGTCAAGAGGCGAAGGGAATGGATATGATGGTAGGACAGGTTTCGAAGGTGGTGTTGCTATTTGTGGTGAGCATCGGAGTGTCGGGCGGATCCAGCCCGGTGACGTGGGCTACTCCGCTGGAATCTTCCACGGCTCGGGATCTTCCCGAGTTGCGGTTGAGTTTGCGGGAAGCCATGGAGGCCGCCGTCGATCAAAATCCCACGGTCCGGTTGTTTAAAGAACGTATTGCACAGGCGCAGGATAGAGCCAATACTCAACTTGGCGAATTATTGCCCAATCTTTCAGGAACGGCAGGCGCCGCCCGGCGTCGATTCTTTACAGGGTCCTTTGGCTCGAATGCCACCGTCGTCGGTCCCAGGGATTTTTACGAAATGCGGGCCTTTCTCACCCAGAATGTGTTCAGTTTGAGTCTCATCCAAAAATGGCGGGCTGCCAAGGCGGGAGTCGATGTGGCAGGATTGGATGCAGAAGTCACTAAACGGGATACCATGGCGACGACAGGTCTGATTTATTTGGAAACGCTTCGAGCCAAAGCGGCAGTGAATGCTCGCATGGCGGATGTGGCGCTGAATAAGGAATTACTGCGTTTGGCGGCCGAACGAAAATCCGCGGGCATGGCGACCAGCCTTGATGTGACGAGGGCGAAGGTTCAATTGGAAAACGCCAGGCAGCGATTATTGGTCTCTGAAAATGACCGGGATCGTGCCAAACTTAATCTCATTCGGGCGATGGGGTTGTCGTTCGATGTGCAGTTGGTGCTTACCGATGTCATGAAATTAGAAAACGTCTCTGAACAATCCGTTGGAGAAGCCTTGCAGGTGGCAAAAGAAAACCGGACTGAACTGAAGGCACAGCAGAATCGTGAGCGACTGGCTTCCCTGACGTTAAGTTCCGTGACCAACGAACGGGTGCCCTCCATTCAGGCCTTGGGCGATGTGGGCATGATTGGTAATCAAATCCCCAATGCGTTGACCACCGACAATGTCCAGGTATTAATGAGGGTGCCGATTTTCGATGGGGGAATGCGGGAAGCCAGAATTTCAGAGAGTCGCAGTCTCGTCAGGCAGGAAGCAATCAGGACACAGGATGTACAATATCAGGTGGGTTTGGAAGTGCGCGATGCGCTGATCACATTGAGTTCGGCCAAACAGCAAGTGGCGGTTGCGGAAGAAGGTTTGAAATTTTCTCTCACGGAATTGGAATTATCCCGTGAACGGTTTGCGGTCGGTGTTGCCACCAATCTCGAAGTCACCGACGCGCAAACCCGTGTGGCACAAGCCAGAGATAATTTGATTGAAGGCCTCTTCACCTTTAATGCCTCTCGCCTGAGCCTGGCCCGGGCGCAGGGTCAGTTGGAGAAATTATAATCGATCGGGCCTATTCGCCCAAAAGGTAATATGACGACCATCCAACTCAAACAAGAAATCCGCTCAGAAGCGAATAAGCGTCGGACCTTTGCCATCATCAGCCATCCGGACGCCGGCAAAACCACCTTGACCGAAAAACTCCTGCTCTACTCAGGGCTGGTGCGCACCGCCGGTATGGTAGGAGGGCGGAAAAACCGGAAAATGGCCACGTCGGATTGGATGGAAATGGAGCAGGAGCGCGGAATTTCCATCACCGCCTCGGCGATGCAATTTCCCTATAAACGGGCGGTTATCAACGTGTTGGATACGCCAGGCCATCAGGATTTTTGCGAGGATACTTACCGGACACTCACGGCGGCCGATAGCGCGATCATGGTTATTGACGCCGCCAAGGGCGTTGAAACGCAAACACGAAAATTGTTTGAAGTCTGCCGTCTTCGCCAGATTCCCGTATTGACCTTCATTAACAAGATGGACTTGCCGGGACGGGCCCCGCTGGATCTCATGGCAGAAGTGGAAGACGTATTGGGCATTCATGCCAGTCCCATCAACTGGCCCATCGGGTCGGGACAAGACTTTCTCGGGGTCGTGAATCGGCAAACCAGAAAGGTGTTGCTCTATACCAAAACGGCTGCGGGAGGGGCGTCGAAACCGGACCTCATGGAACTCTCGTTGGACGACCCCTCAGTGAAAAACCGGATGGCCGGGTATATCTGGGATGAATTGATGCATGATCTGGAATTGCTGGATATTGCCGGGAATCCGTTTTCGAAAGATGAGTTTCAAAATGGAAAAGTCACGCCGGTCTTCTTTGGATCAGCTATGACCAATTTCGGCGTGGAAGCATTTTTCGATGCGTTTGTGGAATTCGCCCCTTCCGCTCACGGTCGATTAGCGGATACCCCGGATGGCCGTGAAATGATGATCGATCCGGTGGAGACACCATTCAGCGCCTATGTGTTTAAACTCCAGGCCAATATGAATCCACGCCATCGCGATAGTACGGCCTTTTTACGGGTCTGTTCCGGGCGATTTGAGCGGGATGTGGTGGTGAAACATCATCGGACCAACACGGAGGTGCGGCTCTCAAGGCCCCATAGTATGGTGGCGAAGGAACGCAATACGGTCGATGTGGCATATCCCGGTGATGTCATTGGGATTATCAATCCAGGGATTTTTCAGATTGGCGACACGATTTCGGTGGCGGACGCGTTTAATTACAAACCGCTTCCACAATTTCAACCGGAAGTCTTTGCCCGTGTGCGCCCCACTGATACCACCATGCGGAAGTCGTTCGACAAAGGGATCGAGCAACTCGCCAGGGAAGGGACCATTCAAATCCTTCGGAGTCTGGATGGCCTGGAATCTTTTGTAGCTGCCGTCGGAAAACTCCAGTTTGATGTATTGGAATTTCGTCTACAAAGCGAATACCGCGTCAAGGTGGTGGTGGATGTGTTGCCCTATGAATCCAGTGCCTGGTTGGTGGGCGATGTGGAGGCCTTTAAACCGCCATCAGATGCCCTGGTCGTCAAAGACAGCCGGGACCGCGCCGTCGTCCTGTTTCGCAGCTCGTGGTCGAAAAACTTCGCCGCCGAACGCAATCCCGAGCATAGTTTTAGGGATATGGGGTAGATGCATGAGTTCAGTTAGGGAGGTTTTAGGGCCGGTAATTTTATCTGGTCTTCTGGGAGGGTGTTGGGGAGAGCATGGTCAATATGTAGGGAGTTCCCTGGATGAAAATGGACATCCTTGTGAGACTTATGAATATTCAGATGGAACTCAAGGGACGCATTGTGATCTTCAAAATCAGAACCCACCCTCTGTTCAATAATTCGAATCTTCTCCGTTCTCCTCACTCACCACGAATCCTTTCTCCCTCATCATTTTTCCTTAAAACAACAGATTGCTCTCTCATCGTTATTTTAAATGATTCCCAGGCCGTTCCTGTTTTTGAGTCATGCCATTTATAATGTTCTGAAACCCCTATACTTCTCTTTATCCGACGCCTGCCCTCCCTCTCCCCGTGGTCGAATATGCTATTTAACCGGTGGGCCTTGCCTTGGCGTAGCGAGTTGTTCCGCCTTTCTGTGTCTTGCGTTCGTCCAATCCAATGAGGCCGGGTGGGGCGTCAATGGTTATGGGTCTTTTTGCCAAAACCTGGCATCTATAAGCCTTTTGAAATGGGTTGTGTCACAAGCTGAGGAAAAAGACCATTTGGTGATGTACGAGAACACCCATGTGGGCGGCGACCCTGAAAGCGGAGCGGAGAGATTCAATAAGGAGATTTGATGATGGGAAAGAAAAGTTTATGGAGTTTGGTTGTCTTAGGGCCGATCTGTATTCTTTTCTATTTTGTCACCCTAGGTTTTGCAGCTAATGTTCCTGCTCCAGAAATTATCAGTCCGGCTTGGATTCACTCAGCACCACTTAAGATGGAAGATCTCCGTGGCAAAGTCGTGGTGGTGGGGTTCTGGACCTTCGGATGTTGGAATTGCCGGAACATCGAGTCCAATGTCAAAGAATGGCATGACATGTCCGCCAAGCAAGGGTTGGTCGTGATTGCGGTGCATTCGCCGGAGTTCAAATATGAATACGATGTGGAGAAAGTCAAAGAGTATATCCAGGAGCACAACATTCCCTATGCCGTGCCGATCGATAATGATTTCCGGAACTGGCGGCAGTATCGCAACCGATATTGGCCGACGCTGTATCTAATCGATAAGCGGGGAAATATTCAATACACCAAGATCGGTGAAGGCAGCTATGAGGAAACCGAACTAAAAATTCAGCTGCTGCTTGCCGATCCGACATAACAGGAAGCTTGTGAAGAATTATACAAAGACTAGGGGTACTGAGAAGGTTGGACGAAAGAGACTTTGATGAAATCGTGATCCGGTATCGATCAACGATATGATGAAGAATTTATTCTTGACGACATTTCTGAAGGACCTCAGCCATTTCCTGATGGATATGGCCGTTGGTGGCGATAAGGGTGGTTCCATAGATGGAGTAGGGCTCTCCCGCGTAATCGGTGAGGTTTCCTCCGGCTTCTTCCAGGATGACTTTTCCTGCCGCAGTGTCCCACGGATTGAGTTGTAGCTCCCAAAAGCCATCGAATCGGCCGCAGGCGATGTAACAGAGGTCAATCGCGGCGGTGCCGGTGCGCCGCATCCCGCGCGCGCGTAGGGTGAATGCGCAAAATTCCTTGAGGTTGTTATCTTTGGCGGTGTGCACGTCATAGGCAAAGCCGGTGACGAGCAACGCTTCGTTTAATTGAGGTGTCGCCGAGACATGAATCGGTGTGCCGTTGAGTGTGGCTCCCTTCCCTTGTTGTCCCAGAAACAGTTCGTCCCGTGTGGGATCATAGACCACTCCGAGAACGCATGTGTCTTCATATTCCACGCCGATAGAGACATTGTACATTGGAAAGCCGTGGGTGAAGTTGGTGGTGCCGTCTAAAGGATCGACGATCCATTTGACGGGATGGGAAGGGATGTCCTGCAGGCCCTGTTCTTCGCTGAGGATCTGGTGTTCGGGAAATGCCTGTCGGATGGTCTGAATGACGGCTTCCTCTGAACGCAGGTCCGCTTCGGTGACCAGGTTGATGGCTTGATCCTTTTGATGGACTTGAAATCCTTTTTTGGCGTAGTCGAGAAGGATCGCTCCGCCCTGCCGGGCGGCTTGAATGGCGATGGGGGTTAACGAGTGATATTCGGTAGTAGATAGTGGCATAGATAATGTGGGAAAGAACGTTTTCCAGCATACCTGAAGTCTGCGGAAATCCCAAGCGTCAGGTTACGTTCATGCGAATCAGTGATGTGAGTGTTTAAGGGAGTTAGAAGGAAAAACACACTGGGAGTGGGTGGCCCCACTCCCAGTGGCACTGCAGGTGGGCTCTACAGCTACTTCTTCTTGGTCTTTGCTTTTGCTTTGGGTTTCGCGGCGGCCGCGGCCTTTTTCTTTGGAGCGGCTTTCTTTTTTGTTGCTGCCAATTCACTCACCCCCTTTCAGATCATCGATCATGCCCGTCATTGCGGGTCAGACGGCTTTGGTTAATGTTTTCTCGTGATTGACTTCAAATGTATTAGGCCCCACTTTTCGAAACCGAGGATCGCGTTTTAAGGATGTGGCAACTGATGTGACTGGAGTTTTTCCCCGGATCGGCATCCCGCCTTCTTTGAGGCGTTGAAAAAGTTCTTTGGCATGTAGTGGACGACCGATCTCTTGGAGAACCATGTACACCGCATCAGGTACACTCATACCCACGTATTTGCTTCGGCCTAGGAGAATTTCCCTCGACTTAGACGCGACATCCGTATCGGCTGAGGACAGATGCCCTTCCTTATTCGAGAAGATCTGGCTGGAGAGACTCGCCAGCTTCGCTTTGTCAGCTTCGACGCGATAAAGGGTTTTTGCCAACTCCAGGTATTTCTCAACCGTCGCGATTTCCTCACCAACCTGCTCCCGTTTTTTTTGAAGATCCTTGAGTTTTCGCTCATAAACACTAATGCGCTGTTCCAGCCCATCACTGATATCTTTAAGCTGGTCATTTTGATCCTCCATTTCGCGAACTCCACCATATGTTGAGTCTAATTCTATTCGTGTTTTAAAGCAAAGTCAACAAGCAAGCTTTAAATTTTTATTATTAAAGGTTGCCTTCAAACAAATATGCAAATTGCGATTGGTTTATTATAAGTCAATGGTCTGTTTGTGAAGTGATCATTATGAAATTAATCTATTAAAATGAAAAGCCTAAACTTAGTGGTTTATGATTCTGTGAATTCAATATTTGGTAGGATAGTCGTTCTTGCAGTATGTGAATGTGCCTTATTAACTAGGTATTGTATCGTGGTATTGGCGTTTGGAATGGTTGGTTTGAGAGTGA
The DNA here is from genome assembly GCA_032139905.1 of Nitrospira sp. MA-1. Classification (NCBI taxonomy): domain Bacteria; kingdom Pseudomonadati; phylum Nitrospirota; class Nitrospiria; species Nitrospira sp. MA-1. Next base: position 578,186 of record JAQJDB010000005.1, read on the forward strand.
TGATAATTGACATAAATTTCTACAATAATGAGCGATAATGTAAGCGGCTCATTTTTTGACGGAATTTAAGTCAGAAAATATGCTATGGAGTAAACCGTTGTTTAAAGCATTTCATGAATGAGTTGACAACATATTGTGGTGTAGTCCTACCTAGGAAAATGTCTGAATAGGGAGGAATCGGCTGTAAAGGTTTCTACGCGGTCAAAAATTCTCCGTTTTCTTGACCCATCCACGATGGGCCAGTGAAATCGTCAAACCTCGGCTTTGCTCAGTCGCCATTTCGCTCTGATCACCCCGGACAGACAGGCTCTAGGTGTAAACCGAGCATATTGAGACAGGCTGGAATATTTTTAAGATGGCTTGGGAAGATAAGGATGCTATGATTGATGAATTATTTGATTGTTGGACTTAAACGTGATGACTGCAAATACCCCCCCTCTCAATCTCCTTGCCCTCAACGCAAATGAACTGAGTGCCTTCATACAGGAACTCGGTTGGCCACGATATCGGGCAGGTCAAATTCTGCGATGGCTCTACCAGCATCGTGTAGTGGATATTGAGTCGATGACCAACTTGTCTAAGACCGATCGGGGCAGGTTGCAGGAGGTAGCGACTATTCACGGCATGGAATCTCTACCTCCCACGATTGCCAGCGATGGCACAGTTAAGTTTGTATGGAATTTAGAGGATGGCTTGGCTGTAGAGACGATATTGATTCCGGATGGCCGTCGGCGGACCTTGTGTCTGTCTTCCCAAGTCGGGTGCACCCTGGATTGTGGTTTTTGTTTGACGGCCGAGATGGGCCTGAAGCGAAGCTTGCGCGCCCATGAAATTGTCGGGCAGGTGTTGAATGTCCAAGCTTATCTGCCGGAAGATGAGCATCTGTCTTCACTGGTGTTCATGGGAATGGGAGAGCCGTTGGTGAATTTTGAGCCGGTCGCCGATGCGATCCAGCGTCTCACCAATATTGAGTGGGGCTTGGGTTTTTCCCCACGACGCATCACGGTGTCCACGGCGGGCTGGATCCCGCGATTTCCAGATGTGAGACGATTAGGCGTGAATCTGGCCATATCCTTAAATGGCACGACCAATGAACAACGGGGACAACTGATGCCTGCAGTGAATGGGCGCTACGATTTATCTGAATTGCTTGATGCCTGTCGTCAATATACTCAATTCAGCGAACGCCCTCTGACGTTTGAATATGTGTTGTTAGCGGGCGTCAATGATTCACCTGAAGATGCCAGGCGTTTGGTACGGCTTGTACAGGGGATCCGGTGTAAGGTGAATTTGATTCCGTTTAATGAGTTTCCGGGTAACCCCTTTCGACGTCCGTCACCAGGTGTGGTTGATGCCTTTCAAGATATTGTTAGAAATAAAGGCCTGGATGTGTTTCTCCGAAAAAGCCGGGGAGACGATGTGTTGGGAGCTTGCGGCCAATTAGGTCGATCAGCTGCTGAAGTTTTGAATCAGTCGACCACGAACAAGAAAAGGAGTCTCACTCTCTATGCTCAGCCTTGAACCAACTCTGCAGGGGAAGTATGAAGCCTTGCAAGAACTCTTTTCCGATATGGAATCGGTGGTGGTTGCATTTTCTGGTGGGGTCGATAGCACACTCGTTTTGAAGGTTGGCTTTGACATACTTGGGTCTCAGGCCAAGGCCGTGACGGCGGTTTCGCCAACATTTCCGGCATTGGAAGTGGAAGAGGTCAAACAATTAAGTGCAGCGATCGGCGCGCCTTTGCAATTGGTCGAAACGGATCAGTTGCAAATTGAGTCATTTGTCAAAAATGATGCAACCCGATGTTTCCATTGCAAAACGGATTTATACCGATTGCTTTCCAGTCTTCGGGATGCCGTGGGGTTTCATACCATTGTGGATGGGACCAATGTGGATGACTTGGGTGAAGATCGTCCGGGCATTAATGCGGCCAGACAGCTAGGTGTGCGGAGTCCTTTGGTTGAGGCGGGACTCAGTAAGGCGGATATTCGGGAATTGGCCAAAGGGTTGGGGCTAGCCAATTGGAATAAGCCGGCCGCCGCTTGTTTGTCTTCACGAATTACCCGAGGGCTCCCCATTACGAAGGCCTATCTTTCCCGGGTAGAACAGGCCGAGGCCTTTTTGGTGGCTCAAGGGATTATGCAAGTGCGGGTTCGCCTTCACGGCGATTTGGCGAGAATCGAGATAGACCCGACGCAAATGGGAATTCTGATGGAAGAACCAGGAAGATCCCGGTTAGTGGAGAAATTTAAAAAGCTTGGATTTCAAACGATCACACTTGACTTGGAAGGGTATCGGGCCGGAGGAGGGAACCTTCCCTCAGGTCCGGTTTGAAGTCTATACCAAAATTGTTGTGAATGGGTTAACCGGGAGAGTTTTACCTATGTCCTATTGTCTGATGTGTTCGGGGAGGCAAAAAAAAAGGGAAGTGATGCTTCCCTCTTTTTTATTGTGCACGACGGTTTGATAGGAGCGATCCCGGAAAGAATGCCTCCTGCGATGGAGGTTTTTCCAAGAAAATTTGGAAATATTTAGTTTTTTGACTGGGCAGCGACTGCCTCTAGAGCTTCCTGTGCAAATCGCCGATGGTCGTCGTCCGATAAGCTTCGACCAATCACCTTCTCGGCAACCAAAATGGCCAACTCAGCCGATTGGGTCTTAATGTCTTGAATGGCCTTCCGTCGCTCACGATCAATGTCTTGCGTCGTTTCCTCTTTAATCCTCTGTGATTCCACGCGAAGCCGCTGCTCGTTTTCGTCAAGTAGCCGTTGAGCCTGTTGCTTGGCCTCTGTCAGGATCGTTTCCACTTCTTTGGCAGCCAACTGAAGCTTGGTTTCATATTCCTTGAGCTTTCCCTCTGCTGCAACTCGGTTCTGCTCGGCCTGGTCGAGGCTTTCTCTGATCTTTCGTTCACGGGCTTCCAGCGTTTCCAGGATCGGGGGCAAAGCGTACTTATAGAGCACCCATAGAAGGATCCCAAATGAGAGGAGTTCCCAGAATATCAGTGACGAAAAGAAATGTGAGTCAAATTGTGGCATAGATCAGGAGCCCTTTATCCTTTGCCCATGATGATAAAGGCGATGACCAGCCCGTAGAGCGCGATGGCTTCGACCAGGGCGAACCCGATCCACATATACTTGCCGACCCTGGCTTCTGCCTCTGGTTGACGGGCGACTGCCTCAATCATTTTTCCAAAAATATACCCGATGCCGATCCCGGCGCCCGCAAAGCCCGCGGCCGCTAGGCCCATTCCCAAAAGTGCTGCTGCTGCAGAATCCATTGTAGTGTTGTCCTCCCAGTTTAAAAGGGACTAATTGTGAGTGTTCCCTTATCGTTTTGTTCGAGCGTGATTTAGTGCAGATGCATGGCGTCACCAATGTAGACGCAGGTTAAAACTGTAAAAATATAGGCTTGAATAAAGGCAATTCCGACTTCCAAGCCATAGAGTGCGATGGTAAATGAAAAAGGCAGCCACCCAATCATAAGCCCGCCTGCTATGGTAAGGCCGAACAAAACCCCAAGAATGACATGTCCGGCAGTCATATTGGCAAATAATCTGACGGCCAGAGAGATCGGTCTAGCCAGTTGGCTGATTAATTCAATGGGAATCATTAGGGGAAGGAGCCATCCTGGTGTGCCAGGAGGAACAAGTATCCCAAAGAATTTAGCGCCATGGAGTTGGAATCCTATGATAAGACTGAGGAGATAGACGCCTACAGCAAACACCCCGGTCACAATAATTTGGCTGGTAATCGTATAAGATCCAGGTATGAGACCGACCAGGTTTGAAAATAAGATAAACAAAAAGAGGGCACTGATGAGGGGGAAATATCGCATCCCAGAGGCCCCCATCGTGTCCTGAATAATTCCGCGAATAAAGTCGACCAGCAACTCTCCAAGACTTTGGAGCTTAGAAGGCACCAATGCCCTGGCGCCACCAGCTTTCATCAATAGGAGCGTAACAAGCCCCACCACAACCCACATCATCAAGACGGCCTTATTGACGGAAATGTCAAGGCCGAAAAAGGAAAGCGGGAGAAAGTTATGAAGCTCGAAGGGATGTAACGGATCTTCCAAAACTAAACCTTGTGTCTAGTGACTCATTGTTTCCAACGCTGAGCTGCACGGTAGGCATTGCGAACTCCAGCGATTAATCCCAGTACCAGTCCTAACGCCATACCCCACGGTGTGGTATCCAACACATACGAATCAATTAACCAACCAAGGAATCCACCGACGATAAGGGCGGCAAGAAGGTCCGTCCCCACTCGCATTGCCTGTCCCAGCCCCGCAAACATTGGATCCTGAGAAGGTGCCATTTTTTTAATCGGCCAGGCGAGTCGTCGGAAGGGGACACATTCAAGCAAAAAATCACGAATCATGTCAAGCAACAAAGGTCCCATTTTTCAATAATGGTATGGTAAGGTACGCCTGATCAAGACAGAGAATCATGAAGCCTCTTAGCTGGTTCAGTACTGTTACTAATATTTAGGCCGACATTATGATGAAGAAGCAGTTGGTGTTCCTCCTGATCATGGCGTTTGCAGCATATGAGAATCCCCTGGGAGCCACTTCCTCAGGGGTGGATGATTTGCCGGATTTAACGGGTGGGGTGGTGCCTGTTGTTCAATATAAGCAGCTCGATCCCTTCTCCGGTAACGATATATTAACGTCTGTCAGTGAAGTAGAATATACGGTGAAGGTCAAAAACCAAACGGGGGATCCGTTGATTGCAGATTCCTTAATCCTGGTAGTGGATTCTGTGCTGGAAATTTCCGGGAAAGAAATTTCCAATCGAATCAAAATCGAGGGATCGGATGGTATGACTGGGGAGGGAAAACATTTTTTCAGGATTCCCAGTAATCGAAAGGATCTTCCACCCTATGGGGAAAGTGAAACGGTCACCATACGGGTGACGAATCCTGATTTTCTTCGGTTTTATCCCCCCGGTGTACGGGTTCGCGGGATCCGACGCTCTTCTGAAAAAGCCGCCAAAGATCTGCTTGATAACCTGGTGCAAGAGGGGTTGTTGTCTCCCGAGGACGCCATGCGGGCCTTAGAAAATCCTTCATCAGATAGTCCTTAACCCTTGTCCTCCATTCCCAAGCATGCCGAACGAGGCACTCATGCCTCGCTTCATTCGACCTCGTGTTTTCCCCTTATTCAGCACTGCTCCCCCGCTTTTGAAGATCCCTTTGATCTCTTTGGCCGGGTGACCGGTTACGCTCCACATTCATTTTTCATGGAGCATGACGCCGTTCAAGATGGGGTGTCCTGTCGTTTTTCTTATTTGGGGTGCGATCCCTATCGCGTGGTCCGGGGGAAGGGGCACGCGTATGAATCGGTTTCGTTGGGTAAAAAGGAAAAGCACATCGGTGATCCATTCGCGATGTTGCAGCGTACCTTCGCGAGGCAGACTGCCGGTTCGGGGCACCAATTCCCGCCGTTCCAGGGAGGAGCGATCGGCTGTTTCAGCTACGACCTTGCCCGTACGTTTGAGGTTCTACCCGAGTGTCTGCCGGATGATCTGCATTTTCCTGACCTGTACTTTCTGTTTGTCGAGATCTTTGTGGCCGTGGATCATCAGGCTCCGGGGGTCTGGCTGATATTTGCGCCTTCGCCTGAGCGATTGGCGGGCGAAAGCTGGGATCACTTGTTGCGGGAAGGGCAGGCGCGCCTGTCTGATCTGCAAGCCAAAGTGATGATTCCTGAGAACCTTCAAACGAAGATGCATTCCGCTATGTCCTCGCTTCGCATAGAGGGGGAGCAATCGTCTTTGGAATATATGGATCGCGTGCGTGCCTGCAAGCACTTCATTGCTGCCGGAGATATTTATCAGGCTAATCTCTCTCATCGATTCCGGGTTGAGGGAGTGACTCATTGTTTTGCAAGCCAAGTCGAAGCTGGAGCTGACATATATCGGCAATTGCGGAAGGTCAATCCTTCCCCCCATTCGGCCTTCCTCGTGTTGGAGTCTGATGTCATCGTGTGTAATTCTCCGGAACGATTAGTACGGCTTTCAGGGGGACGTACGGATATGCGTCCTATCGCGGGTACCAGGTCTCGGGACATAGAGCCTCAAGTTGATCGACGGTTGGCGGAAGATCTGTTGTCTTGCCCCAAGGAACGGGCGGAGCATCTCATGTTGGTTGATTTGGCTCGAAATGACCTGGGGCGGGTGTGCGACTACGGATCCGTTCGAGTCAATGAGTTGATGACCGTGGAACGATATTCTCATGTCATGCATATGGTCTCCCAGGTTTCCGGCCGTTTGAGTGACGTCTGCCATGGTTTCGACCTTATTCGAGCCACGTTTCCTGGAGGGACCATTACCGGAGTGCCTAAAGTCCATTGCATGGAACTCATCGAGCAGCTTGAGCCCGTTCGTCGGGGAATTTACACCGGGTCGATTGGGTTTATCGGGTGGAACGGGGATCTTGACTTGAATATTGCCATTCGCACGTTATGGCTCACGGCGGGACAGGGATATCTCCAGGTGGGAGCGGGGATTGTGGCTGATTCGGACCCTGAGCGGGAGTATAAGGAAACGCTCAAAAAGGCCGAAGCTTTTTTCCAGGTTCTGAAAGGGAATTACTGACGACGAAACGGGTATAAGAGATGTGGATCTTTCTCAACGATCAGTTTGTTAAAAAAGAGGATGCTCGAATATCGGTCTTTGACCATGGGTTTTTATATGGGGATGGTGTCTATGAAACCCTCCGTGTCTATCAGGGGCGCATTTTTTTATTAGAACGACATTTGGCACGTCTTCGACGATCTTGTGATCTGATCGGTCTGGTTCTTCCGATCCAGGATGACGCTTGGGAAGCCATCATGACCGAAATGTTGATTCGAAATGAACTTGAGGATGCCAGTCTCCGCATAACGATATCTCGAGGTGAAGGGGAACTCGGGATTGACCCTGGTCTTTGTCCCCGCCCGACTATTGTCGTGATGGCGAGGTCTGTGGTGGCCTATCCTGCCCAAATGCGGGAGCAGGGAGTCAGGGTGCAACTCGTTTCAGTTCGACGAAATCCGGAATCTGCCCAATCACCTCAAATTAAGTCGCTGAGTTTTCTCAACAATATTTTGGCCAAGCAGGAAGCCGTACAGGCAAGAGCGTTTGACGCCCTGATGTTGAATATGGACGGTCATGTGACGGAATGTACGACGAGCAATATCTTTTTTGTGGCAAACCACCGATTACATACTCCTTCTGTTGCCTGCGGAATCCTGGAGGGGATCACTCGAGAAGTGGTGATCGCCTTAGCCAGGGATTTAAAAATTGAGGTGGAGGAAGGGGCATATTCCCCTATGGACATGCTTCAAGCCGATGAATGCTTTATGACGAACACAGGACTGGAAGTGATGGCGGTCTCTCAAGTTGGAGAAGATCCTATAGGTCAAGGAAAGAGTGGGCCAATCACGATGGCATTATGGAAGGGTTTCCAGGATAATTTGGAAAGATGGTTGGGGCCGGTTATCACGCGCCCTCAATAGACATAACATTCAACGCGGTGTGGTATTTTTTGTATTCTTTGGGGTAATAACCGCAGTGGGTTTGGCGTCATTGTCCTGTTGACACCGGCTATGAGTTTTCCAGGCGAGTCCTTTATGGAACGGAAAATCTTCACGGAAATGGGCTCCCACGCTATTGGATCGCCAAAGTGCAGCTTCCGCAATGCATTGTCCAACCAAAACCATATTCCGGGTTTCTAGTCCAGGCCGGCTCCACGGGGCCGCCAAAAGCTTGGATGACCATAGCTGAGCCTGATCGACGGTTTTCTTTAATGAATTCCCCGTTCGCACCAATCCGACTTTAGACCACATCAGACGCCGTAAAGAGTTTCTGATTTTTTCCACATCTTGAGTGGACATCTTCCGTCCGCTGGGTTTTCGGAGGAGCGGAGAATTTGAAAAGTCAGGGCAGGAGCTGATCGTCGAACAAGAAGAAGCGGCTTGGGCTGCCCGATAGCCAAAGACCAGACCTTCCAGCAAAGAATTACTCGCGAGTCGATTGGCACCGTGAACTCCGGAACAGGCTACTTCCCCTGCCGCAAACAGGCCTGGGATGGTGGAAGCCCCATCCAGGTCGGTTTTAACGCCGCCCATAAAATAATGAGCACTGGGGGAAACCGGGATCCATTCCTCTGTGATGTCAATATCGTATCGTAAGCAGGTCGAGTAGATGGTAGGAAACCGTTCTTTCAAAAATGCGGCCCCCAAATGGGTCACATCTAAATAGACATGACGAGCTTTGGTTCGTTGCATTTCCGTCCAGATAGCCCGGGAGACGATGTCCCTTGGTGCGAGGTCCTGGCTTCGATGATAGTTTTTCATGAAGCGCTCGCAGCGATTATTGCGTAAAATCCCTCCTTCGCCTCGTAAAGTTTCGGACAGCAGAAAAGGAGGACTGGATGGGAGATACAGGGCGGTTGGATGAAATTGGACGAATTCCATATCCTCCAGAATGGCACCCGCCCGATAAGCCATGGCAATGCCATCTCCGGTCGCATTGGCCGGGTTGGTGGTTCGAGCATAGACCTGCCCGGCCCCCCCTGTGACTAAAAGTGTGGCGGGAGCACAGACGATCTTAAGAGTCCCACTCAATTCATCAAGGATTAACGCTCCCCAGCATCGTCCGTCCTGGATGCATAGCTCAACCGCAACATGATTTCCCATCCAGGTCAGGTTTTTCAGGGTTTGGGCTTTGACGCTGAGTGCACGAACCATTTCGCTGCCGGTGGCATCCCCTCCGGCTCGTAATACTCGATGACGGCTGTGGGCGCCTTCCCTGGTGAACGCGAGTTTGCCATCCACTGTGTCAAATTTCGCTCCCCATTCAATCAATTCATGAATACGGGAGGGTCCTTCTTCAACGAGTATTTTGGTGGCTGGCCGGGAACAGAGTTGATGGCCGGCTTTCAGAGTATCTGCCAAATGGAGAACCACGTCATCTTCCTCGCTGAGCGCGACCGCTACGCCTCCTTGGGCATAGAAAGAATTATTGTCTTGTGGCCCACCTTTGGCGACCATGGTGACACGACCATATCGACTTAATTCAATTGCAGCTCGAAGGCCTGCCACACCCGCGCCTAAAATCAGGAAATCCGTCGAAATCACGTGGGAGGAATGATGTGATGCGGCAGCGGAAGACATGGAAATGATTGGAGCAGTGAAAAAGTTGATGGTTAAGAAGAAAAATTGAGACGGTGTGTCATGGCAAAAGGCAGGTTTCCTTCAATCCCCCGGAGCAGGATGACTTGATTGCCACTCCACAGCAGGACCCCATGACCGCTGGCTTGAGCGGGAGCTTCCTGAGGGGAGCGTTCCCAGTTGCCTTGCCAGGAGACAAAGGCCGAAATACGATCTCCATCAATCACCATGCGATCGATGGTCAGGTCCAGCTGAATAGTGGTAAAAGTAGCGAAGTCTTCTCGAACCTTGGCTTCTAAGAGGTCAAGGTTTTCAAGGGGAAGTAGTAGGTCCTGGAAGCCCGATGCATCGTGATTGACATAGGCTTTTTCCAGTGTTTTGATAGCTTGCACTACTCGTTGGAATCGGGCGTGGTCCTCAGGGTATTTGGGGGCTTTTTTCGAACATCCTGATCCTGCGAGGGAAATAAGGATCGGAAACGTTATTAAAAGCAACAAAAGATGGTTATTTAAAAATCGAAGCAGAATCATGAAATTCTATAATGAAGAAGAATGCTGGAGGGGGTCAAGAGAATTTATAGAAAGTAGATGATTAATGAGTGAAGGAACAGGTATGATGTGGATGGTTTCCTTGACACCTTTCCTGACCCTATGATAGGTAGTCAGCCGGCAGTCGGGGACTTGTTTGCCAAATTCAGCGCGAGACTCTCTGAACCAAGATAGCCGCATCGAATTCACCCAGGAATGTACCTTTATGTCCAGTGTTGTCAAAAAGCGACGGAAGAAAATGCGCAAGCATAAACATAAAAAACTCCTTCGCCGAATGAAGTTTGCCAAACGTCGTAATTAATTTACATAGGCGGGATGGTCAAGGGCTTGAATATGACCCAGGGGAAAAAAACTCGTATTCGGGTCCGTTCCTCTTTGTCGTCATATGTCGGAGATCTCTTAATCCCGCCTATGCGAAATAGAATTTCAGATGTGTTAAATGATGAGTCTGTCCTGTTTATTAACTTAACGGATGTGCTGATCAATGACACTGAACATTCTGCGTTTGTCGCTTTAAACAAAAATCAAATCGAATCGGTTATTCAACTCGACTAGCCTCCATTTTGTCATTTCTCTCGCCTTGTCGCACCCTCCGATTGTGAATTGGTGACGTCGCTTCTTACCTACCTCTAAACGGATTTAAGCACCTGTTCGTGTAAGGCCATTATGAACTATCTGTCTCGATTTATTCCCTTCCTCCGTCCCTATCTGATGACCATGGTCGGTGCGGGGGTTTTGGTGATGGGTGTCGCGGCCTGCAACCTGTTGCTCATCAGGTTGGGCGGCTCGCTGTGGGATCTTATAACGGTTCAACGGGACTTGCCGAAATTGACCAGCATGGTGTGGGTCTTTGTCGGGTTGGTGATCGGCCAGGGCCTGTTATCCATGGCTCATAGTTATTTGACCGCGCTGGCTTCCCAGCATGTAATGGCGGATTTTCGTACCCACGTCTTCTCTCATCTCCATCGGTTATCACTGAATTTCTTTGCGAAACGGCGAACCGGAGAGTTGATTTCCAGATTGATGAACGATGTCGGGGTGATTCAGAATTTATTAACGGAGACCCCGATGGATGCCCTGAAGCATCTTGTGACCATCATTGGGGGCGTGGGATTTCTTTTGGTGATGAATTGGCGGCTGTGTCTCCTGATTCTCATTCTCTTGCCTTTGCTGGCCCTTGTCGCCAGGATGTTTGGGAAGCGGTTAAAAGTCTTATCGATGCAAATTCAGGATCAAACCGCCCATGTCACCACGTTAATAGAAGAAGTGGTGTCAGGCATTAGGGTGGTCAAATCCTTTGTCCAGGGTAAACGGGAGGAAGCACGGTTTCGTTCAGCCATAGAGACCTTGTTAGCGACCACCATGAAACGGACCGCGGTGTTGGCCGTGTTTGTTCCCGTCATCACCTTCTGTACGTTTGTGATGGCGATTGGCGTCTTATGGTATGGGGGCAAGCAAGTCATCGAAGGTCAGCTATCACCTGGGGAATTATTTTCGTTTGTTCTCTTTGCGGGAATTTTAATTGGCCCATTCGGATCAGCCGCCCGGATGTTCTCTCAGGTGAAGGAAGTGCAAGGAGCGATGACGCGGGTGTTTGAGCTCCTGGATACTCCACTGGAAATTCAGGATAGTCCGATGGCAAAGGCCTTAACGCCCATTCACGGGCAGGTGCAGTTTGATCAAGTACAATTTAGCTATGAGGGCCGGCCCCCTGTTTTGGATGCCGTATCTTTCTCGATTCAGGCCGGGGAATGTGTGGCCCTGGTGGGACCAACCGGAGCCGGGAAAACGACTATTGTGAATTTACTGCATCGTTTTTATGACCCAACCGCCGGTCGGGTGCTGGTTGACGGGCATGATCTCACCTCCATTCAAGTGGATAGTTTGTATCAACAGTTAGCGCTTGTGCCTCAGGAAACACTGCTTTTTGGTGGAACGATCGCAGACAATATCCGGTATGGTCGAGCGGAAGCTCCTGAATCCGACATGATAGAGGCCAGTCGCCGAGCCAATGCGCATGAATTTATTCAGGCGCTTCCCGAGGGCTATGATACCATTCTAGGTGAAAAAGGAATTAATCTGTCTGGAGGACAGCGACAGCGCATCGCTATTGCAAGGGCGCTACTCAAAGATCCGAGAATTTTGATCCTGGATGAAGCCACCTCAGCCTTGGATAGTCAGTCGGAATCGTTGGTGCAGTCAGCCTTAACGGAGCTGATGAAGGGTCGTACCACGCTGATGATCGCGCATCGCTTTTCCTCCATTCAGCGGGCAGATCGAATTCTCGTCTTACATAAAGGCACAATTGTGGAGGAAGGACAGCACGAAGAACTTCTTGCCAAGCGGGGACTCTACCATCATCTCTATACACTGAGAGAGGTTGAGGGAATAACGGAGCGTATGGAGATCGCAGAACAACCCTTGCCTCAATAAAGGGTCATAGAGCCGGAAGGAAAACAAACAAAACCGGTTCTGAGTCCTGATCCGATTGAGACGAGAATAGTTCTCAATCCTCTGGCATCTTTATGCCTGGGTCTCATAAAAATCGGGTTAATGAATTTTGGAGAAGTCGGCTGGTATGTTAATCAGTTTTCCATCGGGAAAGAACACGGCGAGGGTTCCTGGAGCTAGTGGATCGAAGTCGGCATAGGCAAAGCGTGCGGTAAACCTCGACCGAAAGCTGACGGTATCTCCTGGATTTTTTCGGCCGCGCTCAGGAGGGCCAATATCCACGGGGCGAATCGTGTTTGAGCCTTGCTGAAGAGCAATATCTGCCCCTTCCGCAAAGAACTCATCTTCCCCGCATAAGCGAATTTCAACTTCAAGGTAGGGCATTTCCAGAATTTCCTGAATTTTAGCCTCCGGCATACGAATGTCTTGTTTCTGGCGTTTGGATTCCGCCGCTTCGCGTCGGCCAAAGTATTCCAACCAATAGAGTCGTGTTCTTAATATGGCATGTGCCCCACAGGGTTCCACTTCCGGGTTAGCGCCGACTCGAACTGCACGTTCCGAGGCTTTCATCACTGTAGCCACATCCTCTACTGAATCGGCTTGTTCCATGGTTTTGCGACCAGATGCCATCGCCTCATTGGCTTGCTCTAATGTGAGAGACAGGTCGATCCCGGAGGAAATGGATGGGTGAGTCCCTACACCGATTATAGTGAGGGCACAAAGAGTAAGCGGGAGACGAATGTACGAAGACAGCAATGAAACCATGCGCATTCTCCTTGGCACTTTTCGGGCATGACTCAGGATGAAAGTCGGAATTGTAGAGGACACCTGAAATCTTTGCAATCCCTGCCCTATGTACGGCTTGAGAGGGATCATGTCCGTACATATACACAGTTGGGGAGTAGGAGTAACTGGAAAAGTGATTTGTAGTTGACTCCCTCATGCCGCTCCGGTAGATTAGCGGCCTGTTTGGTTGAAATTAGGTGGACCGTCCCCCTACGGCACCAGTTATTTGGGGTTCTCGCCTCAGGTAAGCAATCCCTTATTACACGAAATATCATGTTGAACGTCAATTTCCCTTGAAGGGGTGTGGATTGCGAAGGACATCATCATTTGGAGAAACAATGAATATTGAGAAAGTTGAGCGTGTATACAGTGCGTACGCGTCTGTTTATGACCATACGTTTGGTAAAGTCTTTCAGCAATCACGCGAGTCGGCGGTGCGCGGCCTTCCTATTGAGCCCGGCCATCGAGTTCTCGAGGTCGGCGTAGGAACCGGAGAGGCGCTCCCTCTTTATCCCTCCTGTTGCGAAGTCCTTGGTATTGACCTCTCGGATGGCATGTTGGAACATGCCCGACGTCGGGTCCAGGAGCACCGGTTGGATCATGTGACCCTCAAGAGAATGGATGCGGGGAAAATGGATCTTCCCGATAATCACTATGATATTGTGATGGCTGCTTACGTGGTCACAGCAGTTCCTGATTATCGAAGTGTGGTGGATGAAATGATCCGGGTGTGTAAACCCGGTGGCCGGATCATCATGCTGAATCACTTTAGCAATGGGAATAAAGTTATTGCGGCGGTGGAAAAATGGATTTCTCCTTTCTGTAAGCATATTGGATTCAGAACCGATCTGGCATTGCACACGGTCCTGGAAGGCACGTGTCTGATGGTGGTCAATAAAAAGAAAGTGAACCCCTTGCGGTTCTGGCATTTGGTGGAATGCGTGAATAAAAAGAATGGTCAACAGGCTTTGTTCACAAATGGTTTTGCGTTGAATGGACATTCATAGCCCTCTCCACCCATTGTCGTGCCCTGTATCCCCTTGCCTCCGGACATTTTGCCCTATTCTCAGGTAGATCACGTCACGAAGGGTATGACTTGTCCTTCGTGAATCGGCTTCTTGCCCTGAACCCAACCTAAACGCGGCGTCATGAAGGTTGCCCTCTGCCTCCAACATGTCTTGTTTGAAGGCCCTGGCGTTTTTCGTCGGGCTCTAGAAACTCGTGGGTATGCGGTCAGAAATGTTGTCGTGCCCGCTGAGGGTTTGCCTGCAGGCCCATGGGACTTTCTCCTCATTATGGGGGGACCGATGTCCGTTAATGATGGTGATGCGTGGATCGAGGCCGAACTCAAATTTGTGATGACGGCTCTCGCGAAAGGTATTCCTGTCCTGGGGATTTGTTTTGGAGCTCAGTTGCTGGCGAAAGCGTTGGGTGGTTCGGTGACACCGGGGCCGAAGTTTGAACTTGGCATGAGTGCCGTGTCCCTTTCCGACCTGGGAAAAGTCGATCCTATCCTGAGTGCCATGCCCCAGGACTTTCTCGTGTTTCAATGGCATGGAGAAGGGATCACGCTTCCGCCTGGAAGCGTGCATCTGGTGACTTCTGCTGATTTTCCAGTTCAGGCATTCCGGATGGCGGATCGAACATATGGCCTCCTGTTTCATCTGGAATTAGAGGAATCGGGCATAGAGGCCTTGTGCCGGGAATGTCCTCAAGATGTTCAGCGAGGTGGGATGACACCGGAGTCAATTCAAGCCCCGTCGCGACCCCACCTACCCAGGCTCCATCAATTGGCTGATCGCTTCATTGAACATTTGATTCAGGCATGATGACACCTCCTTCTTGATTCATTTTCCCATTTCCCGTTTCGAAAGCATTTTTTCCTGGGCGGTACCGGAACGGGTTACATATTTGGTACCGTAGCAGGTTCATATTCACCGGTTTTTGATAAGGAGTACGAATTCATGGCTGAGTTTCCTATTCAATATGCAGAGCGGATCCGCACCTTACCCCCCTATTTATTCGCTGCCATCGATGACATGAAGCGTAAGGCCATCGAGCGGGGGATGGATATCATCAATTTGGGTATTGGCGATCCTGATTTGCCCACACCAGAACCGATCATTGAATCGTTACGACGTGCGGCGGGAAATCCCAAACATCATCAGTACCCGTCGTATGATGGCATGTTGTCATTTCGGACTGCGGTGGCCGATTGGTATCAACGTCGGTTTGGCGTGACCCTGGACCCCAAAACAGAAGTGGTGACATTGATCGGGTCAAAAGAAGGCATCGGCCATGTTCCGTTGGCCTTTGTCGACCCGGGAGATATTGTGTTGGTTCCGAGCCCGGGATATCCGGTATACCCGGTCGCAACCAGCTTTGCCGGGGGGATTTCCTACACCATGCCTTTGACAAAAGAGAATGGGTTTTTGCCGGATCTATCTGCCATTCCCAGGGATATTGCCCAAAAAGCCAAAATGATGTTTCTCAACTCCCCGAATAATCCTACGTCGGTGGTGGCGAGCAAGGAATTTTTCAAAAAGGTCGTGGATTTTGCGCGTGAGCATCAGATCATTGTCTGTCATGACGCCGCCTATTCCGAAATTTATTATGACGGCAACCGGCCTGCGAGCTTTATGGAGGCAGCGGGTGCAAAAGACGTGGGGGTGGAATTCCACTCGCTGTCAAAGACGTACAATATGACCGGATGGCGCATCGGATTCGCCGTTGGGCGAAAAGAAGTCATCGCGGGTTTGGGGAAGGTCAAAACCAACATTGATTCAGGCGTGTTTCAAGCGATCCAGGAGGCAGGCATTACCGCGTTGCAACTGGATGGTTCAGTGACAGAAGGCTTGCGAACGATTTATCAAGAACGGCGGGATGTTCTGGTGCCCGGCTTGAAAGCCATGGGATTGGAGCTGGATTCGCCTCCGGCGGCGTTTTATGTTTGGATCGGTGTGCCGAAGGGATTCACCTCGGCGTCTTTCACGGCCCATCTCATTGAGAAAGCCGGAATTGTGACCACGCCCGGCAATGGATTTGGCGATCCGGGAGAAGGGTATATCCGAATGACGGTCACGACCACAAAAGATAAATTGGCCGAAGCGGTGGAACGCATGAAAAAGATTGGCTGGTAGGTCCTTATTCATTTCGGCTAATCTGGTAAACATCGAAATGGCTCAAGAAATTGTGTATATCGGTTTTGGTTCCAACGTCGGAGATCGTCAGGAGTTATGCGATCGGGCTGTGGCGTTGATGAACCTGCTCCCTCGTTCTTGTGTCACAGGCGTGTCTTCATATTATGAATCTGAACCGATCGATCCCCAGGGAATCCTGGGACCTACCTGGTTTTATAATGGCGTGGTGCGGTTGGAAACTGGTCTCAGTCCCCAACGACTTCTGGGCATCCTCCAAGAAACCGAACGAGCGTTGGGCCGTGATGGAGATAACCGTTGCGGCCCCCGCACAATGGATTTTGATATTATCTTTTTTGGCCAACATGTGATCGAACAACCAGGACTCATTATCCCTCATCCGCGTCTGCATCAGCGACGATTTGTCTTGGAACCGCTTGTGGAATTAGATCCTGATTGGAATCATCCCTCCTTTCGCCGTTCGGTGAAAGAGTTGTTGTCGTCGCTTGAAGATACCAGTAGGGTCAACAAGCTGGATGTTATCCCCGGGGCGAAGTACGGCTCCCGACCAGCCTGCTCGTCTGGGCCTTCAGCCTGATCCATGCGAGTCTTCCACTCTGTTCGAAATCTCCATAGCTGGAGAACCAAGCAGGAATTGTTGGAAGGTCCGATTGGGTTTGTCCCGACGATGGGCGCCTTGCATGATGGACACCTGTCGTTAATGCAACGTGCGCGAAAGCAATGTCGGACCGTCGTCGTCAGTGTCTTTGTGAATCCGCTCCAGTTTGGTGAAACTGAAGATTTGGGCCGCTATCCGCGGAGTTTTCGCGCCGACCGGCGCTTGTGCCGGGAGGCTGGTGTGGATCTCCTCTTTGCTCCTCCTCCGGAAGAATTCTATCCAGCAAATTTCCAAACCACCGTCACGGTAAATCGTCTGACGCGACGCTGGGAGGGGGAAGCACGACCCACCCACTTTCAAGGGGTCACGACGGTGGTGACGAAGTTATTCGGTCTGGTCCGTCCTCATCTCGTGTACTTCGGACAAAAGGATTATCAACAATGCCTGGTGGTGAACCAGCTCATTCAGGATCTCAACTGGGATATGCGAATGATCCGTTGTCCAACGGTGCGGGAATACGATGGTCTAGCTGTCAGTTCCCGCAATCGATTTCTTTCAGCCCATCAACGCGTGCAAGCCGGGCTTTTGTCGAAGGCGTTACGGCAAGGGAGCGATGTCATTAGGACCGGATTCCGGAATGTTCGGACCATACAATCCCGAATGGAAAAGATTTTGGGGAGCGATCCCGATGTACATCTGGATTATCTGGCAATTTGTGATTCCAGGGATTTGGAGCCACTCACTCAGGTGCGTGGGACGGTGGTGATCTTAGGAGCCGTCAGATTGGGGAAGATTCGATTGATAGATAATCTACTCGTCCGTTGTCCCCGATGATAAGGTTAACCTGAAATAAGGTTGTTCGGGAGTTCGTTGGGATTGGGACCAGAGGGACCTACCGGGAAATATTCGGTTAAGACCTCACCACAGTGGGTAATGGCCTGACACAACGACTCCACGGGATTTCCTTTGTGGAAGCCTTCTTGAATCAGGCTCAGCATCGTGTTCCAGGTCTCCGCGGGAATCCGTTCAAGAATGACGCGGTCTGTCAGGATCTCAATCCGGTGTTCGAGTAACGAAATAAGAATCAACACACCTGTGCCGAGTTCTGTCCGATGAAGCCCATGTTCCTCAAAAGCCTGATGGGCGCGAAGGTTCACTTTATAGCTCATTCGTTCGTTGGAGGTGAGCACCCGAATCACCGAGTCGAACGTTCCCAACCAAAATCCAAGTCCATAGGAAGCAAACACCGCCAGAAGGAGCCACCCGGCATTGGTGGCATGCCATCCCCAAAACATCCATTCCCAATCCATGGTTAACAGGGCACTCAGCACAAAAAAAGCACAACCTGCTCCTGCCCGATATTGCGTCTCACGGTATCGGGCTGAGCGTTGAATGATCATTGGCACGATTTCTCCACGAGTATGGCGTTCAGCTTCCCGGATGCTTTGATGAATACGTTCATGATCCTGGTCTGAAAAAACCATCGTCATTTACCAGCTTCCCGAGGCGCCGCCGCCTCCGAAACTCCCGCCGCCTCCCCCAAACCCACCTCCAAACCCTCCCGATCCGCCTATTGATCCCGATTGTCCGGGCCATCCCAAGTTGGATCCGTGTATAAATGGGTTTCGAGTCGATGGGCCTCCGACATTGTTGAACAAACCGACAAGAAGGGAGGTCACCACCCCCGCGAGAATACCCAACCAGATGGCCATGGGAAATGCGACCAGAAACGACAGGACCATGCCAATCACGCTCCCATTCACACGTCGGCCAGAACCTAAAAATAAACCGGCCAACGTTCCCACTATGATGGCCAAGCCAAAAGTTTCCCAAAGCCCCATGTGCCCAGAATTCTCAATGGAGGAGGGAGTGTTGACATAGGTTCCTTCAATAGTGGCAAGAATGGCATGAGTACCGGACATGATCCCTCCGGAGAAGTCCCCCGATCGGAAACGGGGCACCACCTCATGGCGAATGATTCGCGAACTTTTGGCATCGGTCAATGTCCCTTCCAATCCATAGCCCACTTCGATGCGCACCTTTTTTTCTTGCACGGCAATCAGGAACAGGACGCCGTTGTCCGTGCCCTTTTTCCCAAGTGCCCAGGCCGTTGCCACCTGATGAGAAAGCTCCTCCAGGGGATGGCCTTCCAAGGAGGCAAGCGTGAGGACCGCCACCTGGTTGGAGGTTTTGGATTCATGGGCAGCCAAAGCGGTATTCAGGCTGGAAATGGCAGAAGGGGAAAGCAGCTGGGCCTGGTCTACGACCCGACCGGTGAGGGGCGGAATATCTAAGCACCAACCTGCCGAAGCCAGGAAGAAGGTACCGAGGAGTCCCAACCAGCCTAACCCGTGAAGGCTCAGCCCCGGTCTTGGCCTCATCATGTTCATGTCGTCAGGTGCACCACTGCAGGGTTAGAATTTCACCTCGGGAGGCGTCGACACGGCCTTTTCATCAGCGACAGTAAAGTTTGGTTTCACCTCAAGTCCCAAGAGGTATTTGGCCGTCAGATTGGTCGGGAAAAATCGAACACCCTTATTGAATTCCGCGACCTTGTCGATGTAGCGCTTGCGGGCCACCGTGATGCGATTTTCCGTACCTTCCAGTTGGCTTTGGAGATCACGAAAATTTTCATTGGCTTTGAGGTCAGGATATTTCTCGACCACGACCATCAGCCTGGAAAGAGCAGAAGTCAGTCCCTGTTGAACCTCTTGGAATTTCTGAAACAGTGTGGGATCTTTCAAGGCTTCCGGAGTGAGAGTTAGCCCCGCCACTTGGGAACGCGCTTGGGTCACCCCCTCCAGAGTGTCCTTTTCGTGGGCTGCATACCCTTTCACCGTCGCCACAAGATTCGGGATTAAATCCGCCCGGCGCTGGTATTGATTCAAGACCTCACTCCAGGCGGCATTGGTTTCTTCGTCCAGACCTTGGAGGTCGTTATAGCCGCATCCACTCAGGGATATAGTCAGCAGGAGCAATCCGAGCACAAGACGTTTACAAGAACTTTGCATTATCCATTCCTCCTCTGCGAGATAAGCCGGCGGTCCACTCAACAGGGCGTCATTATCAGATAATCACCGATATCGTGAAAACAAGAAATAGACAAATGATCGAGGAGGTAGGTGGGAAAGTCGGAGATGATTGTTAATTGTGGCACCCTTAGCAAAAAAGAGCAAATCTAATGAGATACGATTCTTTTCAGAAATTAGTCAAAATTAGGTGAAGCCTCAGACAAAAGGAATAGGATAGGTCATTGAAAAAAATCTCATAGCAATTGACATTTTTCCCTTTTGCGATTTGGGAAAAGATCGGCTGGCAGCCGGGGCTTTTTGGCAAAAGACCCAAAACCATTGGCGCCCCGTTCGGCCTCATTCTAATGGGTGGACGCTGTTTTTGAAAGGACGGGCTAACTCGCGATGCTCAGACAGTGCCCGTCGGTTTATTAGGGCGTCCACCCCATGGGTTTGGTCGGAAGGCGTCGGTTAGGATCGATTAACCTTGGTTTTGAAGAGATTGGGCTTCTAAAATTTTATCAAGAGACGCCGGGGAGTAGGTTGGGGGTTTGACCCATTTGCCGTCTTCCCGTTTGTGGCCGCCGACTTTGCTCATGTTCGACCGATGGACTTCCTTGAAGACCGGCTCCATGTCAATGCCCAGGGACACGGCGGTGCCATAGACGACATACAGCAAATCAGCAAGCTCCTTCGCAATTGAGGGTAAGTCCTTTCCCTGCATGGCTTCCTGCAGTTCGTCGAATTCTTCCTGGATGAGACGTTTCCGAAGGAGTTGGGTTGGCTCATCGGGGATCGAGGGAGTGGGAGACACGTGGATCTCAAATTGCTTGTGGAATTCCTGGACCATGCGTTGCGCGTCGTTCACTGTTCTTGACCTCCTCTGGCTCTTTTTTAATGGAGCAAAAAATGAAAATCTTCAGATTAATAGGCGACGATCAGATAAATGTCGTTTACGTTCGTGCCGGTTGGGCCGGTCATGATGTGACTGCGGATGTGCTGGAAGAAGGTATAGCTATCATGCTCTTGTAACGCTTGTTCAATGGAGAGGCCGTTCTTCTTGGCCCGCTGAACCGTCCTCCCATCGACTACGGCTCCGGCCGCATCCGTTGGGCCATCGGTCCCGTCAGTTCCGAACCCTGCCACAAATACTTTACTGAGTCCAGCCAGTTCCTGGGCTGCGGCTAGGACGCATTCCTGTGCACGCCCACCCTGGCCTTTTCCGGTGACGGTGACGGTCGGTTCTCCTCCGGCGATGAAACAGGCAGGTCGGTGAACCGGGTTGCCGAATTCCACGAGGTCTCTGGCAAAACCGCCCAGGATGCTGCCGATCTCCTTTGCTTCCCCTTGCAGGGAGTAAGGAAGAATGAAAGGTTTGAGCCCTAATAGCTTGGCAGATTTGGCCACCCCTTCGAGGGCCTGGCGATTGTTGGCAAGAATGATATGCCGATTTCGTAACGACTGTCTTCCGGTAGGTTTTCTGGGCGTCTGTTTATACTTGGTACAACCTTGTTGTAAGTGGCGTTGCACGGATTCAGGCACTTTGCGCCAAATCGAATACTGTTGAAGAATGTCTATGGCATTCTGGAATGTGGAGGAATCGGTGACCGTCGGGCCGGATCCAATGGTGGATAGGTCATCTCCTAAAACATCGGATATGATTAAGGTCAGGATCGTCGCCGGGGAGGCTTGGGCTAATTGCCCGCCCTTGATGGCAGACAAATGTTTTCGAACAATATTGATGTCATGAATCGTAGCTCCGCATCGTAAAAGCAACTGCGTGGTACGTCGTTTGGCAGCTAATGTGAGGCCGATTGATGGCGCACAGAGCAGGCTAGAAGCCCCACCGGAAAGTAGAACAATCAACAAGTCACGTCGAGAAAGTGAATGAGTCAGTGCCAGGAGCTGTTTCGTGGATTTTACTCCTCGTTCGTCCGGCATCGGATGTGCGGCTTCAAAAATGCCAACCTTGTCGCAAGGTACACCATATCCGTCAGGGACAATGATGGTTCCACCTTCCAGCTTATCTCCTAGCACCTGCTCCAGAGCCATCGCCATCTGTGCAGAGGCTTTCCCAGCTCCGACGCAGATGATGCGATCATAGTGAGTCAGATCGTACTGAATATCTTGAACCTGAAGTCGGTTCTTGTGGAGATGGAGGGTATCTGCAATGGCTTGAGCAGGGTTGCACGCATTCAGTCCTGCATTGAGGAGGGATTTCAAAATGCGTTTAGTGTCCGGACTGGAATGTTGGACGATGACGTGTGTGTTTTTAAGGTGTGGTAATGGCATCTGGATGATTGCTCAAGACATGATGGTAAGGAGAGTAAATGATTTTTCGAATAAAATTGTCTGCAATGTACCATATTATCAATCGAAATGAGTCTGAGAAATATAAGGTGAGTTTCTGTCACCCTCGTTAGTCAGTACAGGGAGTTCTCGAGAAGAGATAGAGGCCGGAGGGTCTTTCACCGAGTGTATGAAGATGGGGACCGGGACACAACTAATGGGAGGAAGGGGAGAAAGAGGACATCTGTCCTGATGGATCAGAAGGGGTTTGTCCGGATGCGAGGGGAGCTTGACGCCAGAGTCTTTGGTGAACCATGTTACTCAGTTCGATCAGCGAATAGGGCTTGGTAATCACGCCGACGAATCCATGGGAGGCATAATTGGCCATGATCGGATCATTCGAATATCCGCTGGACACGAGTGCCTTGACCTGTGGGTCAAGTTGGCGTAACCGGGCCAGGGTTCCCATGCCGCCGAGTTTTCCGGGCACGGTCAGGTCCAGGATCACCAAGAGAAAAGGCGTATGAGAGTCCATGGCCTGTTGATAGAGTGCCAGCGCTTCCTCTCCATCCTTTGCCATTTTTACCTCGTATCCACAATGCGATAACATTTCTCCTGCCATCATTCGAATTGACTCTTCATCATCCATGACTAAAATTTTTCCTTGCCCCTGACGAATATCCAGATTCAAGGGTTTGGGCGATGGGGTGGCCCTGGGAGAGGCAGGGAAGTAGAGTGTGAAGGTGGTGCCTCTTCCGACATGGGATTCCACAGCCACATGACCGGCGTGTTTTTTCATAATGGCATAGGTTGAGGCCAACCCCAGACCCTGTCCAGCTGACTTTGTTGTAAAGTATGGCTCAAAGATTTTTGGCAAATGATCTTCGGCGATTCCGATCCCTTCGTCGGTGATGGTGACTTTCACATATGGGCCAGTAGGAAGAGGCAGAGGGCTCCTGATGTCCGGATCGGATAATTGGAGGTTTTCTGCACGAATGGTGATGGATCCTCCCTGAGGCATCGCATGGATGGCGTTCATGAGGAGATTTTGTAAAACCTGGTTGATTTGTCCAGGGTCCGCTTCGATGGTCCATAGGTTTGGATCGGCCCATGTTTGGCATATAAGCGATGATCCGGAAAGAGCCAGATCGGAAGATTCCTTGATCAACTCGTGTAAGTCCACGGTTTGTTTAATGGGATCGCCGCCTTTCGAGAACGTGAGTAATTGGTGCGTCAGATGTTTGGCATGAAGGGCCGCACGTTCAGCGCGTTCTAAGTAGGCCTGGGGTTGCTTGGAAGAAGGCAAGATTTGTTTGGTCAGAGTAATATTTCCCAGGATGGTCGTCAGAAAGTTGTTGAAGTCATGGGCGATGCCGCCGGCTAGATTTCCCACCGATTCCAATTTTTGGGAACGAAGCAATTGGGCTTCCAGGCGCTGCTTTTCCTCTTCAGTTTTTTTGCGTTCCGTCACATCTCTTGTGACTCCCGTAATGCCTATGGGGCGATTGTGTTTATCGAGCAGGAGGCTTCCCCGCACCTCCGCCCAGGCTGAGGACCCATTGTGATGTTGATGTTCCAGGACTAACAAAAACGATCGATTTGGCTCATGAGGGTGGGATTCGTGATGGGCACGTTCCTGTTTGATGGCTTCCTTCAGAGTGACCATGGAAGCAGGCATCAAAATGGTGTCCGGCGAAATTGTGTCAAGGGCATGGCCCGAATACCCCAACAAACGTTCGAGAGAGGGACTGATATAGGAAAACTTCGACCCTTCCAGGTCCATGACCCAAATGACATCGGAAATTTTTTCGACAACCATTCGATACCGGGCTTCAGATTTTTGTAAATCGGCAGTCCGAATCCCCACAAGTGACTCAAGATGGTCTTTGTGATGAAGGAGTTCCTTTTCAATTTCTATGCGGTTCTTAATTTCCTTGCTTAAGGAACGATTAAACCTTTCAGCTTTCGAGTGAGCCTGTTTCAATTGGGTAATTAATTCGAAATTCTCTTTTTCTAAGGTGAGTGTGTTTTTTATCATGGAAAAGTTTCGGTAGGCGGTGACTGTAATCACAGCCAGAAAGGTAAAACCCATAATACCCACGGCTTGGTGGGGAGGGTCACCCTGTGCGAAAAATTGATAAGTGAGGGGCAACGTAGTGGGAAGACTGTAGGCCAAAAACGCAGGGAAATAGGCTGCATGGATGGCAGTTGAGCCTGCGGCCATTCCCCCCAGCACCAAGGCTAAAAACATTTGGTGGCTTGGGGAAGAAGATGGGTACAGTGCAATACCGGCCATGCCCCAAATCAATCCGGAGGCAGTATTGCCGGCCACAAACAAGCTCATCCATCTGCTTGGGTGTAAGAGTGGTTTCGAGACCCGGCGATAGGCCAAGACCAAACCTGACCAGAGAATGTTAATTCCCACAATACCGATGATCCACCAGGATACGACCGTTGAGGGAATAACCTCCATGAGAATAAAGGCAACCAGTCCGCCGTTAATGATGGAGGCCAGAATGGCCATCGGCACTAAAGAAAAAAGTTGATGAATTTGTTTACGACGAAGTTCAATGATTTGGTGGAGGGGTGAAGAAGAGAAGGGTGGATCTGAGGGTCGAATGTGACTCGATTCCGGCCGCGTGAGCATGTACGCTATTCCAATATTTTAGAGGTCCCGACATAAGCGATATCATGGTATGACTGGTTCATACCGTCAACCTGACGAAGAAGCGATAGTCGGAACGGAATCAGCCCCGCCTCTAGGTGATAGCCTGCCTCTCATGAAGGACAATGTCAAGACGACCGGGATTGTCTGGATAAAGAAAGGAACATGGGAAAGCCGGCTATCGCCGGGGTGCTATTCGAACCGGAAAGTTTGGATCGGGATCCCTGGAGTTTGGACCGGTTGCGGCCAATTTATGCTACGATCCCCAGGATGAGACCGTTCACACTTCTTCAGAAGACTATTACGGACTGCACGATCTGTGAACGGCTGACGACCTACCGTCAGGCTATTGCCAAGGAAAAGGTCAAACGGTTTCGGGATTGGAATTACTGGGGTCGGCCCATTACCGGGTTCGGGGATCCCAAGGCTCAGGTCTTCGTTGTGGGCTTGGCTCCCGCAGCTCATGGAGGGAATCGAACGGGACGCGTGTTTACCGGTGATCGAAGCGGAGACTGGTTGTATGAAGCACTGCATGTGTTCGGGTTTGCCAATCAGCCGGATTCGATCCATCGAGACGATGGGCTCACGCTCACCAATTGTTTTGTCGCGGCGGTGGTACGTTGTGCCCCCCCTGCCAACAAACCCACAAAAGCGGAATTCGCCGCCTGCCGTCCCTATTTGCAGGAAGAATTACGGTTGTTGGGGCGGGTCAAGGTTATCGTGGCCCTTGGGAAGATTGCCTTTGATGAATACTTGCGGACCTGCCAGGCAATGGGTTTGCACGTACCATCTCCTCGACCAAAATTCAGCCATGGGGCTCAATATGCCTTACCTTGGGGAGTGACCTTGGTCGGGTCTTATCATCCCAGTCAGCAAAATACCTTTACGGGCACACTCACCCGCCCGATGTTTCACGGGATATTTAGCACCGTCCGCAAGCTGATCTCACCCTCCTGAGATTCGGATTTTTCCATGGCCATAATGGTCCGATTAGGCCTTGTTGGAGGGTCTGGCTTCCCAATCCGAGAGAAATTTTTGTAAACCATTATCTGTCAACGGATGTTTGACGAGCTGCTGGAATACGGCATAGGGCATCGTGCAAATATGTCCGCCAGTGAGAGCCGCTTCGACTACATGTTGGGGATGCCGGACGCTGGCGACGAGCACCTGTGTGGTGAAATTGTAGTTTTCGTAGATCGTCAGGATTTGTCGAATAAGCTCCATGCCATTTGAACTGACATCGTCCAGCCGGCCAATAAATGGCGAGACGCACCATGCCCCGGCTTTGGCGGCCAACAAGGCTTGAGTGGGTGAGAAGCACAAGGTGACGTTGACACGGATACCTTCACTGGACAATTGTTTCGTGGCCTTGAGCCCTTCCGGGATGAGGGGACATTTCACCACGATATTCTTGTGAAGTTTCGCTAATTCCTTTCCTTCCTTCACCATGGCCGCGGCTTCCGTGCTGACGACTTCTGCACTGATGGGCCCATCCACAATTCCGCAAATTTCCAGGAGTAGATCCTTGAAATCACGTCCCTCCTTAGACACAAGCGAAGGGTTTGTGGTGATGCCATCGACCAGGCCATAACTGGCCGCTTCACGAATCTCCTTGACGCTGCCGGTATCGAGATAGAGCTTCATATCGAGTCCCCTTTTTGGTTTGTCCACTGGTGTTGTCTGAGTTGTCTCGTGTCCTATTGTAATCCACACCCCTGGCTTGTACAAATTTCCCTATCCATTATTTAGAAGGGAAATTCATCTGCGAGCCTGCCTGACAGATGGTCACGGAGGGGGAAGTGCCAGCCTCTAGGAGGGCAGTTACCTATTGTTGACCTACCACGCGGAGAGGAGGAAGATTGAGTCCTCCTCCAGGATGATGAGTAACATTGTTTGACTGGTAGAGGATCGAAGGCTAGAATTTTCACAGAGTAAACAGTGTGTTCGCGTTTTCAGTCATTGTTGGGGGAGGAGACGGGTGTGATCCACAAATATTTGCTGATAGGCCTGTTGGGATTATTGTGTGCCGGTTGTGGAGGGAATCCGTATTTAGACGCCTCCCTTGATCCCGCTAAATTTGAAGGAAAAGACAAGGCCTGGTTCGAGGAAAACTGGGGAAAGCCGAGCGGGAAATCCGCTCGATTCTTTGGAGGAGAAACCTGGGTGTATTCACGTATTTCCGGAGGTGAGTCGCGATTTCCCAATTTTAATTTTGCCCCGAATCTATGTCGTATTAATTTAGATTTTGATAAAGAAGGCAAGTTGGAAGATTATGATTATACGGATTGCTAAGAACTCTTGTGCCCAATGCACCTGCCAGGATTGAGGAGAGCGTCGCGCTGAATATTCCATTGCAAACGGATTTTCTTTCTTTGGGCTGTCTGCCCGCTCTTTGTCCGTAGGAGGCTGAATTGTCGCGGACAATTATCATTACACGAACAATCGACGAGTTGTTTGTGGCTGCCGCCAGGGAAGTGGTGCAGGTGGTGCTGGACTGTCGGAACGTCGGTCGCGAATGCCGTGTGGCATTGGCGGGTGGGTCCACACCCCGAGGCTTGTTCAAGCTCTTGACCGGTGCCCCCTACCGGGCTCAGATTTCCTGGGACCACCTTCGTGTTTTCTGGGGAGATGAGCGCACAGTCCCCCCGGATCACAAAGAAAGTAATTTCCGCATGGCTAAAGAGGCGTTATTATCTCATGTACCGATTCCCCCTAATCAGGTGTTTCGGATTGAAGGAGAATTTCCGGCCGATGAAGCCGCTGCACGATATGAAACCGTCTTGCGGGAACAATTCAACCTGTCATCGGGAGAGGTTCCATCGTTCGATCTGATCCTATTGGGTATGGGGCCTGATGGGCATACGGCGTCATTATTTCCTGGAACCTCTGCTGTGGCAGAGTCTCAAAAACTGGTGGCGGCTCCATGGGTCGAAAAATTACAAACGCATCGGGTGACGTTGACCCCACCGGTACTCAATGCGGCAAAGCACGTGGTTTTTCTGGTCAGTGGAGTGGATAAAGCAACGGCGCTACAGGTGGTGTTGGAAGGGCCGGTAGATCCTGCCCGCTATCCCGCCCAGGTTGTGAATCCTACGGCAGGTCAGTTGGTGTGGTTGATCAATCAGGATGCGGCGGGTCTATTGAAGAGAGAAACGATGACGTCACGTGTGTGAAGAAGGAGAGGTAAAATGAAAATGGTCAAGGCGCCAGAGGCATTTATTCACGCCCTCCATAAAAAACCCATGACGTGTCCCACGCGGGATTGTTCGGGATCCGTGGCTGTGGAAGAGCGTTCCCGGCCCACTGACCGGGTGAAATCGTTTGGATTGCACTGTGAGCAATGTGATTGGCACGACACGATAACGGGCGATGAACAACTGGATCCACCGTGGGATGAAGGGTCCTTGATGGAAATTACCGAGGAGCATCTTCTGCATTTAGAACCGGTTTGTCCGTATGATCAATCTCCGGTTGATTTTCATTCGCTGCCTAATCCACGTCGTCGGGCTCGCTATCGCATTTCATGTTTTTTCTGTGGACGGCAGGAGGAATTGGATTGGCCGCCTGAGGAAGCGAAGCGATAATCCTTGAAAGTGTGCCGGGGCCTGAGATTTCCCCTCAGCGTCCATGCGTGTTATTCCTCATACCCTGTCATTTGTATCAGACTCATCTTTGGTCAAACTCATGAAAAAAATAAAAAAAAAGAAATCGGCTTCTCAAGCCGTGCCGGCTTTTCTTGTGGGGTGGACTCATGGAGAGCCGCCTCCGCCAGGCTATATCGCTGCCTGGTTCGATGAAGCATATGGTGGGCCATTGCGCATACGTTTTCTCGCCTCGACCGGGCACCATCATTTTGAGGCGGCCCATATCAATTGGATGGCCGAAGTCAATATTGAACCTTCAACTAAAATATTGGAACAGTGGCAGGGTCGCTTACAGTGGGAACAACCCCGCTTGGCCCTTCTGTTTCATCCGAGCAATACGGCGACTGATCGTCGGGATGTCGTTTTGCATGTGGCGAGAATGGCGAGGGGAGTGACTCTGCTCACCGACGGAACAACCTATGATGTGGCGACTGGTGCGTATCTCAATCCCTCGGATTGGCGTGATCGGGATTTGGAGGTCTTTCAAATCACCGATCACATTCAGGTAGAACATCGTGAATACGTGCAGCGGGCGCGCATGTGGTTCCATACCAGGGGCATGACGAAATTTGGCTTGGAGGAAATCGAGACCTTTCAACCCATGGGCTTATCGGGTCGAGAGGTGAAGGACACCGTGCTTAGGATTGCGGGCCATTTAATCGAGGAGGGGAAGAACCCAAAGGTTGGGGAACGAATCGTTCTTGAGGGAAGGGGCCCTCAGGTGGTAGTGGTGCGTCATCGGACCGATCCCGTATATGGAATTCCTCTCGCATTCCGAGAGTTTACCCTCGAATAACAGCAACTTCAGCACACAGGATTCTGGCATCGAATGCGGTTACCGTGGGGGAGAAACGACGGTAATGCGAGTCCGTGCGCCTCCTCCAATCGCTTGATCGCAGGGGCTCAGTTCCGTATCAATGGCAATATTGGGAATGGATCCCGGCTTGCTCATGAGTTGCCGGGTAAGTGCCTCTCCCGAAGCCACAGGCTGTGGTAGGCGATACAGATAGATCATGCCGATATCGTTCGCTTGAAACCAGCTTGCATCTAAGCTTCTCCTGTAAAATTCCAGAATTTTTTCAGGCGGATCAGGGGTGAGGAGCACGGCTGAAGGAATCGTCTGATAGGCCTGTCCATGAATTTGAGCATTTGCGCTGGGCATGGCACTGGCCAGGACCGCATTCGGATATGAGGGAATCATGAAATATTGTGCTGGAGGCGTCCAGTTGTGGAGAAATATTTCCTGCATGGTGGTGAGCCGGCATTGGGGGTTTTTGCTCACGGCGGAAAAGTCAGCCAGGGGGGCATAGGAGTCTGCATGGGCGAGCGTCGGTAACACGATCAGAGATATGAGACCCAGCAAAAAAAACTTTTTCATGCCTTGACTCCTTGCATCCTTGGGGGTTGAGAACATTTGCAAGTTCAGTATACAAAAAGAGAATCATGGAGTAAGCATGATGGGCCGTCAACGGAGAGGGGTTCCATGAATTCGGCGGCTTGAGTGGTGAGACAGAATGAAATTTCCCAGAACCTGTCAGGGAAGCTATTCAGCCTCATAATACCAAATAGCCCCATGAGGTGAGGCCGAACACTGGTGCTGGTCTTCAGTTATGAAAGCTTTGGGGCAGTTGCTGGTTTTTGATTAATCACGTTCATGGCCAACGCAATCATCGAGCCCACATCGGACACGGAAGCGGGGAGCACGAGGGTGTTACTGGCTTTCGCCAATTCCCCAAACTCTCCGATATATTGTTCCGCAACCCGAAGTTGAACGGCCTCATATCCGCCGGGGAGTTGAATCGCTTCGGCGACCTTTCGAATACCCTCAGCCGTGGCGGTCGCAATCGCCAAAATGGCCGACGCTTCTCCTTCCGCTTCATTGATTTGTTGCTGCCGCTTTGCTTCTGAGGCTTTGATGACTTGCTGCTTGTTCCCCTCGGCTTCATTAATGGCCGCATCCCGTTGACCTTCGGATGCCAGTACCACCGCGCGCTTTTCCCGTTCCGCCCGCATTTGTTTTTCCATGGCGCTGAGGACGTCCTTGGGCGGGTTGATATTACGAATTTCGTATCGAAGAACTTTGGCGCCCCAGGGGGAGGAAGCTTTGTCTAGTTCGTTCACGACGGAAATATTGATTGTCGTCCGTTCTTCAAAGGTTTTATCCAGGTCAATTTTCCCGATCTCACTACGAAGGGTGGTTTGGGCCAGTTGAGAAATGGCGAACCGGTAATCCGTAATACCATAGGAAGCCCGTTCGGCATCCAAGACTTTGATATACAAGACCCCGTCAACACCGACCTGCACGTTATCTCTGGTTATGCAAATTTGTTCGGGAACATCCAAGGCCATTTCTTTTAAGGTATGTTTGTATCGAACAACATCCAAAAAAGGGATAAGAATGTGAAGTCCGGCGTTTAATGTTGAGGCATAGCGTCCTAATCGTTCAACGACATATGCGCTCTGTTGTGGGACCACGACAGCCGTTTTTGCCAGAATGATAAACGCGAGCCCGGCCAAAACCAATGTGACCAACAATTCACCCGACATGAGATCCCTCCTGTGCGATCGCGTCCGCCTGGATCCAGAGCGTCAAACCTTCCACTCGAATAACTTTGGCCTGCGATCCTTTTCCTAGGGTTGATGTTCCGGCATTGCGGGCCGTCCAGCTTGTTCCATGGAGTTCCACCTTCCCTATTCGTTGAGCCTCAAGATTTTCCAGAACAGTGGCAACCTCTCCGACCATAGAATCCACGGGAACCCCATCCTTTTCCCTTATGAAACCTGTTCCTTGAAGGGGTTTCCTCATGGCGAAGAGAGAGAGGATGCCGAAGAGCACGAAACACAACCATTGCAGCCAGGCGGCTTCGGTCAAGGTTAACCAGGTGAGGGCACTCACCATCAAAGCCGCGACCCCGAAAAACAGAAAATAAAAATTGCCGAGGCCTCCGAGGGTGAGGATTTCCAACCCTATTAATACCAAACCCATTATTGACCAATGCCACCAAAGCATCGGGGAAGGACTCCTCTCTGTTGTAAGAATAGCGGCAGAGGGAGACAGGGGGAGCCGAGCTACTGCCGTTTTTCTATTATATCGGGCGTCGTATGGCGAAAACTAAGACCGAATGAATTTTTTTAGTTGAGATGGGAACACTGCGGTACCGTATTAGGGGAAAGACTAGCACAAATTTCCAGAAAGGTCTTCCTTCCAGGGAGACAACGCGACATGTGAAATGGGAGGTTGCCGGTGTATCCATGAACATTCAGCATTGCCCTGCACACTCTGTCTTTTGGCCTGAGGAATGTTCGGATTGGATTCGATATTTTCAAACAAAACCGGGCACAATGCCCGGGGCCCGTGAATTCCCCGGCACGCCTTTTTTTCCCGTTTGAGAAAACGGAAGTTGTCAGATGAAGACAACCAACAAGTACCATTTCCGGCTACACAGGTTTGTGGTGATGTATCGTGCAATGTCGCGGGTCCTGTTTCACCCAGTGGGCAGGTCAGGGTGTTCGACAAAAACAGAGGGTGGAAACTTTTTGCCGGTTTTAGAGTGGCGGAGGGTGCGTTTCAGGACGAAGTCAAACAACAAAGGATTGAAGTCATAGATTTCATTGAGGGCGTCCCGTTCTTCAGGTTTGATGTGACCCGAGGACACGAGTGAGCGGGTCCGAATCACGATATTGATTGCAGGCAGGGGATAATCGCTTCCATTGATGAGTCTGGGGTGAATGGAGGGCTTGGATAAGATCATATCGATGTTGTGATGCCGATTGTATTGGGTCAAGGCCGAAATATCAGCAAAGACTAAGCCTGTATACTTGGGGTCTTCGAGCATCTGAAT
Organism: Nitrospira sp. MA-1; assembly: GCA_032139905.1. Classification (NCBI taxonomy): domain Bacteria; kingdom Pseudomonadati; phylum Nitrospirota; class Nitrospiria; species Nitrospira sp. MA-1. The sequence continues at coordinate 610,335 of JAQJDB010000005.1, forward strand.
GGCCAGATCGATATAGGGCGTGCCGGGAGGACAAAGGGGCTCCTCATTTTTTTCGCATTCCCCCAAACTGGCGACATGCGCCATCACGACTTTCACGCCCATATCCAAAGGCCTTTTTAATAACAAGGGATTTCCAAATCGCTGAAATTCCTCTGCTTCCGTGGCAACCTCCACACCCGTATGGGAAATCAGAACCATGTCGTGCTCTTTCATGATGCGGTAATACGGAACGAGTTTGTCCTGCATCGTCTCTGACGCCGGGTGCATGCCCATGGCATTGGGCAGCCATTTCACAAATCGAACGCCTTGTTGTGCATAGTGACGAAGCGCGGTTGTGGCATCCTCCCGATAAGGATGAATGGAGATGATAGGGAAAAAGATTTCGGGGTTCTTCTTGGCGATGGTCATCACATATTCATTAGGCACGTAAAACGTTGATAACTCCCGATGAGGTTGCCCCTGCTCGTCATGAAAGAAGTCAAACGCCATGATGCCGAACTTTCCCTGTTCAGGCATGAACTGAATGAGGTCTTTCAAGCGCGTAAGGTACTCTGCGTTGGCCTGTTGTTCGCCGGTTATCCCTGCTGCACTCTTATAGATTTCAAATTGGAAAAAATGAGTTAATCCGCTCCACGGTGATTGCCATTCCTCATTAACGAAAGTTCTATTGATGTCCTCATTCATGCCCAGCATATGCACGTGATAATCGCGACGGGCATTACCGTGAATGCCGTCGAATGCCTGTTCGATGAGCGCGCGTGCACTGGCGCTCATCTCTTTTTCCAAATCCTTGGGTTCATGATCGAAGGCGCCCCCCAAAAGATCGCAGGAAGCACAGAAGACGCTCACAGCACCCGGAGAAGATATGTCGGTGCCGTTCTCATATGCTTGTGTGGAACCATATTGAGTGCATCTGGTTCGTGGAGACGTGTTTGATCTCACTGACAGACGATATTGGGTATGGAACGAAAGGTTTTAGGAAAGTACACACGTAATTTCTTTAAACAAAGAATGCCCACTCTATGTTGGCTTCCTTTGAGGGAAAAAGGGGGGTGGATGGATTTGCCTTGTGCATCTTTCGGGAAGGCAGAATGGTAAATAAGCATTTCATTTCAACCCTATCGTAAAAAATGGTTTAAGGAAATATTTTTTCATGCTTTTTGGGGTATTTCTGAAGGCTTGGTTTACAAACTTTATACCTTGACTAATTTTCAGAATTAACCAAGAATCTTTCCATTCATGCACATGTGAAAAATCAATTTTGACTACAGCGATTCTGTGGTGGAAGAAGGTTTATGACTAATTCGGCAAAATCGGAAACTTGGCCCCCCCCTAATTCTGAACGAGTGGGAGGATACATATGGAACCTTGCACATGTGGATGCAGATCGTCGGCAAGGTTCGCTTGACCCAGACCCCCTGGATCGATCGGATACACTTCTTGAATTCCTGCAAACAATGTATGAAGCCGCAGCCAATTTAGCAAAATGGGATCGCGCCTCTTTGGAACCAAGGATCGATCCCAAAATTACAGGGGCATGAGAATCCGGTCGGGATAATGCTCGGATCTTTGCTGGCTCGGTCCGGTGTTCCCGTCTTCATCTTGGAAAAGCATGGTAATTTCCTGCATGTCTTTCGTCGATAGAAAATAGTTAGTAGTTCCCTCAATGGAGGCGAGTGTTTAAACTTCAATTCTGCTGGCGACAGAAAGCAGGGAGGTGCAAGTGGAACATATCTTCTTTGATAATTGGCAGGCGCTGTTCCGAACGGGATTGATCAGTATCCTGGCATATGTCAGCCTTATCACGCTTTTGAGGTTGTTCGGCAAACGTACCCTCTCCAAGATGAATGCCTTTGATTTAGTCGTGACGGTCGCGCTTGGGTCGACGCTGGCAACTATTTTGCTCAATAAAGACGTGACCTTGGCCCAGGGAGTCCTGGCCTTGGCTCTGCTGATAGGAATGCAGTTCGTTGTGACGTGGTCCAGTCTTCGCGTCCGATGGGTGCGTAAGCTGGCCACAGGGGAACCGACAATGCTGTTGTATCAGGGTACATTTTTACCTGTTGCTTTGGGGTGGACACGGGTGACCGAAGATGAGGTACGAGCCGCGGTTCGGAACGCAGGAGCGGCGACGTTGGATGAGGTTAAGGCGGTGGTGTTGGAGACCGACGGCTCCTTCAGCGTAGTTCGAAGGGGTGGAGGTTCCGGAGAGTCCAGCCTCATAGGGGTCAACCGACCGTCGGGTATTCCACCCCCACATACCAACAGATAAGCTATGCCGTTAGAGGAGCCATGACAAAGAAGACAACTAGCGCACGTATCGAAACCGACTCCTTTGGTTCGGTTCCCGTGTCGGCTGACAAATATTGGGGGGCACAGACCCAACGTTCCTTGGAAAATTTTCAAATAGGCCAGGAGCGTTTGCCTCGCCCATTGATCCGGGCGTTGGGGATCGTCAAGCGTTGCGCGGCTCTATCGAATATCCACCTGAACGCCATTGATGAAACAACCGGCAAGGCCATTGCTGATGCGGCACAGGATGTGATCGACGGCAAGTTGGACGATCACTTTCCCCTTGTGATCTGGCAAACTGGTTCCGGCACGCAGTCCAACATGAACGCCAATGAGGTGATTGCCAATCTGGCCATCGAACGTCTGGGCGGGACACTCGGAACAAAAACGCCCGTTCATCCGAATGATCACTGCAATTGCAGCCAGTCTTCAAATGATGTCTTTCCGACGGCAATGCATATTGCGACAGTTGAACAATTGCACCATGTCCTGATTCCATCCCTAGCACATCTGCACCGAGTGTTGTTGGAAAAGTCGCAGGCCTGGGAAGACATTATCAAAATCGGACGAACCCACTTGCAGGACGCCACTCCTCTCACATTGGGGCAGGAATTCTCGGGATATACAACTCAGGTGCAATTGGGGATTGATCGGATTCAGGATGGCCTTAAACGACTGTATCTCCTTGCGCAAGGCGGTACGGCTGTGGGTACGGGATTGAACGCAAAGCCAGGGTTTGGTGAGAAGTTTGCTGAGGAAGTCGCAAGGTATACGCAGCTGCCCTTTCTTTCGGCTTCCAATAAGTTTGAGGCGTTGGCCACGCATGATGCCATGGTGGAAATCTCCGGCGTGTTGAATGTTATCGCCGTGAGCCTGAATAAAATTGCCAATGACATTCGCCTCTTAAGTTCCGGTCCGCGCTCCGGTCTGGGAGAACTCTCCCTGCCTGAAAATGAACCGGGTTCTTCCATCATGCCGGGAAAGGTTAATCCCACTCAATGCGAAGCCATGACCATGGTCTGTGCACAGGTTATCGGGAATCACACGACTATCACGATTTCCGGGGCACAGGGGCATCTTGAACTCAATGCGTTCAAACCCGTCATTGCGTACAACGTGCTTCAATCCATCCGCCTCCTCGGCGATGCCGTTATGAGCCTGACCGATAAATGCATTGTGGGCATTGAACCCAATATCGGACGTATTTCCGAACTGATGGAAGAATCCCTCATGCTGGTCACGGCATTGGTTCCTCGCATTGGTTACGACAAGGCTGCCAAAATTGCTCAAGGGGCTTTAAAGAATGGACGCACCCTGCGAGAAGAAGCTATCGCCAGCGGATTTGTGACTGAAGAAGAATTCAATACCTACATTCGTCCGGAACAGATGATTCGTCCAGAGTAACCCCAACCTCACTTCCAGCATTCTGGATCCTTCGGGGAAGGAATTTAAAACGAAAGACTGCGTTCTCTTTCCGCCACAGCTTTAACATAATCATCCATGCCCTTCATTACCGCACCCACCTCGAGATCAGATTCGTTAATCTGTCGGGCGATCGCACATGCCGAACAGACCCACAGAGGAATACCCTGAGACAGAATGGTATTGGCTAACACCTTCAATGCCGGAAGCCCGACTCCCTGTACACCATCTACCCCATCTTTTTTTGTTAAGACGACGGCCTCGGCCTGAAGCCACAAAACGACCTCATGCCCTTGTTCGTGAGCCGCCTGTGAGGCGATAAACGGAAGGGTGGCCATTGTTGGATCATCCGTCCCCTTACTTCCGGCAATGACAAAGCGTGCCATAGTTTTCTCCTTTTATTACCTTTTTTCTTTCATGCTTCTCCGACACCCTCATCTCATATCACAGGAAAGCTGGATCAGGATTAAGACGGGAACCCCTAATTTGATGGTATCAGTGATGAATGTAAGCCTACACCTCTGTAGAACCCTGGTTTTAGATGGGGCGGGTGAATAATGTTGGCTCCCCCGTTTCCGCCTATATTCATCTTTCTTAGAGTTTTCTGATCTGTCATGATAGCTGGCGTGACATTTTTCGGTACCTGCCTGAGGCTTGTGGTTCGATCGGGTCCAGGCCATGAGAAATTTGATAGTGAATGAAAAGGAGAACATCCATGGAAAAGATGAAAGCCGTGGAAGTCCGACAAGCAAAGGGGCCTTTGCAACTCGTGGAGCGTGAGGTGCTTAAGCCTGGCACAGGGCAGGTTCTTATAAAGGTCCAGGCCTGCGGGATCTGTCACAGCGATGTGTTTACGAAGGACGGTCTATGGCCGGGTCTTGAGTATCCTCGTATTCCTGGACATGAAATTGCCGGAATTGTTGAGGAGATGGGTTCGGGGGTGGAAGGATGGAAACAGGGCCAACGGGTTGGCGTGGGATGGCATGGAGGACATTGCGGCCGCTGTGAACCATGCCGCTTAGGGGATTTTGTTCTATGCCAACGCGGCTTGGTTCCGGGTATTAGTTATGACGGAGGCTATGCCGAATACATGGTCGCTCCCGTCGAAGCTTTAGCGCGCATTCCAGAAGATCTCTCCAACCTTGAAGCGGCTCCTCTGCTTTGTGCGGGCATTACGACATTTAATGCGCTTCGCCATAGCGGTGCGCGCGCTGGTGACGTGGTTGCTATTCTTGGCATCGGCGGTCTTGGACATTTGGCCGTACAATTTGCGAGCAAGATGGGCTTCAAGACGGTCGCCATTGCCAGAGGAAAAGATAAAGAGTCATTGGCGAAGAAATTGGGGGCGCGGCATTATATCGACAGCAGGGCCCAAAATGTATCGGAAACGCTTAAGGGTTTTGGAGGAGCGAAGGTAATCCTCGCAACCGTCACGAGTGGAAAGGCCATGAGTGCGACTATCGGGGGACTGGCCATCGACGGAAAATTGATTATGGTTGGCGCCTCTGAAGAACCGGTGGAAGTACCCATCGTGCAGTTTATTATGGGGCGACATTCAGTTCAGGGCTGGCCGTCCGGTACGTCGTCGGATTCGCAGGATACGTTGGCCTTTAGTGTGATGACAGGTATAAAGCCAATGATAGAGGAGTATCCTCTTGAACGCGCGGCTGAAGCCTATGAGCGTATGATGAGTGGTGAAGCAAGGTTCAGAGTAGTATTACAGGTTAGTTGAAGAGCTCACTCACTGGTCACTCCTCCAATGCTTTTCCTTCGGCAAAAACGGGAATGTGCATAATAAAGAAGCAGTGCGCATGAAAAGAGCCAAGTTAATCCGTGTATAAGGAGACAAGTTCCTCCCACGACCGCTCGACTTTCCATATTCTGAACAAGGCATTTTCCAACTGATGCGTGTTACCCTGGCATGTATATTTTCTCACCTCAGGGAATGACTGTAGGAGGGAAGGCGGGGGACATTCCAAAAAAACTGAGGTTCTGACTAGGGTATTCGTTGTGGAAATTTCGATGGATGGATCTTTCCCCAGCGTCTAATTACTCGGTAGTTGATCAAGTTTGAGACCCGGCAAAGAGATATTCTACAAGGGCAGACTCTCAGGCCTTTTTGACATAGGCTTTGTAGACTTTTTTGTCCGCGGCCCCTTCTTCTTCCATACCCACCATGGCGTGTCCGGTTGTTTCGCACCAGGCCGGCATATCTTTTTTAATCCCTTCGTCATCCGAAATAACTTCAAGGACTTGCCCTGAGGCGAGTTCTTTGATTTTCTTTGAGGTCAGAATGATCGGCATTGGGCAGAAATACCCCAATGTATCGAGTTTAACGTCGGCTGGTATCATGGTTTATCCTTTTGTGTGGTCGTTAGATAAATAAGTTCACGGATCCGTGCCGGGCTTCCGCCAGATAGGTGCTGACTCCGGCGAGTTGGTCGATGCCATCAATGAGCGTATCCTTTGAAATGCCCATGAGTCCCAGGGTTGTGGTGCAGGCAATCATCTTTACATCCAGGTCTTTGGCGGTTTCCATGAGTTCAGGGATGCCGGGCATGCGATTATCTTTCATGACCTTTTTCATCATGGTGGTTCCGAGACCTCCAAAATGAAATCGTGAGAGGGGCAGACGGCTTGCTCCCCCCTTGTTCAGCCATCCAAAGGCACGACGGAGCCAATCCTTTGGAGAGCTACTCATATTTTCCTTTCGGATGGCATTCAACCCCCAAAAGGTAAAAAACATGGTCACTTGCATGCCCATGGCTGCAGCGCCCGTGGCGATAATCAGGGCCGCCATGACACGGTCCATGTCTCCACTCAGGACAACAAGGGTCACTTTATCGGGTTTGGTTTCTTTGAGTTGGGCTAAGGCGGTTGCTGGTTCAACGTGGGTGGCGTTCATGATGTCACCTTCTTTCTCACAAAATTATGGGTCGCCTCTAACAGAGTCTTCGATAAAGGCGGATTGTTACGGAGTATAGCAGTTCTTGGCCTTTGATGGGGTTGATTCTGCCGGGATGCATTATTCACGGCTGAGGCTTACAGCTGATTCGACTATAATATGGTAAATTTTTCGGTGTCAACAAAAGCCTGTTCTGGATTGAGCCTCCATGAGGCATGAAACTCAGGCTCTTAGCCGTGTAGGCATATGTAGGGAAAGGGACATGGATTGCTTGGTAGAATGTGTGCCGAATGTCAGTGAGGGCCGAGACAAAGCCCTACTTGCTTTATTGACTGAGGGTATAAGGTCAGTACCCAATGTGTCCCTACTCGATCTTCATGTGGATTCAGATCACCATCGGTCTGTTTTTACCCTTGCAGGGGAGCCTGAGGCGATGGCCACTGCGCTTTTTCAGTTTATTCAAGAAGCCCAGCATACCATCGACCTCCGCAGACATCAGGGGGAGCATCCACGCATCGGGGCGGTTGATGTGGTGCCCTGGATTCCCTTACGAGGTGTGACAATGGAGGAATGTGCAGGCTATGCAAAAGATTTGGGCCGGCGAGTCGGGCAGGAACTGGGCATTCCCGTCTTTCTCTATGAACAAGCAGCTATCGTGCCTTTGCGGGCCAGGTTGGACGTGATACGGCGGGGAGATCTCTCGGGGTTACAGGAACGGATGTATCAAGAAGCAGATTGGAAACCTGATTTTGGCCCAAATGTTTTGCATCCTACTGCGGGAGCCGTCGCAATCGGAGCCCGTTTTTTCTTAATTGCCTTTAACGTGGTGCTCAAGAGTCAGGATATTCAGGTGGCTCGTCGTATTGCTCGGGCGATCCGGTCTTCAGGGGGAGGCTTGCCTGCCCTCAAGGCCATGGGTGTGCCATTGCCATCAAAAGGGCTTGTGCAGGTGTCCATGAATCTGATTGATTTTCGACAAACCTCCTTGCGAGCGGCATTTCATGCCGTGGAGCGGGAGTCCCATCGGTGGGGTGTGGACATTGAGGAAAGTGAGATTGTGGGCCTGGTGCCGCAGGAGGCATGGGATGTGGATCTGTCTACCGATCTTAAGTTGAAGGATTGGAACCCTGAAAGAGTGTTGGAAGTGGCGTGTGGAAAATATGGCCTTTTCCCTTTGTAAATCATCAGGTACAATAACCGGAAAATGTGAAGATGAATTCCAAGTCCCGCTGTTTTTGAGCTGGGGCACTGAAACTATTCAAAAAAGTAACGAAGTGGGGCATGACCTTCTACTCAAAAAGGAATAAACCATATGAGCGATGATGTCGCAGCTTTAAGGGCCAGTAAGTTTGGGCAGTTAACCGTGGGCAGTGTCATGGAAAAAGAAGTGCAATCGGGCATGAAGGATACGGAAGCCAAGTTGCTGGCTTCTTATATGATGGAAGGATTTGGTTCGGTTCCCATTATCGATGAAACTTCGAAATTGGTGGGAATTGTTTCCGAGTTTGATTTACTTAAGGCCTTGCGCAAAGGGAAAAATCTGGAAGACGTGACGGCAGGTGATATCATGACTGCCAACCCGGTGTCGGTCACGCAGGATACTAATGTGCTGACGCTTATGGATGTCCTGCAAAATAATCATTTGATTCGGGTGCCTGTCGTGGATTCGAAGGGGAAATTGATCGGGATCGTGGCGCGAAGAGATTTGCTTCGGGGATATTTGCAAACATCGGGGAGTTGAAGCTCCCCGAGGAGTTGAGCTACTCCTTTCCTTCACTGTGCTCATTCCTCCCATTTTCCAATACTAATGAATCGGTGCTCGCTCTCTTCCTGATTCCAGGTCGAGAATGTGCCATAAGTTTGTGAGTTAACGACGATGAAAGATCGAGCGAAGCAGATTGTCCACGCCCCATGGTTTGAGTATGGGATCATTGCCTTTATTCTCATTAACGGGGTCATTTTGGGCCTGGAAACCTCATCAGCATTGGTGGAACAGTATGGTGTCCTGATGCATGTGGGTAATCACGTTATTCTTGGGATTTTCATTCTTGAAGCCCTCATCAAAATGATTGCCGTGGCACCTCAGATTGATAGATATTTTCGAGATGGCTGGAACATCTTTGATTTTTCCGTCATCGTGTTTTCTTTGATTCCGGCTACGGGTGAATTTGCCATGATTGCCCGGTTAGCGCGCTTATTGCGGGTGGTTCGTCTCATCTCGACCATACCTGAACTCCGCCTTATCGTTTCAACCCTCGTCAGATCTATTCCCAGCATGATTCACGTCATGACTCTCATGGGCGTGATCTTTTATGTCTATGCCATCATGGGCTATCAGTTGTTTCATGAGCACGATCCCACGCATTGGCGATCATTGGGGATCTCGCTGTTGACCCTCTTTCGCGTCGTGACCCTGGAAGATTGGACGGATGTAATGTATACCGCCATGGATTTTCATTATCTGTCCTGGATCTATTTTGTGAGTTTTGTGGTCTTAGGGACGTTTGTCGTGATTAATCTATTTATTGCCGTGGTGATTAACAATCTTGATGAGGCCAAAGCCGAACGGCTGGCTGAACTTCAGGGACCGGTCACACAAAAAGAGATACTCAAAGATTTGCGAGAAACACAAATAGCCCTCAAGCGCCTAGAGGAACGATTGGAAAGAACATCTGGAGAAAATGTCTTACCCCTATCGAAAGTGTTGAAAGGTTGAATTGCCAAGAAATATAGTGTTATTCATTTGCTCTCTTTTCTCATGACCGCCAATCCGGTATCAGGCGCGCAAGCTAACAAGGTGTGTCGCTTATAAATGTCCGGAACAAAATCATTGGATTCGGGTAGCTGTTGTTGATTCGAAGGGGAAAGGATCCCCTCCACCTCAGAGAGAGTCGTTTGACCATCCGGCAGGACCTTGTTGTCAAATCCCGTTTCCTTCACGGCTGCAGCGGCTACTGGAGTTTCGATTTTCAATGATTTCGATCCAAATCTCTCCGGTCGATAGACGTAAGATCCTGATAAATTCCTTCCCGTCTTCCCAGCGAGAGAGAATTTGAAAATCAGAATGTACATTGAGTGCCATATGGATGCCATTGGGACATTCTATTAACGTCTGACTTCCCTATCCGGTTTTGACCTTATCCCCTCCATAAAAGGGTTGGATGTCTTACCTCTCCAGTTGATCCTGAATACCATCGGTTCGAAATACTCTGAATTCGCCTATGGCTTTCCTCATTCTCATCTTCAGCGAACTACTCCCGCCGTCGTTCCTTATGTAAGGCCAAAGCTGTACAACAGTTTCGATCCTGCTCCCCTCTTGCGTTGGTATTGATTCCAATCTCATTTAACGGTCAGTAACGTGTTCTCTGTGCTCTAGAGCTGTGCCATCTCGATTTCGTCTCATCGTTTGGGCATTGCCTTATATGGCTCTATGGCCTTCCTGTGTCGATGGAGGCATGGAAATGGATAGACAAACCGTTTTCGATGAGGGAAAAAGGCGGGCGGAAGGATCGTTATTTAAAAACTCGGTGTGCGTATCTGAACAGATACGATTCGTATCTCATCTTGTTTTCTTTCCACGATAAAGCTGAGTTGATCGAACAACATCTGGATCGAAATGTACTCAAATTGCCTATGAATATGGGAGATTTTCACTAGCGGAAGTAATTTTCGTTCGCTGAAGATTTTGGCATTGAGGTTGCTATAGCAAGCTGCAGAATGATTTTTTCACATTAACTCACCAAGGAGGGTGCATGGCCAGAAAGCAGATGAACAAGATTCAGATGGTGCGAATGAAATGGACACACGATATCTTCGGGGATCCATAAATGAAGATTAATTCGTCACGATTCCGGCAATTGTGTATTCACGCAAATGAAAGAGAAAGGGCATTCTATGAAACTCAATGGGTTGTTCAAAATAGTCGTAATCCTTGGCATGGTGGCCATCAATTCATCAGCATGGGGACATAGTCCAAACGATGCCGCCGAAGGCGGCCTTCAATCGAAAGTTCGTGAGTCTGGTCTGATTATGTATGGCCAGGTGGTGGATATCCAATATCGAAATTCAGAACCGACGAAAGAGCAACCACAGGGCCTTCCTCATACGTTCGTGAGTTATCAGGTTTTGGAAGTGTTGAGAGGTGATGTCCCGGACAAAAAAGTCACTCTCCGAATTCCCGGTGGGGCCGATGGGCAGGGAGGTGTCTATATGGTTTCGACAGCTCCCGCGTTTGCCCTTGGACAAACCGATGTGTTGTTCGTCAAAGGAGGAGAAAACGACGACTGCCAGCTTGTGGAATGTGTCGAGGGAAGATTTCGTATTCATGAAAATCAGGTGTTGAATGGCTGGGGAGTGCCGGTTGTGGAAGCCCACAAAACTTTACGCATTGGAGGAAAACCACGGTTCGATCTTAATGTCATGGAAATACCTCGCCCCTCGTTTAAAGCCCTGCTGGAACGCCCTGATATGAAGGCTTATATCGATCGAGTGAGCCGGGAGAGCCGACAGAGCTTGAAAGATCTGCAGGCCCGCTATGAGCGGGAAGCTCCAAAAGTCACGACAGTCAATTTAGGCAATCAGATTCTGCCAATCCAAAAAGATGTCGCCGAAGAACAAGAGGCAATTCCAATGGAAACCTACGGAAATCCACTGACTCCCGACGTATTCTTTGACGCCATACGTGAGTGGAATAAACGGGTAGGCGATCCTCAAACTCCAATAGTGATGGCGAATGTGAAAGAACGGTTTGAAGTGCCTGACAATGAGGTCCTTGCTCTTGAAGCCAAGGATGAAGCATTTCCTAAGATCAGTGATGAAGAACGCTACGACATTCATGCTAAGGAGGGACTTCGATAATGAATATGACAAAAATTTTCGTACCCATAGTTTTTACGGTGTTGTGTAGCTCTCCCGCATTCTCAGCATCCTGGCTGGAATGCAATGGAGACAGTGGCAAGAAATTGCGTTGGGGAGGAAATTCCACTACAGCACGGATCAATACCGGCAGTTTCCCGGCCGGGAGTGTCCTGCAGGCTGCCCAACGAGGTGTGAATATTACTAATACAAACCCATCGCCGTTTATGATCAACCATACAACCGAAACTGGTGGAGTGGGGAGTGGAAATGGACAAAATGAAATCTGGGCCGCAAGTATTTCCCCACCGGGAGAGGCACGCATGCGCTATCACTGCTACTGGTTATTTGGATGGCACTATGGGCTGGACGAAGTGGATATTGTGCTGGATTCCACCGGGCGGTCCTGGACTACCTCCCAAAACAAAAACGCCAATTTTACCTACACCGGGTCAAGCCGTCCCATTGATGCGGTCATCGTGCACGAGGCCGGACACTATCTTGGCCTGATGCATGTCAATTGGGAATACAATGTCATGGGTGATTCCTGGCGCCACCATCACGCCAATGGTGGATCAGCTATCACGTACTTCGGGGAAGATGCTTCGCATGGGGCGAGAGTGCTGTATGGGTCACAAAGCTCCTCCTTTAACGATGTGTCCGCCTCGCACTGGCGAAGAACCGGAGCCAGCGGTGAGTATTCAAGTCATGACCGGGTACGGGTCCGGAATAGTGCCAACACAGGGACGTTGACGGGTATTACGATCGCCGGGGAGCCGGGGTATCGAGTAAACCGGGGAAGTGTGGTACGGCCTGAATTTACGATCGAAAATAATGGGAAACAGACTCATGCCAACGTGAGTTTTGGACTCTATGTCTCAACCAATGATTTTATTAGCTATAGCGATACCCGTATCGGTGGTGGAAGCTTTGGGTCGATTCACCCTGCCGATGTTTTCACCACCACGATTCCGGTGATCATCCCCAATTTTCTGAATGCGGGGCAAAATTACTGGCTGGGAATCATCGTTGATGAGGATAACGATATCAATGAGGTAAATGGTTCGAACAATCGGGCTTATATTCCCATCCGGGTCCAGTGAAAAAGGTGAAGATGCAAGTGAGGGATGCAGGTACAAGAACGCCTGTGGTTTTTGGCTCAAAAATGGAATGAGTCTTGGCCGGATCCCCGGGCCTGGTCAATGGGAGGTCAAGGTAGCGGATGCCGTCAGGATTCATGGAGGAATCTTGCACGGCATCGGCTTTTCAAGAATGTTCACGTCGACTTGTCCAAAGGGATCGTTGTTAATCATGTGCCCGTAGAATCAGGCAGTCTAAAGCAGGATGATAAAAATTAGAGTTCTGGCATAAAAGTCCTGTCAGTCAGTGAGAAAAATCCTGAAAGGGGTATTCTTGAAAAATCCGACGGGATGGGGTTCTCCATTTCTGAATGAAGCTAAGACGTTCGAATGCGGTGGCATCTCCGTGGAGGGCACAGTCCACCTTCCCGTCTTCGTGCACTCTCCACACATAATCGCTTTCTCGAAGTAGAAACATTCCCTCCTCACGTGATCGACCGATTGTCATGGTGGCGTTCACCTCTTGCCTCTCCTTTTGGACATTGAGGCGTTGCTGCTCACAGAATTTGTTAACACGTTGGTGCATTCCGAACAACGGACTTCTTCGTTCGTAAAAAATCCAGCTGGATAAAATGTTCTCATCGAACGCAAAACAAATATCCTGCAGCATAAAATCTATAGGTATAGGTGGGCAATAATTCACTTCAATTAACTGTATCAATCGCGAGCATGAAAGTTGTTAAGGAAGGCATGATATGGAGGTCTTCCCCAATTTAGAGTTCATGCCTAGGGTCGCCATAACCAAAACAAAGAAACCAGTCCCAACAGACTTACACAGCTGATGATGATGAGTAAAATACCTTCCATGGTGTTGCCTCTCTTTTTATTCAGTCGTCTGTCATCTGTTCCTGGTTCACAATAAAAGCAACCTTGATGCCGTCGGTCGTTTTTGGCTTCTATACAACCAGGAATGCAAGCTAAATAACTAATTGTAAAGGGGAAAAACAAAGAGGAGAAAATCGTATATTCTAGGAACCTTTGTCCTGTGTGATGTGGGGAAGTACCAGAAGGGGTACATGCCGTAAACATAGGTGGCAGGTAAAAATATATTGACTGGTCCTAATGCAATGATGAGGAAGGGAGCATTGTGCCGGTCCGACATTGAACGAAAATATGTGAAGAATTTGCTGTATAGCAATAGCGTGGTTTTTCTAAATGTCCATCTGCAGAATTTCCGAAATTCAGGATTTGGAATTACGGATTTTAGAATATCGAGTTTGTTGTTGGACGGGGAAACAATTTTGTCTGGGAAAGAAACGCCCCACCATCAACAAATAGACTTGATCGAACAAAATCCTTTAATCCTCCCGGTAAGTCCTGACCCGCCGGTCAAGTCGAACTGCGAGCGCTAGACCATACTTCTTTCAACGGTCTGAAAATATAAAATCCCTTTTGTTTAATTAGCGTTGGTCGTCCTATAGGTCATTCAGTGATTTCGTAGGGCGAGGCCGCGATCTCGGATTACTCCAAAAGCCAGCTATCACCTTTAAATACAACCTAAATTCCTCTCTCTAGGGCAGGAAACAATCCTATAGGACTTCACACCAAACAATGCATGGCCAGGGAGAGTCTCTTCATGTCTGCACCTGTAAGCTATAAAAGTAGAATTTCAATGCTCTACTTTCGGGAACTTAAAAAGGTAGGGCAAACCGAGGCAAGGGGATTTTCTTTGGAATATGGATGTGACCGGGGAATTCTTGGAAGCCGGTCTTTAATCCCAATATGGCTGTCAGGTAATTACGTTCTTTTTCCGGAGCAGACCAGTAAGGGCAATGCGGTCAATTGATGTTCTGCGTTGTTTGGGGTAAACGAAATTGTTTCAGGACTCCAGAGAAATATTGTCTGGGATGTGGTGGACTCTTACGATGGGGGTGAACCGAATGCTATTCGGGTTGAAGGTTTAAAATTTATTATCAGAAAACCAGTCCATGGGGGTGGTGGCTGGATACACGAGTCACGAAGGGAATTGGGAAAGTACTTATTTTTTTAGATTTTTCTCTTCTGTGGGCGGCTCGGTTGATTTCGGAATTGAGATCGTTGACCCTCGACGGGATTGTAACTTTTCTTCCGGAATGGGTATTCGCGGTTCCCATTCCTCGACCAATCCTGCCGTTCCTCGTTGGCCCCATGTGGACAGATTGATGGTGGAATTTTTTCTTAGACGGGTGACCATGCGTACTTTCTCCATGTTGTGAAAGGTGAATAGGATAAATAGTCGTTTGGTAAATGACTCTGTCTGTGTGATTTTCCCTTCAAAATGTATCTAAAATAGGATGTTTTTAAGGAAAAAACACCATTTTAAATTAAACAGCAATTTATATGCCAGACAATTCAGGATTTTATGTATCCTTAGACCTCATGTGGGATATGAGTACCATCAAAAGAATGTAAGTTGGGGCTGAATAGGAGGAGTGCGTAAAGGATGGAAAAGGAGCCTCGTTACTCTGGACCGTTTCGCAAAAAACCAGCTAGTTTATTCAGAATCTTTCCCGGGGAAATGGGCTTTGGCCAAAATTCAGAGGCACCAGCCCTCAAGGCAAGCTCGCTGTTTGTGCTATCGGATTGTGTGCTCATGAGGATAATCGGAGTTCTTTGGAAACTCTTCTGTGCGCGAAGTTGTTCACAGACTTGGAATCCATCAAGGCCGGGCATTTTCACATCCATAAATATCAAGTCGGGTTGAACGCGTTTCGCCTGTTCGAGGCCGCTCTCGCCATCCTCTGCACACACAATCTGATAGCCAATTCGTTCTAAAATATCCCCCAGAATCATCAAATTATCGGGGGAATCATCAATGAGAAGTATGGTGACGGAAACGGTGCCGGATACCTGTTCTAATGTCTGTGGTAAAGATATTGTTATGTTCATCATGCCTCCCTCCAATCTTTGACGTATTGCCTCATATACTTTTGTTACCCATGTAATAAGCAAGGATAGTGCTATGTTGATTTTGTTGTATAACTATTTGAAATATAACTATTTTTATAGAATTTTTCTTGTTGGAACGGGTATTGTGAGGTGTTCCATGAGACAAATAGGATGGGACAGCTAATGGGTTTGAGACAAAGCAAATTTGGGACGTCCAGGAGAAAACCATTCACAAATGAGTGATATCCGTCTGTTCCTGGTGGTCACTGGGGCATTTGATACGGAGATATCATAGGCCGATATCAGAGACCACGAGTGGGGTGGGCTTTACCAAAAAATGATATTTGATGAGGGTTGTCTGAACGTTCATGGTAGTCTACCTGAAATCTCTTTATCATAATTGGTTAATCGAAATTGACATGGAAAAGCTGGAAAATACAAGAAATCAAAAAAATCAATTGGTAAGTATTGTCATTCCCGTATACAACGAGCGGAAAACAATTGAGACGATTGTATGCCGTGTGCAAAATGTGAAAATTTCAAAAGAACTGATCATTGTGGATGATGGATCCACAGATGGAACTCGCGAATGGCTCATCGAGCAGTTCGGTCAGGGGACTTCGGACGAAGAAGCAAGCCAGAAAGAATTGGGTGAATCTGGTGCTGATAGTTCTGGTGTCCGAGTGCTGACTCACCAACGCAATCAAGGGAAGGGCGCGGCCTTGAAAACGGGATTTCTGTGTGCCAAGGGGAGCATTGTCCTCGTGCAGGACGCGGATTTGGAATATAGTCCTGATGATTATCATCGGCTGTTGGAGCCAGTGATGACCGGTCGGGCTGATGTCGTCTATGGGTCCAGATTTTTGGGGGCACGGAAAGGGAATTGGTTACTCGTCTCATATCTGGGTAACAAGATTTTTACTGCGTTAACCAATGCTGCGACGGGTTTATCCTTGACGGATGTATGGACTGGGTACAAAGTGTTTAAACGGGAAGTCTTAACAGATATCTCCCTCGAAGAATCAGGGTTTGATTTGGAATTAGAACTCACACTGAAAGTGGCTCAGAAGAATTGGCGCGTGACAGAGGTACCGATTTCTTATTTACCCCGAAGTAAAGCGGAGGGGAAAAAAATTGGTTGGAGAGATGGGCTTCAGTCCATCAAAACTCTGTATCGGTATTCACCCCTCATAACTCGTCTGGTTGTTTTTCTGGTTAGCCACACATTCCACTGCATAAGAATTTTTAAGAAGAGTCACCCCAGTCTTATCTGGCTAGGCCTTCGGAAATAAGTTGAGTCAACATTAGAGAAATTGTCCACGCATTCCCGCGTGATGAGGAAGCCCAGGCATAGAACATTTGGCTACCTTGAAGGCCAAACCCTCTGCCCCTGTCATATTTCATTTCTCAAAGGTCATCCTGGTGGATGGTCCAAGGGATGTTTAGGTGCTGGTCAAATCCGGTCAGTGTTGGAAATGATGCTGAAGGGCTTTGCCCCAGTAGGAATCCGGTTGAGCTTGCCATGCCTGCTCGTGCAGCCATTGCAAACTGGCGCGGTCGCGTACCAGGTGACAGAGTTCTTTTTGCGTGAGGGTGTGCGGGCCATGTTGAAAGCATCGTTTGCGGAGCGCGAGGATCATTTCCTGTTTTTTCCCCCCACGATGCGCATGAGCCATGGCTTGATGTACCTGGTTCAGCACCGGATCCAGGATAGCCTGTATGGCGGGAGAAGAGCGCTCAGTGTATGTTTCTAATTGAGGATAGGTCCTGGCATAGACATCGTCCAGCAATGGTGAGCCATGACGTTCCTCAGGAACTTGTAAGAATCCCCAGCGTTTCAGTCGTTCACCGGGTCCTACCCGACTGAGAAAGACGGAGGTGGGCGCGGCAAATACGAGTGGACCTGCGACCGGAAGGGACCAGAAAAAAAACATCTGATCAAGCCAGAAAGCGAATGCGGCCCAGGATCCGGCAATCAGTGTTCCTGGTGCCTGATTTAAAATTGCGGCTGACCAGCCGGTTTCATCTGTTCGATTCTGGCCAGCCCACCGCAACGACGTGTTGAGCAGGGCTTCTACCACAAAACGGCTATGGGCCAACATGCGGATGGGCGCGAGGAGAGTGGACACCATTATTTCCAGCAAGACACTAATCAGGAGTCGAATGATGCCACCGTGCTGTTTGCCTCGTCGACATCGGATGACATCGATCACCGCCAGAAATTTTGGCAAAAACAGCAGAAACAAGGTGCTGCTGGCTAGAATGATGGCCCATTCCGGATTCCATTCAGGCCAATGGGGAAAGAGGCTATGAGGTTCCGGAAAGTAATTAATGGGATATAGCACTAACCGTGCGGCCTCAATCGTGGTTAATACCAAAAAAATTAACCATAACGGGGAGGCCAGATAGGACATTATCCCGTTCAAAAATGCCATGCGATGGGCAGGCCGCAAACCAGGTTCAAACAGCATGAGCCACATGTGCTGTAAATTGCCCTTGGCCCAGCGTTTATCGCGTTGCAAGTCATCCACAAGGGTGGGAGGGGATTCTTCATAACTGTGAGAGAGTTCCGGTTCCAGCCAGACTTCAAACCCGCCCCGTCCCATAAATGAGGCTTCCACAAAATCGTGACTGAGAATAGGGCCATGAAAAAGTCCTGGTCCGGGAAGCCGCTTCAGGCCGGCATGTTCCATAAACGCTTGGGTACGAAGAATGGCGTTATGGCCCCAGTAGACTGCTTCCCCAAGCTGTAGGGAGGCAAGGCCTGTCGTAAACAGTGGGCCGTAGATATGATTGGCAAATTGCTGGACCCGTGCAAACATTGAACGGGAATTGATCAAGGTGGGGCTGGTTTGCAGGATGCCTGTTTGAGGTTCAGCCTGCATGAGTTGCACCATCGTGACCAGGGTGGATCCGCCCATGAGACTATCCGCATCCAGGACGATCATGTACTCATAGCCGGAACCCCATCGGCGAAGAAAGTCGGCAATATTGCCACTTTTATAATGTTGGTTCAAAGACCGGCGCCGATAAAACAGATGTCCGCCCGCTCCCAATTCGTTACATAATCTATGCCAGGCGGCTTGTTCAGCCAGCCACACATCCGGATTGCGGCTGTCGGAAAGAATGAAAAAATCAAAATGGTCAATCTGCCCTGTCTGTTCTAATGAGCGATACATTGCGCGGATGCCGCCGAACGTCCGCTGAATGGGTTCGTGGTAGATCGGCATGACCACGGCTGTCCGTGCTAGGGGTTGAGTGCCTAACTCTGCAGCGGTATGGCGTCCCAGTGGTGAAAATCGATCCCCGCCGAAACACCGGAGGACAAATCCGAATATGCCAATCCAAAATCCAACGGAAATCCAGAGGAATAGCACAAAAAACAGGGCAATAATCGCCATCTCCAGGAAATTCCCCCCATGATAGGGAAGGATGGCCGTCATATACGAAGCGGCCACGAAAGATTGAATGAGGACTAATACGGTGAGCAGGCCACGGCGGAGTCCTGCGGCAATTCTCCAGCTTATTCGGCTGGGGGCGGCTAGCGAATGCTGGGCCTCGGCGATTGTGGCTTCACGAATTTTCATGGTTTAAAACTCATGCTGCCGCGTGTGATCGGTGGAGCGGTGGTTGGAAGTTCAGGAATTTGAAGGGCAAAGTGGTCATGGATTCTTGTCATCACAAATTGCAGTGGATCTTCCTCTTCTGATGCCAATCCGGCTTCAACCAGAGTGAGAGCCCGCAGGGTGACCTCGCGAGTTAGTTCCACTCCCATGGCCGACAGGTAATCGCAGACTCGTGAAAGAGTATGTTCGGCAATCGATCGGGCCATTATTCTTTGTCTTGTGCCAGAATGTTATTGTTCGTTGGTAGGCGGTACGTCCAGGTTTCCGTTAAGGTTGCCAAATCAGTTTTGAGAAATGCCCGCAAATGAAGCGGCTTTTTGTCTTGAGGTTTGGCCAGGATGGACAATCGCCATCCGTGTATCTGTTCATGATACTCCACAAAATGTTCCAGGATGTCGCTATTATCCAACACCGTGACCTGGCCGCTGATGGGAGCATCGGGCGGCATTTTGCTCAGTGGGCCACCCGCAAAATCGATAATGATGCGATACGCCTGCGGAACATTTCCTCCCCCGATACGATTACCGTCTCCGATAAAGGTATTGACCACGGTTCCCAACGGATTTTGTGAGAGAGTGGCCTTCCCAAAACTCACATCATAGGCCATTTCTAAAGGGGTCTCCCGGGTTACGGGCGCGACGGGTGTCCAAAATGCGACGATGTTGTCATGCGTTTCATTGGGGGTAGGCAGTTGGACGAGCACCACTTTTCCCTGTCCCCAGTCACCCTGTGGTTCGACCCAGGCGCTTGGACGTTTTTCATAATGCGCACCGAGATCTTCGTAGCCGGAAAAATTTTCCTCACGTTGTAATAACCCGAATCCTTGTACATTCTCCGTGCTAAAAAAATCCATTTCCAGGTTGGCAGGATTCATTAAGGGGCGCCACAACCATTCACGAGTGAGGCCATCATGAATCTGCAATCCGTCCGAATCATGGACTTCCCGGCGCCATTCTCCAGCTGGTCGTGGGGTATTCTCGCCATAAAAAAACATGCTGGTCAGCGGGGCAACACCTAATAACTGAATAGGTTTTCTGGGGAAGAGTTGAGTGCGTACCTTCATCTTCGTCTGGCTACCGGGAACAATGGTAAATTGATACGCTCCAGTGAGACTGATGCTGTCCAGTAACCCATAGACCACCATTTCTTTGGCATCCGGAGACGGGCGTACCAACCAGAATTCCGTGAATGAAGGAAATACCTCCCCGCTGGGGAGTCCTGTATCAATGGCCAGGCCTCGTCCTGCTAGCCCGAACACGTTTTCCTTTCCGACCCCCCGAAAATAACTCGCCCCTGCGAAAACCAGAAACTGATTTTGCTCATTTTTGTTTTTCAAGGGAAATGTCAGCTTGAATCCCGCAAATCCTACGTCGGCCGGCACCCGTTTTTCGATTTCGGGGTCGGCAAAAACAAAGTCGCTTTTCTTAAAAACCAGCGGGCGTGGACCTTCGGAGTCGATGACGTTGAGTGTCACGGGGTGGGTGTAATGCAAACCCGGAGTCAGTAACATGACTTGGAAATTTGAATTACTCTCTTTCCAAAGACTGTGTTCAGGATTAAACCGGATCCCTTGATATGCTTCGTAGGATATTTCCCGCATAATTTTGGGGATGGGTTGAGGTGCTTCATAGGGTTTATCTGCTAAAGCTTTCGCTCTCTGCACCACTTGATCGAATGTGAAACCCGCTGCAACATGCAGGGGGAACATCAAGAACATCGCGATCATACCGGCAAACAATAATCTCATCACTGACGCCCCCGTTAATAAAGATTATGAAACTGCAATCGCCCATATGAAATATCCCATTGAGTCCAGACCTGACAAAGGTTTGCTCGATGGGGGAGGTTATTCTGAGTTGGCTAAGAGGGGGATGGTCCACCTGCCTTATCTGTGCCCGGTCACCCATTGTACTACATGGGTATATGAAAAACTGAGGGGATGAGGGGAATTTATTGGGAGAAATCCCAGGGGTAAGAGAGGTGGATCTCTTTCTTCCATTGGATTTGGGAGACAGGGGAACCATTTGAGACGGTAGCACGCAAAAATATGGTCCTGGACAGTGTGAACAATTCCTTGAGGCAATTCTCGTCTTAGGACTGAATGAGAATATATTCTTAATCAAGGATAATTTGGACTCGATTATAGCATAATCTTATCCGGCATCTACCCTTGTTTTTGTTGTTTTTAAATGGTTTTTTAATTAGATCACACGATTCTGGAATATTATCGAATGATAACTGCGATTGAAAGAGGAACCGGAGTACTATCCAGGAGTGCTCATTTCATTAAAATGAACCCGGGCAAACCAGGTTGCTCCCTTCGGTAAGCATGGTGCTGGCCGGCTTTGCTGGTTGCCTATGGGCCGGATCCGAGGAAATGGGCTGCATGCTTTTAGCGCCGAAGGTCTTAACGAGGTAATAGTATAAATTGTGTGCCCAGTATGTAGGCAATTACCCTTTTATCTCATGTCAGGGTGCAGTTAGGGAGCGCTTCGAAATTGTTCAACATAGAAAAACCCAAGGTCGCTCTAGAGATGCAGGGGGCCTTATTTATTTGAAAGTGAGGTAAACAACGCAAGGGTTGAGCGGATGTCGATATCGGGAGTATCCGTGGTCCAGGAGACGCGTATCGAAAGGTTTGAGGGAAAGGAGGGATGGGTGAGAGTTTTCCAGGCAAGGGATTGAGTGGTGGAAAGTGTGTGCATGGTCTGTTCCGTGCGTTCGTCAAGACAGACGAACGATAAAATGCCTGGAGCATGTGGCCCGTCCCATTCTATCGTCCGAATACATGAATTTGGTCGGAGACAGGCTTTCCACTCCTCTCTAAACCCTTCAAGAACTTGGTTGTTTGAACTTGTTTGAGCCTTGAGATGGCAGGCTTTGGCGAATCCGGCGATCAAGCCGATGTTTTGAGTGCCTAATTCATATCCGGCCCAATAAGGTTGTGTTTCCTGGTGACTGTCCTTCCCGATTATCAGCGCGCCGGTCCCCATTGGACCGGTGCACCATTTATGGCCAGGGAAAAAATACGCATAGGGAGAAATCTCTTGGAAGGAAACCGGAATATGTCCGATGGCTTGTGCCCCGTCTACGATGAGCGGCGTGTGGTGTGACTGAGCGAGGTCCTGGATTGTGGTGATAGGAAAAATACGCCCATCAAAATGAGAGACGTGACTGATGACGATGGCCTGAATGGGTTGTTCATCCAATGTGCGTTCAAGAGCGGAAAGAAACCCTGAGGGGGCATCCGGGTCGAGTGCAATGACGCGGACGCCACGGTCATTCAGTTTTTTTATTTCATCGAGAATCGTGGAATTTTCATGTGTGGTGGTCAGTAGCACATTTCCGGATTTCCAATTGATTCGAGAAAGGACAAGACTGCACGCGGTTGTGGTATTCGGCATGAAGGCGAGCCGTTGTTCATCGTTCAACGTCAACCAATCCGCAATGGACCGTCGACATCGTTGAAGGGTGTCCCGGTAATATTGAATGCCGGCATCCGCATACAACAAGTGGCTGAACGTTTCGAGTGTCCTGGAAATCTCTTGCTGCACCTCATGATTGAACGGAGCGAGGCCAGCCGGGTTGAGATAGATCATGGGAGTAAGTTGGCGGAGCACCCTGCGGTAATGAGGTTAATTCGGATCTGAGCCATGATGGAGAAGGTCCTGCCCTTCTTGAACCCGGCTTAGGGTTTTTTTGCGAGCGCGAGACCAATCAGGCTGTCAGGGTCCGAGTACCATTTGACCAAGGCAAAACCCGAAGAGGCCAGAAGTTCTTCGGCCAAGGGTCGGTCATATTTCGTGCTGATTTCTGTGCGGATTTCCTCCCCTTGCTTGAGGTGGACCTTTAAGTTTAAGTCCTGAATGCCCAGAGTTTGATCTTCTCGCGACCGGAGCCACATCTCGATGCGATGGTCGGCTTCATTATACCGCGCGACATGGTCAAATGATTCTGAATCGCTCTGACTACCGAATTGATTATGAAGCACTCGAATAATATTCTTGTTGAATTTTGCGGTGATGCCCTGCTGGTCATTATATGCGGCTTCCAGCCGATTACGATCCGTAATAAGTTGGACACCCAATAAGAAATAATCTCCCGGTGCCATTTCTGAATTCACAGAGGAGAGAAACTCGTGAGCGGCGGTAGCAGGAAGATTGCCAATGGTTCCTCCAAGGATGACCACGAGGCGCTTGCCGCCTTCCGGAATATGCTCCAAATGGACCAGGAAATCTCCCACCACGCCATGGATGTGGAGTCCTGGGTACTCCCGGACCAGCTCTTCGGAGACTCGCCGGACAATGGCTTCATCGACGTCAAAGGGGACGAAATAGTGCAGTTGGTTGACGTTGGCCATGGCATCGAGGAGGACTCGCGTTTTTGTGGCCGCCCCCGATCCTAATTCCACAAGTTCTTCCGCTTCGCTGATGCCGACGATTTCATCAGCCCATCGGGTGAGCAGTTGATGCTCGGTGCGGGTTTGATAATATTCCGGCAACTCACATATTTGCTCAAAGAGGGTGGATCCGCGTTCATCATAGAAGAGTTTGGAAGGAAGCGTTTTGGGATTTGCCAATAGGCCACGGGTAATTTCGGTTTTTAGCAGATCCGGGTCTTCTCTGGTTAATGGAAGATCGATGGTAATTGATGGATCTGTTTGCGATGTCATGAGCTCTCCTTGGGTGTGCACCGTAGTTAATCCTCTGGCCTCCACCCTCAGGCAGCAGCGCAGACGGCGCGATTTTTAGAATAAGATGGAAATGAAATGTTCAAGAAAAAGAACATCCTTCGAATTAATTTTTCTAATGTAATGCGGGATGGGGGAAGATTTCCGTTCAAAAAAATCGATGATCGGTCTTCCATAAGCATAACTGAAAGGCCGTCCGTGGATGATGGCGAACGTATTAGAATTACATCAGTACCTTTACTATACCGGCAGAGGGGTTTCCGGGCAAGATAAGGGTATTAACCAAATCAGATATGTAAGAGGCTCTTTTGTCCGCCAAAACGTCACGTTGGTTGGGGTGCATCTTCAAATATCAGAAAGCGGTTTTGTGTGGTTAGTGAGCCGGTTCCAAGCCTCGTGGCCGAGCCCATTGTTCTACCCGACCTAAGACTCCATCAACCGATAAAGCCAATACCGTTGCGGGTAAGGCACCGGATAAGATCAAATTGACATCCGCAAGTTGGAGCCCTGCCACGATGGGGACACCCAAACCTCCTGCGCCGATAAAGGCGGCCAGTGTCGCAGTCCCGACGGTCCAGATGGCAGAGGTGCGAATCCCCGCCATGATGGTCGGCGCGGCAAGTGGAAGGCGAATGGTACGGAGAATTTGCCACTCTGTCATCCCAAGGGCTCGCCCGGTTTCCACAACATTTGGAGCTGCGTCCCGCAATCCCGAATAGGTATTCCGAAGGATGGGGAATAATGAATACATCCATAAGGCCATGATGGCGGGAAGCGCTCCCACGCCAAATATCGGAATCATAAAGGCCAGAAGCGCGATGGATGGAATGGTTTGCAACATGCCGACAATGCGGATAATCGTTTCCGCTCCCTTTCGCCATTGTTCGAGGGCCAATCCCAATGGGATGGCCACCAGAATCCCAAGGAATAAACCAAAACCGGAGAGCCCAAGATGTTCTCCCGTGCGCATGGCCAGATTAGAACGCTTGGCCCACATGTAGGAAAAAATAGAATCGGATGAGTCCGCACTGGCGTCTGGTTGTGTGTGATTGCCGGCCACAAGATTGAGTGCCCGTAAAGCGCTATGCGCGACTTGGGGAACCGGTTCTCCCTGTTCTTGAATCCGAAGATTTAATTCACGCATGTGTGGTAGATCCAATGCATTGGTGAGCAAGTTGATGACCTTTCCCAATTCCGGATGACGGTTGAGAATTTCTCCGCGAACGAGTGCTGCGGCCTCATAAGGCGGGAAAAAGTGACGATCATCTTTCAGAACGACAAAGTCATATACGGCCAAGCGTCCATCCGTGGTGTAGACATCTAAGATGTCTACCTCTCCCTTGTCTGTGGCCTGATATTTTAAGGTTTGTTGCATGCCGATCACTTCCTGAAACTGTAACCCGTAGGATTGATTCAACCCTACCAATCCATCTTCTCGCTGGATAAATTCATACCCAAATCCGGCTTTCATCTGTGGTGCGACATGCGCGAGATCAGAGATTGTTCGCAGTGCTAAAGTCTGGGCTTGATCACGGCGAAGGGCAAGCGCATAAGAATTATCAAATCCTAGCGGTGCCATCCACCAGATATCCCAACGGTGAAGGAACTCCGTGCGAACATGGTTTAAAACAGATACTCGATCGTTCATTGGGGGTTCACCGAGAATGGTAACGAGCCCTGTTCCGGTGTATTCGGGATAGAGGTCAATCCCTCCAGTTTTTAACGCTTCAAAGCAGACTTGAGTGCCGGCGAGTCCCAGGCGACGCGTGACGGTTAATTCCGTACGGGCCTCAATGAGTTGAGCAAACATTTCCGCCAGGAGACGGCTTTCCATAAAGTTCTTTGATCCCACCACAATGGTGTCAGAGGCCCAGACCGGAAGGGAAAGAGAATAGAGCAGGCCAAGGATTCCGACCACGAATCCTATAAGGATCTTCCCTCTGCGTTGTCTGATGGGATAGGTGTTCACCACCTGCCTATTCACCCCGATGAGCGTGATAATGCTGAACGAGCAAATGAACATAGGGTGTGGCCGGAGAATGGAGAATTTCGCGTGGAGTCCCGATTTGCTCAATGTGTCCTTTTTTGAGAATGGTGATCCGGTCGCCTAACCGGAAGGCTTCTGACATGTCATGGGTCACAAGGACCATCGTTTTTTTCAACCTGCCTTGAAGCGAGAGAAACTGGTCCTGTAGGTCATGGCGGGTGAGCGGATCCAACGCTCCAAAAGGTTCATCGAGCAGGACGATGGGCGGATCGGCTGCCAAGGCACGTGCGACGGCCACGCGCTGCCGCTGTCCCCCTGAGAGTTCAATGGGGTAGCGTTCCGCAATTTGCGAAGGATCCAGATTCACGAGAGATAGGAGCATGTCGACTCGTTTGAGTTGCTGTTCCGATGTCCACCCTAATAAGTGAGGGACGAGGCAGACATTTTGTTTGATAGTCCAGTGAGGGAAGAGCCCGCCATCTTGCGGGACATACCCCAGCTGTCGACGGAGTTGAATGGGGTCCTGTAAGCAGGCAGACTTACCTTGAATGACGACGGTCCCGGCTGTTGGTTCTATCAGCCGATTCAGGAGCCGCAAAAAAGTGGTTTTGCCTGATCCGCTCTCACCAATCAGCGCCATGGTTTCCCCTTCCTTCACCTGCCATTCAATATTTTGAAGCGCATAGGTGCCATCCGGGAATTGTTTGCTAACCTGCTGGATTTCCAGTGCCCCCGGCTTCATAAAGATAAGTTTCCTGGTGTGGGGTTTGACGGAGCATAAATGGTGTGGTGATGGAAATGGATCATCGTCATGAGGCAGGTGCGGAGAATTACCCATGGCCAGGATACCAGGGTTCGAGGGGAGAGACTAGCCACGTATCAACACCGGTTGCAATGCTGATATAGGCAATGCCTCTATAATGTTGAGGATAAGCAGGAAGAACAGGATGCAAGTGTGCCAATTCGCTCATGCTGCCCTATTCACCTTCGCACGGTTTTTTTACAAGAGTTCCTTCATCTACTGTCTCTGAAACCAAATGGCGAAATGTATGGGGAAATTTCTTGGCTTTTGGCTTATTGGAAATAGGCATAGTGGTTGCACAGAACCAAAGTTTGTAGTCTGAGGAAAAAGACGAAAATCTAACTACGGAATCGCATAACTGGTTTCTGAATTTATTTCTTCCTAGGAGATTCGAATGAACGCCCACCTAATTGGAAACTCTCATAGCGTTGAAAGTCCGACCTTGACCCATGAACCTGGAGGCTGTTGCCGGTGTGGTGGATTCATGTATAGGGAGCCTGTCGTTGATTCAGGTGAAAATGAAATGGAATTTATGGCCGCTCGCTGTCTGCAATGTGGAGATGTCGTGGATCCGGTTATTCTCATGAATCGATCAGGGAAACAAGTTTTGAGTAGTAGCACTGGAAGGGCTCGGCATTGAATCTTCACATGATTTATGCGGGGCTAGAATTGAGAAAGGCCACCGGCTGGAAAGCAAAATTCCATAAATGTGAGCACCTTGATGGGGCACGATGTTGTGAGTTTCGATTTAAAGGCAAAAAATCTTAATGCTCGGTATTCAGAATTTGAACCTGGCCTCCCGGAAAGCGGTCAGCGCATATTGGTTTTGGGTGTTGACCTTAAGACATGGACTGGGTTGACCGACAGTCTGTGGGATTTAGGGTTTACGCTTAAACGTCTTTCCTCTTCCTTGCATGAATTGGATCAACTGAAGGATATCATTGTCGATGGTATATTGTGGGACTTGGAATCGAGTTCCCTGAAGGGTTTGGCTGTCGTGTCTCAGCTTCGCGGAAGAACACCTGTCCTCCCAGTGATGGTCATCTCGAGCCCCTCAAACAAAGAGCTGCTGATAAAGGCTCTTGAAAATGGGGCGATGGATTTTATTATAAAACCCATAGATCACACGGAACTCCGAAACAAATGTGTGCGGTTGTTTGGATAGAGGATGAGACCCATAAAATAAGGTAATTTCAGGGAGGAACCATCATGATACCCGTATGGGTTGCCGACTCCCAGAAACTTTCCCAGGAAAATACATCTGTAAGCGTACAGTCGCAGGAGAAATTGAATGGGATAAAACCTGGATTTTTAAGCCCTGTTTCTATTCTGGTTGTCGACGACAGTGTTGAATGTCGCATGATACTCCGCATAGCAATAGAACGAGAGGGTTATCGTTGTGTGGAGGCAGCAGATGGAGTGGCCGCGCTCAGGGTATTTCAGGAAAGGACGATTGATTTCATTATCACGGATTTTGAAATGCCACATATGAATGGATGCGAATTTCTTGAAGTGTTATCCAGAGCGGCCATCAGTCGTCCTCCTGCGGTAATGATTACGGGAAACCTTGAGGATTCTGTGCGAATCAGAGCGATGCAGGCCGGGGCATTGGCCGTCCTCTCAAAGCCTTTTGAACAAAAGAGGATTTTGGAAATGGTTCGGGACGTCGTGCATCGGAAGCAAGAGGCCCTTCCTTGAAGGTTTACCACTTCATCCCGGGAATGGGGGCCTTGATCCATTGCCATTGGGAATGTATGGGGTAAGGAGAGCCGCATAATGACCATTCTGGCCGAATAATCAACTCAATAAATGAAGTCTAAGTAGTGAGTTCTGCCCCTGGGTTGCCCTCTTCTTAAAATCATTGCTCCCTTCTTACCTACCTCCGTTGGCAATTGAAATGGGAAGGTATTCGCAATAAAAAGATATGGAGGTAAAATGCGCCCGGAGAGGGGAAGGATATGAGGCTCAGGAAATGGTTGCCTTTTGCCCAAGTTCATGAAGGGTGTATTTGCCGGATCAAATTAATGTTCATGACAGTCTTTGAGAATGCAACTCGTCGGTACCCTGGATTGCAAAGCTTGGAAGGGGATAGCGTATAGCGGCCGTCGTCTCAGGATTTTTGATCAACCGGGCAGAGGACCACTGAATCGGACAGGGAGATTAGGAGCGGTCCAGGATCAGTGGAAAGACCAGAGACAATTCCTCTTTTTCTTGTACGGCTGAGCGGTCTCCGCCAAAGTAGCGCTTCAAGTGTAGATAAGGTACCAGCAGGGGTGGTTGACCGGTTGAGGCGCTGAGACATCCGGTTGGTATCGGCAGATGAAATAATGACATATCTTGTGCACTAAGAGTCTAGTATTCCAAGCATGCAAAATTGCGCTCCGTGTTTAGGCCTCCCTAGATGTCATGTGAGGGCAGGCACAAAGAACATATCAATGACCTAAGCTGCCTGAATTCTCCAAGGGACCGAACCTTCCGGGATATTAATAGAGGAAAAGATTCCTCTCGTTCTGACTAGACTTAACCATTGTCCCTGAAAAATCTTTCGGTTCACCACCTCGAACCAACCGTTTTTTGGGCTCAACTCTTCTGTTGCATTATCGAGTCAAAACAACTGTAGAAACAACAAAGATCAATTGCAAAATGCCTCCAAGAACATTTAAAAGCCTGGTCACTCCATCCTCTAGGTTAAGGTAGAATGGGTTAATTCGTTTCACAACAGGCTTTCACGAGTGGAGTTTTGGAGAGGGTTCATTATGAAATGGGTGACGGGTAACCCTGGGGAGTGAGAAGATCTCGGTGGATGCGAAGTTATCATGACAGGACATAGCCCATATTTTTGTGTTTGGATAATGGAAATGGGGAGAGCGGTGGTCCAGCATGGGATGGATTGGGCTGAAACCTTTGCAAAAGGTAGGCTGGCCATATTCAGTTGTTTCATGCGAGAAAGTCCCCAAACGCGCTAAAGCACCAAGCCAGGTATTTGGGGGGCTTGTCTCATTTTTGAGTGCTACAGGAAGCAATCATGGAAGACAAAGGGTTCTTATCATCTACCGATAGTCACTTATTGAAGAATTCCGACCAAGAATTGAAGCGGACCTTACACGATCTCCGGGAACGGGTGAAGGAACTAACCGCTCTTCATTCCACCACGCAATTGTTTCACAACGAAGACTTATCGACTCAGGAATTGCTTCAGTGCATTGCTGATCTCATTCCGCCTTCCTGGCAATACCCTGAAGTCACAGCCGCCCGGATTCGTTTCGGACATCTGGAAATTACGACGCCTAATTTTGTGTTATCCCCGTGGACCCAGCGGGAGGATTTTATTTGCCGGGATGGAACGACGGGTGAAATTGAGGTCGCGTATCTGGAGGAACGTCCGGCAGAAGTTGAAGGCCCCTTCCTGCAAGAGGAGCGAAATTTATTGCACTCACTTG
This sequence comes from Nitrospira sp. MA-1, assembly GCA_032139905.1. Classification (NCBI taxonomy): domain Bacteria; kingdom Pseudomonadati; phylum Nitrospirota; class Nitrospiria; species Nitrospira sp. MA-1. The sequence goes on from JAQJDB010000005.1 coordinate 640,360, forward strand.
GAGAGATGGTCCGTCTGCAGTTGGATCGCAAGCGGACGCAAGCTGCTCTTCGTGAGGCGCATGATGTGCTTGAGCAGCGGGTGCTGGACAGAACATCCGAGCTCACGACGGCCAATCTGTTACTGTCGCGGGAAGTGGCACAACGGAAAGAAGCTGAAGCGAAATTGGAGAAATTGATTGCGGAGATCCAGAGGAATCATGATGATCTCATTGCTATTTTGAATCAATTGCATATTGGAACTGCCTTGACCGACCAGGATGGAAAGGTGACCTTTCTGAGTCAGGCGGCACAACAGTTATGCGGAAAGGCGAATTTCCCTCATTCAGGTGAGTCGTGGCAAGCGTTGTTTGACGATCCCTCCTATCATGCTCAAATCGAGGATATGGTGAATCGGCCTACCGGAGAACGGGAGAGAATCTTAGTGCGCATGCCCGCGGTTGGTGGAGAATGTACCCGTTGGATCAATGTGGATGTGAGGGATGATCCACGAGACCCGGAACGGAAAATGTTTTTCTTGTACGATGCTTCGGAGGTGCAGACCCTTCGTCAACTATTGGGAGAAACGGGAAAATATCAGGATCTTATTGGCACCAGCCATTCCATGCAATTGGTTTTTCAGCAGATCCAGGATTTTTCCCGTGTAGATTCAACCATTCTTATTGAGGGGGAAACCGGAACCGGAAAGGAACTGGTCGCTCGTGCCATTCACCAAGCCAGCCACCGGAATGCGTTTCCCTTTATTGCGGTGAATTGTGCGGGGTTAACTGAAGCACTGGTCGCCAGCCAATTATTTGGGCATAAGCGAGGGGCTTTTACAGGAGCGGTATCAGATCAACAGGGTTTAATCGAAGCCGCTGAGGGCGGAACCTTGTTTCTGGATGAAATCGGCGATATTCCGCTCACCGTCCAAACCAGTCTGCTTCGGGTTCTGCAAGAATGGGAAATTACCCGTCTTGGGGAGTCCCGGCTTCGGAAAGTGGATGTTCGTGTGCTTGCGGCCACACATCATAATCTTGCCAATGATGTCACTGCGGGGACTTTCCGGGCTGACCTGTTGTATCGGATCCGGGTCGGAAGAGTGTTGCTGCCAGCGCTGCGGGAGCGACGGGAAGATATCCCATCATTAATCAGCCATTTTCTGAACCAATATCGGGCGACAACAGGAAGACCTGTTGAGGCCGTGAGTAATGAAGCTCTCCGGCTGTTGATCGCCTATGCATGGCCTGGAAACGTTCGCGAACTTAAACATGCCATTGAATTCGCCGTCATTCGATGTCCTCAAACGATTATTCGACCTCAAGATTTACCGCCGGAGGTGTTTGATCAGGATGAAAGACTTCTCGTGATGCCTTCTGAAGAAATGACTCCAAGCCATGAGAAGGAGAAGATACTCTCTGCATTGAAGCAGACGGGAGGGAACCGTTCGGCTGCCGCCAAGCTGCTTGGGATCGCCCGTCTCACTTTGTATCGTCGCATGTCACGCCTCGGAATTTCTGCCCGCCGTTAAACTACTTCCTTATTGAAAGCTTTCTTGGGAGGGGCCGTTGTATGTTCTGGCTCTATCTCTGACCAGTTCGACTCAAATAACCTGAGCCGCCAAGTCAGGATGAGAGGCGATGAAAAAGGGGAGAAGCCCGAGCTGGCGAGATCTTTCAACACTTCTTTTGTGTTCCTCACCTCTATGAAACGGATGATGGTATTACGTTCCACATCGTCTGGTTGAGAAGTAACCTGCGATTCCCAAAAACATTCCGGGCGCATGATGAATGCAATAATGAGATGTAACTTAATGTAACTAGTTGTTACAGAACTGTTTCACAATGATGTTACTTTGTAACAAAAAAAATGATTATTGATTTCATTGTAAGTGTTTGCAGTCAAAAGAAAATTAATGTTTTTGGCCTGCTGGCATCTAAATTGGATTGGAAGGCAATTGTGGGTAAAAACATTGTTTGCGATTTACTGCATACGTTTTCCAGTGTTACGGGTCTGGAAGGAGGAAGTTATGAATAAAAACACATTCATTCCATTTTTTCTGGTGGTGATGCTCCTAGGCCTTCCGCAATTTGTCCTGGCTAGTGAGGGCAGTCAAAAACAGAATTCTTCCTGGAAACTTGAAATGCAAGGGTGGTCGATTCAGGATCACATGGCTGCGGCAAAGGATAAAGAGGCTGAAGCCCAATCTCTACGGAGCCGTGTCCGCCATTTGGGGGAGCGCATAGCCCATTTTGAGAAAAAGCCCCACTTCGACCCGAAGGGGATTCAGAGAAATTCCATGAAACTTATTGCCTCGACTTTGACGGAGGAATTGAATCGTTTAAATAAAGAGATTGCCTGGCATTTTCGGCAAGCCGACCATGCCAAACTTATAGAGTAATGGAAAGTGCCTGTATGGGTAGGGATATAAATGAATATCTGTCAGCGTTTCCAAGAATAGAGGAGGGCATGAAGGAGCATCCCTGTGCAGGGATAGAGAGAGGTATCCTGTTTCGGATTTGGTTTTGTGCCTAACGGATATGTCAGGTATTTCTGCCAACCATAGGCTGCTCGACCGCTAGGGCATACAATTTTGATTGATACTGTTGGGAGCCTGGCATGAACAAGGGCAGTTGTGGGTTGATGAAGTTTTGGCGAGTCTTTGAGGGCACAGGTTCCTCATCGTCCTCTTGGGAGTGGGGGACTGGTGTCGGGCGTTACGCCAAAAGCGTCCTTTAACTCTTCGAAATACCTTCTATCAGCGACATTGTGCCTTATAGCTTTAGCTTTGCCAATATTGGCTATCGAGGATTGACCTTCCCTGATCCACCTTAATACAGGTTCAGACGTAACTTTCATGCTTAACGAATCATTGTAGTTTGACAAAATGAAACAGCGAGCCCCCAGAATAATGGGGAATTTTGAAGGATCGGTCTGGCTATCAGTATCTCCCGTTTGAGCCCAATCTGGTGCTCCGTTGGTGAATGGTTTTGCGGTTATATTGCCACTGGAACAATTTAGACAATCGACTCGCCGAACTAAACCATAATTTTAATCTCCCTAGCTTTTGAGCGAACCCCTTTTTTTTGGCGGAAGAAGCCGCCTTTCATGCAGCAGTAAAAGGTCTATTCTCGTAGGAGTATGTTTGGCGAAGCCCTGATGCGCACGCACGGGACGGTCAAGCTCTTAATCTGTATGGTCTAATGCTTTTGTTTGAAGAGCTTAGGTGAGTCGCCAGAGTGGAACCCAATGTTCTTCGCAGAAATATCCTTCCCGAATGCCGATCATGGCTTCAAGATTTCCAGGCTTGCTGGTCTTCATCTTCTATGGCCGGTTCCGGTTTTATGTGACTGAGTATAAACACGTAAAAGTGCCAATATTTAGGGTATCTGAGAAAGACGAAAAGTGTAACTGCATGTAACACATAGGAACACTTTTGTTTCATTTGTATGTTACATGCATTACATAATTATTGTGCGAAATGAATTTTAAGTTGTTGATTTTAAAATGAAATTATATGTAAGTCTTATTGGCATATAAATTGGATAATGACGTAGAGGGATGGAAATTTCGCCAATGCTAACTGGGCAAGTTCGATGAACTCTGGTTCATCGAAGAATAAAGGAGGGGATATGAATAAAAAGATACTTTTACCACTTTTCCTTATGGGGATGCTCTTCGGCCTTCCACAATTTGTCTTGGGTGCTGAGACCAGTCAAGAACAAAGTTCTGCCTGGAAAGCTGAAACGCAAGGGTGGTCGATTCAAGATCATATGACTGCGGCCAAAGCTAAAGAAGGAGAATTCCAGGATCTACAGAGCCGCGTTCAGCAACTGGAAGCGAGAATAGCCCATTTTGAAAAAAAGCCCCACTTTGACCCGAAGGGGATGCGGAGAAATTCCATGAAACTTATTGCCTCGACTTTGAAAGGGGATTCTGAAATTTTGAATGAGAGGATCGCCTGGCATAATAGGCAATCGGATCAAGCCAGTCTGCGGGAGTAGTGGTCTACTGAATGATTTAGTTGGAATTGTCAAAAAATGTCTAATGGCGTTCTTTGGAACGGGGAGGTTACTAATATCCCCGTTCCTTAAGAAAGAATAAGTTCTCTCGTTGTGTTGTCCTTGTGCCTGACCTAAGTGTCAGGCATTTTTTTTTTCTGCTAAGTCGACTGCCATGGGTTCGTTTTCTATCACGCCATGATGACTTGAAAGTGACCAAGTTGCTTCATTTGGCGAATGAGACCGGGAGAGAACCTTTCCTCGATATCTACCAAAGCAGTGCCTAAGAAAAGAGGAATGATAAGAGGCTAGAGTATGATAGATCCATACGATAGATAGATGAGCGATTAAGCACGGTATCCCAGTGCAATTCCGCTCAATTTCTTAGTTCGAACATGAAGTTTTTTTAATAAAATTTCCTTAATTAGAACAAGTCATTACACTAGCCGAATGATATAATGAGCGATCTGGTCTTGGGAGTCATTAAGCTAAGAAAAAAATAATAAATCGGACTTAAACTTTATCTCTGGTTGGGCGACCATGACGACAAGAGGAATAGGTCTTGGTATGCAAAAATAAACGGTTGATGGCTTGGTAATTCCCGGCTCTTTTTGAAAAGAAATAAAGCTCTATAAATTTTGACCATGACTGACTTTTTACTTTCAAAATTTTTCGATATTTCGGTCTTAACAAAGGGTTATGAATAGTGATGGCTTTCTTGGTATTAGCCGACAGTATTTCAGGGAATATGACCGTGTTGAGAAAATTTACCGTAAGGTCATGATCCTTCTCACTTATGCTTGAGAGTGCGTGAAGGGATTAGTGATGAAATTTGATATGACTCACCAAACCGATCAAGTTGGCCGGCACTTTTATCAAACCTTGCTGGAAGTTACGAATGTCTTAAATTCCCAGCGGAATACAGAAGATTTGTGGAAAGCCATTACGGGACACATCAAAAAGGTGATCTCGTGGGAGCGCGCGGGTATTACGTTGTATCACCATGATATAGATGCCTTTCGGTTTTACGCGGTGGAAACGAGTATGCCTGTGGTGAAGTTGAAATGTGATGCCATTATTCCTCGAGAAGGAAGTGCCATGGGATGGGTGTATGGTCACCGGCGTCTTCACATACGTCCCCATTTACAACGAAACCCGGTATTTTTAGAGGATGCATTTTACCAGGAAGAGGGTTTAGGCAGAATGATCAATATTCCCTTAATAGTCGGGGATAATTGTTTTGGGTCTTTGAATATCGGCAGCGTGGAATCGGGGGAACCTGATCCGGAAAATGTCTTGTTTTTGCGCCAAGTGGCCACCCAAATTGCCTTCGCCGTTGATCTTGTGCGGGCCTATGAAGAGATCAACCATCTGAAAGAACAACTCACTCGCGAAAATGCCTACCTCCTGGAAGAAATCAAAGTTAGCCATGATTTCGGAGCGATGGTCGGCAACAGCCAGAAATTCAAGAACGTCCTGGACCTGGCCCAGGCTGTTGCACCCACCACGACTTCAGTGCTCATCATGGGTGAAACGGGAACAGGAAAGGAACTGTTAGCGCGGTTACTTCATGAGTTGAGCCCCAGAAAAGATAAACCCTTTGTTCGAATCAATTGTGCGGCGTTACCTTCAGGCCTGGTAGAGAGCGAACTTTTCGGCCACGAAAAAGGGGCGTTTACCGGTGCAGAAAATGGAAGGCCTGGCAAATTTGAATTAGCCCATAATGGCACCTTGTTCCTAGATGAAATCGGGGAGATGCCAATTGAAGCACAGGCCAAACTCTTGAGGGTTTTACAAGATGGGATTGTGGAGCGTGTGGGCAGTATCGAGGGGAAGGATGTCGATGTGCGAATCATCGCCGCCACCAATAGCGATTTAAGCAAGGCGATTGCGGAGGGGCGTTTTCGTTCAGACTTATATTATCGATTGCATGTCTTTCCGATTGTTGTGCCTCCTCTCCGGGAACGTCTGCACGATATTCCTCTGCTGGTGCGACATTTTATGGAAAAAAATCGGTTGCAATTTCGACGAAATTGTCAGGATATCGATGATCAGTCAATGGAGTTGCTCGTTCAGTATCCATGGCCGGGGAATGTACGGGAACTCAAAAACGTGATTGAACGAGCGATGATTCTTTCCCAATCGTCGCTCGTGCATGTGGAAGAATCATTGTTACCCTCACCGGGACATGGCATGGATGCCCTGCCGCCCACTCAATTGAAAGATGTGGAGCGCACTCGGATTCTACAAGCCTTGACGGCTTGTGAATGGCGGATAGATGGGCCATTGGGGGCGGCCAAACACCTGGGGTTGCATCCCAGTACACTGAGAAGTCGATTGAAAAAATTCGGAATCAAAAGACAATCTGAATAATATATTCAAGCGGGGACTGTGTCGATGATATGAAAAGCCGGACGATCTGGAGTCAACGAATCAATCTCGGCCACGCTCTGGTTTTGCCCCTACCACCTTAGCCCCCTCTCAGCACCGTTAAGTTGTAGAGTCCAGAAAATTTCCCATTTTCATCAATTGCTTAACGAAACAAAATGCCTCTTCATGAAAATTTCAATAACCCACAAATTCTTCAGAGCGAATATTGGTCTTTTGAATGCCTGCAGACTCCAGCATCTTTCGTAATCCATTAACCATTGCAGGGGGCCCTACAACATAATACAGAGCATTCTCCGTTTCTTTGACATATTTTTTGAGCATGACTTGGTCTATGCGGCCGGTTTCCCCTTCCCAGATTTCGGTGGTTCTGTTCGGGCTTGTCATTGTTCCAATACATGTAAAATGCTCATTTTCCTTTTGGAGGGTTTGCAGTTCATTAAGGAAAGCCGCATCTTTTGGATGCCGATTCGAATATATGAGAATGAGTCGATGTGAAAGTTTGTGGTGGGCTGCTTCAACCAGCATGCTTCGGAAAGGTGTAATCCCGATTCCTCCCGCGAGAAAGACAATTGTTCGGGAATCGTCGGTGGGCAGAATGAATTGTCCGAATGGGCCTTCAATATCAATTGAAGCCCCAATAGACATATCTGTCAATGTGCGTTTAAAGGCGGTGTCCCGAAGACGTGTGGCAACCATGAGATGTTGTTCGGAAGGAGAGCTGGCAAGGGTCAAAGCTCGTGTGTGGCCCTCTGGATCGGCTTTTGAAAGATTCGGTAATGACAGATCGATAAACTGACCTGCGGTAAATGTGAATCCAGGCGGCCGGTCAAAATAGAATGCCATTGTTCCTGTAGCGATGGCCTGACGTTTCTTCAATGCCACGTGATATAAAGAAGGCTTGGTGAGTTTTTTCATTGAGATTGCTCCCTGGTGATTACAAATGAGAAGAGGCGAGGCAAGGCTGATTCCATCCTATCGTTTAAGTAAGGGGATGAGTCAAATTTGGTATGTTTAATAGGCAGATGGGCTTATGCTCCTTCGAGGACTGAGGGGGAAATCTGGTTCTATGGTTGTATCGGTTTCAAGAAAGGATTGAAGGACCGTGGAACGAATTGAGAGAAATTACCGGGCGCTATTGAATGTCGCGATTGTGCTCAATTCACAACGGGATACCAGTAGTCTCTGGCAAGCGATTATCGAGCAAATTGAACAGGTCATGCCTTGGGCACGGGCGAGTGTGACCTTATATGATCGTAAATCGGACGGGTTCCAGTTTTATGTTGTGACGACTCATTTGGCCAGGGTCGTGGTCCAAGGTGATACGGTGATACCGCGTGTTGGGAGTGGAATGGGGTGGGTGTACGATCACAAAACGTTACATGTCCGTCCTGACCTCAATCAGCACCAGGTCTTTCTCGAAGACCCCTGGTATGCGGAGGAAGGACTTGGACGCATGATTAACCTTCCCCTGTTGGTTAGAGGGAAGTGTGTGGGAGTCTTGAATCTTGGGAGCGTTGATGCGGGTGACCCGGACCCAGATGCGATTGAGTTTTTATCGCAAGTGGCCATGCAAATTGCCTATGCGATTGATCATGTTCAGGCCTATGAGGAAATTAATCTGTTGCGTCAGCATTTGGCACGAGAAAATGTCTATCTGGTCGAGGAACTCAAACTGACAAAACATTTCGGGGCCATGGTCGGACGGAGTCAGGTTTTTCAGCATGTATTGGAACTCGCTCGCGAGGTGGCACCTACGACGGCGACGGTCCTCATCACCGGAGAAACGGGAACCGGGAAAGAACTCCTTGCCCAAGCCATTCATGATTGGAGCCTGCGTGCTAAAAAGCCGTTTATAAGGGTGAATTGTGCGGCCCTTCCAGCAGGATTGGTCGAAAGCGAATTATTTGGTCACGAAAAAGGCGCATTTACCGGAGCCGACACCAGGCGTGAGGGGCGTTTTGAGTTGGCTCATGGCGGGACCTTGTTGTTAGATGAAATCGGGGAAATTCCTTTGGAGACTCAAGCGAAATTATTACGAGTGATTCAGGACGGGATGGTTGATCGTGTGGGTGGCAAACAGTCTATCCCGGTGGATATTCGGTTGATGGCCTCGACCAATGCCGATCTGCCTTCAGCTATTGAGCAAGGTCGTTTTCGGGCTGACCTTTTTTATCGACTTCATGTGTTTCCGATTACTATCCCTCCACTCCGTGCCCGGCCGGAAGATATTCCAGAACTTGCACAGCATTTCCTTGAGCACTATGCCATTAAACTTAAGCGGCCCTGCGAATTGATTGAACCGGATTCTCTCCAGCGGCTTATCCGGTATTCCTGGCCGGGAAACATTCGAGAACTGGAAAATGTCATTGAGCGGGCGGTGATTCTCTCCCACCAAAAGGTTCTGCGTATTGATGAACGGCTCTTGATTCTCCACAACACGAGGCAGGAATCCAAGGCCCCGGCTGGGTTAGTCGATTTTGAACGGCAACATATTCTCCAGACGCTGGCTTCCAGCAATTGGCAGATCGAGGGGGAGAACGGAGCAGCGGAACAACTCGGATTGGCTCCGAGCACACTCCGGAGCCGGATCAAAAAGTTAGGTCTTCAACGGCCGAATAACTCACCCCCCAAAAAGTAATCTTTGCAACATTCCCTTCTTCGCAGAGTCCGTCTTCATTTCTAAGATCTTTCCTTCATGATGTTTGGTGTCTGTACTCTACGATCTCCCACCGACTTATGATGTTGTTCATGTGATCAAAAATATACGAGTGTGTTCATTTCAATGAGTCTTCAGGCCGTATGCACCTGGTCGAAGACTTACACTGGTGTCTCCGCTGGTGAGAGGGTGTGTTTTGTCCTGATACTGGTGCCTTTTGCGTATTTGTAACCGACACACGGATCTAAGGTTCAGGTTGATGTAGTCTATTTTTCATGTGGCAATCTGTTCTCTTTTTATTGCCCGCTAGCGGTTGGCAGGTCAGGTAGGTAGCGGCCCAGTGGAACATCTCAGATGGCACCCAAACCTATTCCGAAATTGTGTTAGCGCATCAGGTCTTCAGGATCCAATGTGAAGCTTACCGTTCACCTCATGAATTTTTTTTACTTCTTTTCTTAATCTGATTTCCTAGTTTTTTAAAATCTCACTCCGAAGCATAGCCGCGTCATATCAAGGTTTAAGTGCTAGAGCCACCACGGACTGTCGTGGTTATGTTTATCCATCTTCATCAACCATGGACTTTTTTATCTGAATCAAAGCAAATTGTAGGAATTTTTTCCGTATGGGTTCTCAGCCGAACCATGGCTTAGTCTATGCATATCAGCGTGAAGCTACCTGAATGAGAACAAGTGAAGAGAGTGGTTGTCGTGAGGCTCATGATAATTAAAGATTATGAGGTGAGAGCGGCACGTGATGGTTCCGGCAATGTTATTAAGGGCGAGGAGGGTTGTTCCTGTTCATGAGTAATGACCGTTCATGAAATTTTATCTCGATACGGTGAGCCTCACAGAAATTCGGGAGATTGGCAGTCTGGGAATTTTGGATGGGATAGCTATGAACGCCAGTTTGGTTTCTGAGCAGGGTTTGAATTTTTATCAAGGAATTCGGGAAATCTGTCGTTATGTGGACAGCCCGATTAGTGTGGGTGTGTTGAGTATAGAAGAAGAAGCCATCGTCAAGGAAGGAATGGAATTATCAAAAATTCATAGAAATGTTCTGGTGAAATGTCCCTTGACACCTGCAGGTCTCAAGGCGACGAAGCGATTGACAGCCGAAGGTCTCCGGGTAAATGTGTCTCTGTGTTTTTCTCTTACGCAAGCATTGATTGCCGCGAAAGCCGGTGCGTGGTGTGTGTCCATTTGTCCCGATCACACCGGCGACAATCAATCTATGGGAAACGATATCACTCGCAAAATTGTCACAGTTTTTCGAGACTATGGGCTTTCCACTCAGGTGCTGCTCGCCGGTATCCGTTCTCCTCATGAGGTGCTTGAGGCGGCGTTGGCGGGAGGGCATATCTGCACCATGCCATATGCTATGTTTCGTCAACTTTTCGATCCTGCGGATTAACTATCTTCCGACCACCTCCTCAGAACTGAATCACATTCTTCAGAGCTCTCACGCCATCTTGGGAATGCTCCGGTAGGAGCAGGTTTTATCCTTTCCGGCTGTGCTTTTGAAGTTTTGTCTCTTTGTACTCGTTCATATTTTTCCGAGTTCAGCCACGCAAAGTGGTGGGTGCCCACCGCGCCCCACCACGTCTTTTCGTGGGCATATGAACGACCTATCAATGAAATACTCCAATAAACACGTGCCACGCTATGGTTTATAAGGGATTGCCCGGGACCATTGAATAATTTTTTTTCGGGCATAGCCCATGCAGAGCGTTCAATAACATACAGAAAAGACAGGAATGTAATTTGGTGAAGAAAAAAATAGGGCAAATTCAGAAAAGCTTCATGAATAAATTTCTCAAGGAGTACATTTCGGCTTACACGCCTGATGAGCTCAATGATCTTCGGGGGAGAGGAATGAAAGGAGTGCGTAGAGAAATGAGTGGAAGGAAACTTAAAAAAAATGCCGCAATCATCCTGATCAGCTTGATCACGGTAATGCTGTTGCTCCCGATCGGTATTGCTATGCCTATTCTGTTTGGAAATGGTGAAGCCATCGCATCGGGGGGAGGAGGGCAAAGTCCTCAGTCTGCTCAAGAGGTGGTCGAAGGAGAGGAAGGCGAAGCGCCGGTCGAAATGGGTCGGGATATTTATTACAAGACAGAGGGCGTGGTGTCGAGTGAAACGGCTCCGGTCACCGCGGACAATACGCATGATTATCCCCGCTATGGCAATTTTGAAAGTCGAGTGCTGATTTGGGTTGCGAACCAGCAGCATTTATATTACGGCAGTTTTGTCTTGGCGGTTCCTATCTTCTGCATGGTGATTGAGTTCATCGGCATGGTGACAAAGGATAAGGCCATGGCGAAGAAATACGACCAGCTGGCCTATGATTTTATCCGAATCAGTCTGACGGCATATTCGCTCACCGCGATTCTTGGGGGAATTCTTCTCTTTACCTTCCTCACTCTGTATCCCACATTTTTCAGCTATCTTTCGGGAATTTTCCGTCCCGTCATGCACATCTACGCTTTGCTGTTCGTCGCCGAAAGCGGAACGCTGTATATCTACTACTACGGATGGGACAGGATGAGGGAAGGAGTCCTGAAGTGGGTGCATCTCAGTATCGCCGTGGTCTTGAATGTCATTGGAACCGTGCTGATGTTTTTAGCGAATTCGTGGATCGCCTTCATGATGTCACCGGCAGGGGTGGATGAACAAGGACGATACCTCGGGAATATTTGGCATGCGATTCATAGCGCGTTGTGGAATCCGCTGAATGTTCATCGAATTTTAGGAAATATGGCATTCGGAGGCAGCGTCGTTGCCGCCTACGCGGCCTATCGGTTTTTATCCGCTAAAACCGATGAAGAACGTGCCCATTACGACTGGATGGGATACGTCGCGATGTTTATCGCCGTCATTTTCCTCATTCCATTGCCGTTTGCGGGCTATTGGCTCATGCGGGAGGTATATGCCTATCGCCAGCAAATGGGAATTACCCTGATGGGAGGCCTCCTCGCTTGGTTGTTTATTATTCAGGCCACCATGATCGGTGCCCTTTTTCTGAGTACGAGTTATTACTTGTGGCAATGCTTTGGCCGGATGCCGGGTGCGGAACGATTTCAACGGTATATTAAGTATCTGGTGTTTATTGCGGTCGTGGGATTACTGGTGTTCATCACGCCCCATACCATTGTCATGACCCCGGCTGAGTTGAAAGCCATGGGAGGTCAACAGCATCCCGTTTTAGGAAACTATGGGGTGATGTCGGCCAAAAATGGCGGAATCAATATGCTCATCATTGTGACGATTGTGAGTTTCATTTGGTATCAGCGCGGCAATTTGATTCCGGCCGTGAAATGGAAAAAGTTCGGCAATATTTTCATGACCTGTTTTTTCGTGGTCGGCAGTCTCAATATTATTTGGTTAGCCATCTATGGGTATTTCATTCCGGCAAACGTTCGGATTGGGCTGTCAGTTCCTCAAGTCGCCACCACAATGTCGTGCCTCTTGTTAATGATGCCGATGAATCTGGCCATGCTGAAAAATGCCAAGGTGGCGGGTCCCATTCAATGGGGCAAAATGCCGGCGAGATCGCAATATGCTCTGATTGCTCTGGCCACGGAATTTACCTGGATGATGGCCTTGATGGGATACATCCGCTCATCAGTCCGTCTCTTCTGGCATGTGAACGAGGTCATGCGGGATAACTCGCCTTGGGCTTATACCCATACCATCGGGTTTGCCGCGAATATGATCTCCTTCAATGTTCTGCTGTTCTGGTCGACTATTCTATTCGTGTTCTGGCTGGCGGCTTTTGCTGGGAAAAAATCGCCGGTACCGGAAACGCCGAAGGTCCCAGAGTCACAGGCTGTGCCGCAGTTCACTCCTCAAGCGGCCAGTCGTTCCTGATGTGGTTCATGGCAAATTGATGGATGGCTTGGTGAATGTGAATAAATCATGGATTCATGAAACCAATGGAGGACAGAGCGATGAAAGGCGCATTCACTCATTCAAGATGAAGCGCATGATGGATTGGTTGGATCGTGAAGGAGAGCGAAATGATGGATTTTTGGGTTGCAAATCCTCTGATTGAAATGATCTTCGGAATAGTCAGCTTCGTGGGAGTCCTCGTATTGGGTTGGGCAAATCTTATGGTCGAGCCACCGAAAAACGCGGTGGCGATACCTGCTGACTTGAATGTCTGGGAAAGACACCGGTTACGGCAGTCTCAACGAAGGGAGGGATATCAGAATTAATCGGGCAGTGAGGAATGGAAACCTTAATTTGGAGGAGCGTTTCATGTTTGTAACAAAAAGGCAATTTTTGAAAATTACGGCAAGCACCGTAGCTGCTGTGGCGTTGGCGGATAAAGCGCTGGCGTTGACGGCGTTACAGCCAGTCATCGAAGTTGGAAATCCTCTCGGGGAATATCCCGACCGCTCATGGGAGCGGGTCTACCACGATCAATATCGCTATGACAGTTCGTTTACCTGGTGTTGTTCCCCCAATGACACCCATGCCTGTCGGATCCGGGCGTTTGTCCGAAACGGGGTCGTTATGCGGGTCGAGCAGAATTATGATCATCAAACGTATGAAGATCTCTATGGCAACCGTGGTACGTTCGCGCATAACCCCCGGATGTGCCTGAAGGGGTTTACCTACCATCGTCGAGTCTATGGGCCCTACCGGTTGAAGGGACCTTTGATGCGGCGAGGCTGGAAAGCCTGGATGGATGACGGAAGTCCGGAGTTAACGCCAACTATCATGACCACATATAAATTCAATGCCCGCTATCTGGATGATATGTTGCGGGTCTCTTGGGATACCGCGTTTACGTATTTGGCCAAGGCCATGATCGTGATCGCCAACCGGTATAGCGGCGAGGCTGGAGCGAGGAGATTGCGGGAGCAAGGGTATCCGCCGGAAATGATCGAGATGATGAAGGGCTCGGGAGTCCGGAGTATGAAGTTCCGTGCCGGTATGCCTGTGTTAGGTGTCATTGGAAAAATGGGCATTACCCGCATGAACGGAGGATGCGGAGCCTTGTTGGATAGTTGGGTGAGAAAAGTCGGACCGGACAGTGCCCAGGGGGGGCGGTATTTTAATAATTTAACCTGGCACGGAGATCAGGATCCTTCTCAGCCTTTCTGGTCAGGTGCGCAAGCCATCGATTGTGATCTTTCTGACATGCGGTTCACCAAGATGAACACGAGCTGGGGTAAAAACTTTGTTGAAAACAAGATGCCGGAAGCGCATTGGAAACTCGAATCCATCGAACGGGGCGCCCGAGTGGTGGTCATTACCCCGGAATACAATCCGACGGCACAACGAGCCGATTATTGGATGCCGGTCCGCCCCGAGACCGATGGCGCGTTATTTCTTGGGGCATGCAAAATTATTTTAGACGAAGGTCTTCAGGACAGCGATTTCATTCGATCCGGTACGGATCTCCCCTTGTTGATTCGGACGGATACCTTGCAATATTTGGATCCGCGAGACGTTATAAAGGATTATGCGTTCCCGGATTTCTCCAAATCTTACTCCGGCAAGGTTCAAGGGCTGTCGGCTTCGCAGGTCGCTCGCCTTGGAGGGTGTATGGTATGGGACCTCAACCAGCAGAAGGCGGTTCCCCTTCATCGTGAACTGGTGGGTTGGCATTTTAAAAACAGCGGCCTTGATCCGGCGTTAACGGGAACGTTCAGGGTGAAATTGCTGAGTGGGAGGGAGGCAGATGTCATGCCCCTTTTCCAGATGTACCAGGTTCATCTGCAGGATTACGATCTGGATACCGTCCATCAAATCAATCGATGTCCGAAAGACCTTATTGTGCGATGGGCTAGAGATAACGGAACCATCAAGCCTGCCGCCATTCATAATGGAGAAGGCGTCTGTCACTATTTTCATATGACGTCGATGGGACGTGCGGCCGCCATGGTGATGATACTGACCGGAAACATGGGGAAATTCGGAACCGGATGTCATACATGGTCAGGAAACTATAAAGTTGGTGTTTGGGCGGCCACTCCATGGTCAGGGGAGGGCATTGGCATTCATACCGGGGAAAATCCGTTCAAGATCACGACGGATCCGAATGCCCATGGGAAAGAGGTTAATTACCGTCCGTACTATTACGGCGAAGAAACGACCTACTGGAATCACGGCGATACGGCGTTGATTGTGAATACGCCGAAGTACGGTCGTCGGGTGTTTACGGGCAAAACGCATATGCCGACGCCGAGCAAGCTTCGATGGGTTGCCAATGTCAATATTCTCAATAATGCCAAGCACCATTATGACATGGTTAAAAATGTGGATCCCCACATTGAAGTGATTGTGACTCAGGACATTGAAATGACATCCGATGTGAATCATGCCGATGTGTCATTCGCGGTGAACGGGTGGATGGAGTTTACCTATCCGGAAATGACCGCCACCGTTTCGAATCCCTGGTTCCAGGTGTGGAAAGGCGGCATCCGGCCGTTGTATGACACACGGAACGATTTGGATACGGTCGCGGGCGTCGCGGCTAAACTCACCGAAATGACGGGGGATGGGCGGTTCCGCGATTACTTTAAGTTTGTCTATGACAATCGCGTGGACGTGTATCTGCAACGGTTGTTGGATGCGGGCAACTGCTCCTATGGCTATAACGCGGATACGATGTTGAAGTCGGAAAAGGGCTGGATGGTCATGACCCGGACCTATCCTCGCGTCCCATTGTGGGAAGAAGTCAACGAATCGAAACCGCAGTGGACGCGTAGCGGACGCCTGGAAACCTACCGGGTGGAGCCGGAAGCCATTGAATATGGGGAAAACTTCATTGTCCATCGGGAAGGCCCGGAGGCAACCCCGTATTTGCCGAATGCGATCATGTCCTCCAATCCGTATATCCGGCCGGATGACTATGGGGTGCCGATCACGGCGCAACATCATGACGACAAAACCATCCGCAACATCAAGTTGCCCTGGTCGGAAATTAAACGGTACGCCAATCCGCTTTGGGAGAAGGGGTATCAGTTCTATTGCGTCACTCCGAAGACCCGGCATCGGGTGCATAGCCAATGGTCGGTGAATGACTGGGTGCAGATGTATGAATCCAACTTTGGGGATGCCTATCGGATGGATAAGCGGACGCCAGGAGTTGGCGAGCATCAAATCCATATCAACCCGGCCGCGGCCAAAGATCGGGGGATCAACGATGGGGACTATGTCTACATCGACGGCAACCCGGTGGACCGGCCGTATCGGGGCTGGAAGCCCAGTGACCCGTATTACAAGGTGGCGCGGTTAATGATCCGGGCGAAGTACAACCCGGCGTTCCCGTACCATGTCACGATGGCCAAGCATGCGCCGTATGTGTCGACCGCGAAGTCGGTGAAAGGGCATGAAACCCGGCCGGATGGACGGGCGATTGCGCTGGACACGGGCTATCAATCGAACTTCCGGTATGGAGCGCAGCAGTCGTTTACCCGCAGTTGGCTGATGCCCATGCACCAACTAGACTCGTTGCCGGGCAAAATGGCTAATAAATGGAAATTCAAATGGGGGTTTGAAATCGATCACCATGCGGTCAATACCGTGCCGAAGGAATGTCTCATCCGTATTAGCAAAGCGGAGGATGGCGGTATCGGCGGCCGTGGACCGTGGGAGCCGGTTCGGACCGGGTTTACCCCAGGCCAGGAGAATGAATTCATGATCAAATGGCTGAAGGGTGATCATATTAAGATCAAAGTGTAAATGAGTTGGAGGCTGGGGATATTTTTTTCTATATTGACGTCTAGAAAGAAACATGATGAATACCTCCCCCCAGCCTCCGCCTTTTTCAAGAAAGAAGGAATGTTATTGGTAGAAACCGTTTTGTAAGGAGCATCCGATGAAGATAATCCGGTGCAAATATGTACGGCATAGACCAGGACCATGTGGTGACCAAACCCTTTTTATTCGTGGTGGATGATGATGAGGTCGTTCGTCGGAGTATTGTCAAAAGATTGATTCGTCTGAACTGTACGGTGAGAGATTTTGAATCTGGGGAAGCGTTAATTAATTCCTTAGAACATTTGAAAGAAAATCCGGACGTGATTTTGTTGGACTATAAAATGAAAGGGATAAATGGGATTGAAACATTACGGCGTTTGCGGAAAACTCACCCCATGATCCCGACGTTTATCTTTACGGCCTATGCCGGGGAAAGGGATTTGAGCCTAGTGGAGGAACTTGGCAATTGTGAGGTCCTGCTCAAAACCGTGGATCTTCATGCCTTGCACCACATCGTGAATGGGGCTATGGCGATCAAAAAATTACGAATGAGTGAATGTGCTGATTGTTAGAGAATGGGATTTTAAATCAAGAGACAGCTAGCAGAAATTTTTATGCATTTATTTATGTAAGACGGAGGACGACAATGCCTGAAGTGTATAACTGGCAGTTAGGACGAAAGATGCTGTATCCGTATGAGGAGCGGCATCCGAAATGGCAGTTTGCGTTTGTCTTTAACATCAACCGGTGTTTGGCATGTCAAACCTGCTCGATGGCGGACAAGTCGACGTGGCTGTTCAGCAAAGGGCAGGAATACATGTGGTGGAACAACGTGGAAACGAAGCCGTATGGGGGCTATCCACAATTTTACGACGTCAAGATTACGCAGCTCATCGAGCAAGTCAATCCGGGCGGCCAGGTGTGGAACGTGCGGGTGGGCCGCAAGCACCATGCACCGTACGGAGTGTTTGAAGGGATGACGATCTTTGATGCGGGGGCCAAGATCGGGCAGGCGGCCATTGGCTACATCCCGACCGACCAGGAATGGCGGTTTGTGAATATTTATGAAGACACGGCGACCTCGATGCGGGCGATCGTGGAAGGAGTGGATAAGACGGGGTTCACGAAAGAAGAGCCGTGGAAAATGCAAGGCAGCAGCTTGCCGGAGCATGAAACGTATTTCTTCTATCTGCAACGCATCTGTAACCACTGTACGTATCCAGGCTGTCTGGCGGCGTGTCCGCGGAAGGCCATCTACAAGCGGCCGGAAGACGGGATTGTGTTGATCGACCAGAACCGGTGCCGGGGGTACAAGAAGTGTGTGGAACAATGCCCGTTTAAGAAGCCGATGTACCGGGGCACGACGCGGGTAAGTGAGAAGTGTATTGCGTGCTATCCGCGGGTCGAGGGCAAAGACCCCCTCACGGGGGGCGAGCCGATGGAAACCCGATGTATGGCGGCGTGCGTGGGTAAGATCCGGTTGCAAGGGCTGGTGAAGGTGGGCGATGACGGGTTATGGGCGGAAGATCGCTGGAATCCGTTGTACTATGCCATTCGGGTGGAACAAGTGGCGTTGCCGTTGTATCCGCAATGGGGCACGGAGCCCAATGGCTTCTACATTCCCCCACGCCAAGCCCCACGGGGCTACATCCGGCAGATGTTCGGGCCGGGAGTGGATAATGCGATAGAGAAGTATCTGGTGCCGAGCCGGGAATTGTTGGCGGTGCTGCAGTTGTGGCGGGCGAGCCAACAGATCATCTTCCGGTATGACGTGATTCCGGGACCGAAAGTGTTCGAAACCCAAATCCATGGGCGGAAGTTTGAGATGTACAACGACACGGTGTTGGGGTTCAACAAATCGGGCAAGGAAGCGGTGCGGCAGCAAGTGGAAGAGCCGATTTACATCCGCCCGGCCGAGCGGGTGAACTGGCTGTAGGTTCAAAAATTGTCATGGATCATGAAAGACAAAGAGAACCATTAATCCGTAGTTAGGGCTGGGGACCGGCTGGCGAAATTTTTCATGTGCTGAGATGATGCTTCTGTAACATCGCCATCCGGTCCTCCCCCCTGTAAAAGGGGGAAGAAGCCGGAAAAAAGGGAATATATTTATGAATTGTCAACGTTGTGCTGGCCTTATGCATTGGTTAACGATCGGGGATCATCTGAATGAATCGGGGCAATTATGGTCCACGGCCTGGCAATGCTATAACTGTGGAGAAATTGTCGATTCTCTGATTATGGAAAATCGTGTTAATGAAACCAGACCCAAAGCGGGGAAAGCGCGCCTCAAAACGTTTTCACCATCAAGGCAGGTGGTTCAGGGAAATGCATAAAACATAGGGTTCTAAAACACATCGAGAGGCAGCGCTTTGAGAGCACAAGGAGGTGGATAGGTTTCACCTCCTTGTGCTCTTTCTCGTTTTTCCCCCTCTGAAGAATATTTTTTTCATGTCAAAATTCCGATGTGGAATGTGATAAGTGCGGAAAGCCTGTTCCATTTTTTGTGGGGCGGTTCGGTCGATAGCATGGTTTCTTTCTGTTTGTAGTGTATCCATCGCGCCATCTCCTTTTTCACCATCAGCCGGACTCACGGCATCTTTTAATTGTCTGCATCCTCCTATATGAATCGTATTTTTTTTCGAGTGACTTGGTCCCACTTATGACCCTGAATATTTGGACAATAATAAAGAAATATTTTTCATAATAGGCGATATCGAACAGGGCGCTCAGTTGTAATTCGCTCATTGATAGACGCGTCATTTAAAAACAGACAGTGTTCACAGGAACGATTCGCTCATCGGGATTTCAGATTGAATCCAAAAAACAGAGGACCTTTTTGATCAGCACGATGGATTTTGGAAATTTAAATAAGGAGGCTGCGCACCCATTTCCTTTTGATGATATTTTTCTCGGCGTCGTATTTATAGATCCGTGTCCTGCAGTGATGGGATTTGGGATTTCCCGATATTTAGAAAGGGAATCGACAAGGGTATAAAGATTGCTGTGTTCTCCCTGAGTTGCCTTTAAGGCCTGATTGCCTCACGTCATTCTTCTATGAGGGAGAAGGATCATGGACTATGTCAAACCTTACGGTGCTGTCGAGAGTATGCTGGCCGGCGCGTATTTTGGTGTGGCGACCAGTTTGGTTGTGAGCGTGGCTGTCGAAACCGGATTTTGGATTGACGGCGCCTTACTCTTTCCGTTTGAGCTCGCGTTGGCGATCCTGCTCGGGATGGAAATTGTCACCGGGAGATTGACGCTGATTCCCTGCTCGATGATCTCAGCCAATGACCACACAGAGCGCGTGGGCATCTCTCGAGTTCTTGCCCATTGGGGATGGGTCTTTTTGCACAATCTCCCGGGCAGCGCCCTCTATGCCGTGTTGCTCGCCATCGTGCTCACCACCGGAGGTGATGCTCCAGTCTCCGCAGTCGGGACCAAACTGATTGTTATTGCGGAAGCGATGACGACGTATTATGCCCATCATGGCGATGCGGGGTTACTGACGGTGGTGAACATGTTTCTCATTCCTGCCGGCATGTTATTGGGAGCAAAGATCAGTGTGTCTCACCGGTGGCTCAGGAACCAAAATCCGGTCACGTTGGGCAATTTGGTCGGCGGAATGTTCTTCACCGGCCTGGCAATGAACTATGCACATGGCTCAGCCCCCATAGTTCCTCAACAGGTTCAGAACGTCAACCATGCCTCTGCTTCTCTATCAGCTAAGCCGGGAGGCAATGTCTGCTTGTGAGGAAAAAGTAAGCCATGCCGGCTATGTTCCCCAAACGCCTGCGAGGTTGGCACTTTATTCTTTTCAATATTGCACTTGGCCTTGGGCATATTCTCGTGATGTTTAATGCCGGGTCTTATGTCGCGCTATTGCCTCATGTGGCCGGCGATCTGGAAGGCGTGTTGCCAAGCTTCATGACCTGGGCTCAAACGGATTTCATGATTGCCCTGGCGTTGGGTCTTCCTGTTGGCCGCGCCCTGGCTCACCGGTTCGGTAATTATCGTGTGTTTATTGGCGCTTTTCTTGTGTATGCCGTGGCTTCGTATCTTGGCGCCATCAGCCAGACCCATTGGCAGTTTCTCAATGCCCGCATTATCCAGGGGTTCTCCGGGGGCCTCACTCTTTTTCTCTCGCAAGACATGATGCTCCGTGAGTATCCGGACCGGCTCAAGTCCTTGGGGTTAGCGTTATGGGGCCTGATTACGATTACTCCGTTTACGATAGGTCTTCCTGTGGGTGGGTGGCTTGCAGATGATCTCGGGTGGTGGCGTTATCTTTTTTATACGGATGTCGTGGTCTCCCTGGTCGTCGTCGGTCTCCTTGGGGCTTTACTGTATGGTCGGGGCTTTCGTCGCCAGCCTATCCGGTTTGACGTCGTGGGATTTTTTCTGTTGGCCATCGTGTTGGGCAGCATGCAGACTCTTTTGAACATGGGGAACGATTTTGACTGGTTAGACTGGCCCTTTCTCCGCGGGGTCCTGATCGTCCTCATCGTGGCACTGCCTTGTTTTATTATCTGGGAACTGGGTGAACGTCACCCGGTGTTGGATCTCCGGTTATTTGCGGACCGAAACTTTACCATTGGGGTGATCTGTTTGGTGGTCGGCTTCTTTTCGATCCAAGGACTCCTCACGCTTCTGATTATCCAGCTTCAATTGTTGATGGGTTATTCGTCCCTCCTTGCCGGTATGGCGCTTCTTCCGATGGTGGTGTTGGCGGCTCCGATGATCGTTGTGATGCATGAGCTCTGCAAGCGGATGGACGTTCGCATGCTCGCGAGCCTCAATTTTCTTGGATTTGCTTTGACTCTGTACTGGATAGGGCAGTATGACGATCCTCATTCATTTGATCAGATTTTCTGGCCTATTCTGCTCGAAGGTCTTTTCCTGGGATCGTTTTTTACCCCGATGACGGTGCTCATCCTGCATCGATTATCCGGCGTCCAGGTGATACGCGCCGCAGAGACTACGAATATGTTGCGCATCGCCGCCGGGGCGTTAGGTATTACGTACCAAGAGATAGTGCATTTCCGACGTCTTCCATTCCATCAGCTTCATTTGGCGAATCATTTTGGAGGAAGGCAATTTGCGTCCTTCGACGTGTTGGGAGGATTCTCTGGCAAGCTAGAGGGCGCCGGACTCGATTCTGCCATGGTGCATGGCAAGCTTCTGGCCCTTGTGAGGCAGTATGCGGGTATTCTGGCCATGAGCGATGCGTTTCTCCTGGCCAGCTACATGTTTGTGGGTTTGGCGGCCCTCGTCTGGTTGGCCTATCCCACCCAATTGCCTTGGTATCAAAGCCAGGAAGAAGAGTCGCTGGAGATGGAGGCTGAAGCACTTATGGAGGAGCAGGCATGAGTGTTTTGTCCGCTCTGAAGGGCCATGGGCATTTCGCGTTCAGTCTGTGCGGCTTACTCCTCTGCGCCGGTTGCGCCTGGATTCCTCCCGGTGAGGAATCGGCTGGATTCTTAGAACCGGATTCCATGGAGGAAACCCTTTCCCATGCGACCCACCACGAACCGGAGGATCCAATCCCGCATTGGCCGGAAGACCGCTGGTGGCAGGAGTTCGGCAGTCCTGAGCTCGATTCGCTGATTGATGCGGCTCTCAAGGATAACCCCGGCCTCAAGGTCGCATACGCCCGTCTCCACGAGGCGCATGCCCTTGTCCGCGTCGAAGGGGCGAGGCTGCTGCCGTTTCTGGAGGCGGACGCCGAGCTGACCGCAGAGCGCGTCTCTGAGCACGGCTTATTTGCCGCCCTCAATCCTGAGGTGGCCGGGATCGATATTACTTACGGCCTTATCCATCCGTTGAGCTTTCGCTGGGAGCTGGATTTCTGGGGGAAGAATCGCGCCATGATGGAATCCGCAATGAGCAGGGAATTGGCTCATAAGGCGGAATGGGCAGAGGTGCGGTTGCGGTTGACAGCGGGGATCGCCCGTGCCTACTTCCGCAGGGTCGCGTTGCGCCAGCAGCTTGGGGTGGTTGAGGCCATGGTGAAAATTCGACGCGATCTCCTGAATCTGGCGAAGATCCGGTTTCGGGCAGGCCTGGATGACGGCAATTCGATCATGCGGGCCACTGCGGAATTAGAGGCGGCGAATAAGCGCGCAGCCGGTACTCGGGAGCAGTTGGACTTTCAACAATATTTGCTGGTCAGGCTGAGCGGTCATGGGCCTGATTGGGGAGAGCATGTGTTCAGGGATAAGGTGATTATGCCCCGGCGAATTCCCTTGCCGCCGGAGTTGCCGATAGGACTGTTGGCGCACCGCCCGGATCTCGCTGCGGCTAAATATCGCGCCGAAGCTGCAGCCAAGCTAATTAAGGTGGCGAAAACTCGATTTCTTCCCACTATCGACTTGAATGGTTTCGTGGGCTTCAGAGCATTGACTCTAGCTAGTGGGGCCGGCTCTTTGGGTGATCTTCTGTTTTCATCGTCCAGTCTCGCTTATGGGGGCGGACCGGGTCTGCGACTTCCTTGGTTTGAAGGCGGTCGTCTTCGTGGAGAACTAGAAGCACAACGGAGAGAATATGATTCGGCAGTGGAACTCTATAACGACACGTTGCTGGAAGCCATGCGGGAAGTTGCCGACAGTCTGAGTGTTTGGCATGAGACTCGCTCGATGCTTGAGGCACACCGTCGTCTACTGACGTCGGTGAGTGGCGATTGGCACCTTGTTGAAGTCCGCTTTCGCACCGGTCTTGACGATCGCCGTGAGGTGTTAAAACAGCATCATGCGGTATTGGATCAGGAATTCGCCTTGAAGGCCCTGGAATCTGATCAACTCGTGTCGATGGTGGGTTTGATCGAAGCCCTGGGTGGGGGGTATCCCATCGTTCGAGAACCTTCTCAGACAACGGAATAAATAATGGATGCCCCTACCGTCAAAATTCGCCCCAAGGAAATTCTTCGACGACGTAACCGCCGTCTGGCGTTGGTTGCCCTGATACTGGTGGCAGCTACATTGGCTTACGGCGGATACTGGTGGTATTACGCCCGTTTTTGGGTATGGACCGATAACGCCTTTATTGCCGGCAATCTTGTCACATTGGAGGCACAGGCAACAGGCATTATCACCCAGGTCCTCGTGGAGGAGACCCAGTATGTGGAAAAAGGAGACCTCCTTATTCGTCTCGATGAGCATCAGGCACAGGCCAAATTGGGCCGGATGCGGGGTTTACTGGGAGGAGAGGTGCGCAGAATCGCGTCATTGTTTGCTCAGAGGCGGCAGATCCAGCAAAAATTCACCTCCAGGATGGCTCGACTCGACTTAATACGCCATGATGTGGTCCGTTTCCGTGAGGCGCTCCCGAGCGGGGCCATATCTGAGCAACTCTTCCAGAATGCCCTGGACAAAATGCGGGCACTTCAAGCCGAGGTTATGGAAATCCGGGAAGAATACCAATCCATCACCGCGGAGGTGGGAGGCGTGAATATCATCCATCATCCTGCCGTAGAGGCCGCCAAGCATGAATTCATCACCGCCTATCTCGAATACATCCGGCAGCGCATTCGGGCACCGGCTTCGGGCCATGTGGCCAAGCGAAAGGCCCAGGTCGGAGATCAGGTTCATCCGGGTGTTCCCTTGATGACGATCGTGCCTTTGGATCATCTGTGGGTGGAAGTGAATTTGCGGGAAACCGAAATGCAGCAGGTCCGTCCCGGTCAGTCGGCACTGATTAATGTGGATGTATACGGGAAGCACCACACATACCATGGGACGGTGGAAGGGCTGGTGCCCGGCACCGGCAGCGTATTCGCCTTGTTGCCTCCTGAAAATGCGACCGGGAATTTCATTCATATCGTGGAACGGGTGCCTGTGCGTGTCTCTTTTTTGAAAGAAGAAATCCTGGAGCATCCCGTCCGTCCGGGATTGTCGACCAAAACTTATATCAACGTCAGCGAGCCTGGTCACCCATTGGGTGTTTCGCTGGCAGAGACGTCCACTCAGGAATATGAGACGAACATCTATGCCAACGAACTCACTGATGCAGAGTCCTTGGCCCAAGAAATTATCAGGGAGAACCTTGTTTTGAAACAGGATCGGTCTGAACCGGCATAGGGGGTGCAGTCGTGTCGGTTGAGAAATTCCATGTATCGGGACGCACTGCGTCTATCAGCGTATGACATTGCCTGCTACTCCGGGTGGGGGACAAATGCATTCCCCCTTCCCTCCACAATCCTTCAGTTATCTCTGCTGAAGGTTTGAGACCACCCATTCCCCTGCTCGCATAGTGAGAGCCGTAGTTCCGTCCCCGCCGGTCAACCGGACGGGGGTTGTCCTCATCCTGAAAATCCATTCTGTTTTCTTAAGAAATCTTTAATGAAGCGGGCTCTTTAATCGTTGAGCATGACAAGGGAACTCCTTCCCGCGAATAGTGGTGGTGGAATCGTGGTGGGTTTCAGCGATCTTTCGTGGCATTCCCGCCGGTTAATTTTCATGTAAGCAAAGAGACCGTGATAACAAGGCCAATTTTCGACAGATAATTGGTTTGCCTTGTCGAAGCACATGGCGGCTCGCAATTTGCTTATGGGAAAAGTACGGAAAGGTATTGCCATGATTCAAAGAAAAACTAACTCAGAGAAGAGAAATGTTTTAACTATATAAGCGGTTCATATTCCCGCAGACCGTAATTACTTAAAAAGCCGGCATCGATTATTTATGAGGAGGGGATGTTGTATGTTGTCAGGGAAGAAAGTGTATGAGGAAGTGAAGCTCTTGGTCGCATGCGCAGGGATGGTGCTCCTGATGAGTACCATGGGACATGCGGGAGAAGGGATTCAGGATGAAACGGATTCCCATGCCGCTCATAACGTGGCTGCAGCGTCAGGAAAGACCAATCATTGGGTAGAGAGGTTGAAAGGGCAGACGATTGTAGAGGACTCGATAGAGGGGAATCCTGACCGTGCGGCGAAGGTGGATCGGCAACATGAACGGTTAATGTCAAAAATGGGCCATCAAATGCAGGCCGATCTGAAGTTGGTTGACGGGAGTGGGGCATATGACACCGCCACGATGCTCCATCAATATGGAGCCGGCCCGGCAGACTATCTTTTGGCTTCGGACAATGAAATTGAACCCGTCTCGGGTGAGCCTGGACTGTGCCCGGCTGGTGCTCCCGAAAAGCATTACGATATTTCAGCCATCGACGTGGAAATCACGTTGAATAGATGGCTCGACTATTATGTCGGCTACATGTACGTCCTCACCGAAAATCTGGAGAAGGTACGGGAGGAAGAAGCGGCGAATGCCGCGGCCCGTGAGAAGGAAGGGTATGACCCTGGCGCAGTTGAGACGGGCTTGCAGAATAACTGGATTCAGCCATTGGTGATCCGGGGTAATCAGGGTGATTGTGTGAGGTTCACTCTTCGCAATCAGTTGATAACCGGAGAAGGGGTGAGTCTGCAGATCGGCGGATCAAGTATGATGGTGAGCACAACCGGCCAACCGGCGACAACCACGAACCCCGATGCAATCGCGATGGAAGGCCAAAGCATCGACATGGAGTGGTACATTCCACCCACGATGCAGGAAGGCGGACGGCAGTTTCATAGTTACAGCAATGATCGTGAGTTGACGGTGATGGGCCTGATGGGCACTTTTGTGGTGGAACCAAAGGGTTCGACGTATCTGGATCCGCTTGGTGCAGGGGAACCGACGCCGATGACCAGTGGTTGGCAGGCGATCATCAAAAACGGCACCGGCCCGGATTTTCGCGAGTTCGTCCTCATTTATCATGAAGTCGGCGATGAAGCCTTCCGTCCGGTCAATAAGCATGGTGACTTTATTCCGCAGCGGGATCCAATCACCGATGTGTATCGGCCCGTCGCGCGCGCGCTGAACTACCGAAGCGAACCGTTTGGTGTGGACAACATGCAAACGCAGCATGAGTATTTCGGATTCGAGGACGAGTCAATGGCCTACAGCGCCTATACCTTCGGTGATCCGGCCACCACTGTGCCGCGCAGTTATTTGGGCGATCCGGCGAAGTTTCGTCTGGTGCATGGGGGATCGGAGGTTTTCCATTCTCATCATCCTCATGGTGGATCTATCCGCTGGCCCAGAAGTCCGCGTGCGATCGACGAAATGCCTCTGTGGCATACCGCAAAAAACGGACCGGTGAAGTACCCGGTCGTCCGGACGAAGACAGACCGTGTCGACGTAGAGGTGATCGGGCCGTCCGAGGCCGTTGACCTGGAAACGGAATGTGGGTCGGGACTCTGCCAGCAATTGGCCGGGGATTTTCTCTTTCACTGCCATGTAGCGCATCACTACATCGCCGGTATGTGGGGCTATTGGCGCGTCTATAACACGATTCAAGATGGAGCGCTGCATAATGATACGATGCCGGACCTTCGCGAATTGCCGGACCGCAAGGGACGGATTAAGGCCGGTGTCACTTCGGATCAGCTGATCGACAAGAAAGTTGATTGGTTCGGCAAAGAGTTTAAAATTATCGAGAAAGGGACAACGGATTGGAAAGCCAATCCGGCTGTCGTCACGGTGAAGGACTGGGTGGAAATGCAGTTGCCCCCTCAGGGCAAGCCCGGTCACAAAGATGATGAGAGGGAGCAGATCCTCTCCTATGATGCGACGGTGTTGGACTGGATTTGGAACGGAAACCGGGCATTGACGGAACGGGAAAGCACGATTCCCAATCCACGATACCAATCTCCGGCTCCCGGCGAGCGATTGCCGATTCTGTTCGAGCCCACTACCGGCAAGATCGCATGGCCACACTTGAGGCCGCATTTTGGAAAACGGGTGCCATTCTCCCAAAATCACAATCCTTCTCCTTGGCTCGAAATGATCCACTTAGATGATGATGGTCAGATGAGTTCTTACCCGGCAAAGCCTGGAGAAAACGGGCGATGGAGCCTGTGCCCAGCCAATGCCGGTTCCAAAAAGTTTAACGTGCATTTCATTAAGACCCCCATGATGGTGGCAGATAAACAAGGGGATGAACCGGCAATCATCGATCCGGATGGGACAATTTATGTTCTGCACGAGGAGGAGGAAGAGGTTCGAAAAAATAATGATAAGAGACATCCGCTGGTCGTGAGATCTAACGTATACGACTGTGTCGACTGGATGCTGACAAGCGAATGGGTTGATGATGACAATTTCAACATGCATGCGTCGAAGATCAACACCCATTGGCATTTCATGCAGTTCGACAATCAATCGTCGGATGGTGTGATTACCGGTTTTTCGTATGAGCAATCGGTGAGACCGTTTACGATGATGGAGAAGACGACCGACAAGGGTTTGCCTTTGCCGATGAATACGGTCTTTACGAAGCCTGGCAAGAAGGGTGACTTGACCATCACGGTGAAAAATGCCGCGAAGTACCATCCGAAAAACGAAATTTTGATCGGTGCCGATAACGTGAAAGGCAACGAGATCGGGCGGATTAAAGCCATAGATGGGAATCAAATCATTCTGTATCGGCCGTTAGAGCATGATCATCCGGTGGATGATATCGTGACCGTGGAATTTGTAAGGCAACGGTTCTGGGCGGATGCGGATGTGGGAACCGTGTTCTGGCATGACCATGCGGTCGGGCGTGTAACTTGGGGACATGGAGGTTTCGGGACGATGATTGTTGAACCCTGGGGCTCAACCTATCACGATCCCAAAACCGGTGAACCGATCAGAAGTGGACCAGTCGCGGATATCCATACGGTTGAGCCTATAGGGTATGGAGTGAATGGGAGCTTCCGTGAGCTGATGGTGCAGTTGAATGACAGTGTGCCGCATTCCGTCAACATCGTCACTGCAGGTAATCCTCCAGGCCAGCCGATTGAGGTTGCGCTGGAAGCGGGAAAGACGATCTCATTTCCCATGCCTGAAAACATTCCAATGACACCGATGCCATTCCTCAACGGGGGAACCCACACCACCGGCGGCAGTTTTAACTTCCGGGCCGAACCAATCGCGGCTAGACTCAAGGAAGAACCGGATTTTTCGAACATTTTCAATAGCAATGTTCATGGGGACCCCTATACACCAATGGTCAGGGCATATCTCGGTGATACGGTTGTGTTCCGGCTGTTGGAGACCATGACAAACGAATCAATGGTGTGGACTTTGTCAGGGCATACCTTTCTGACCGAACGGTATGCCGGTGATGCCAACCGTAAAAATTCCATCCACATTGGTATCGCAGAGCGATACGATCTCGTGGTTCCACAGGCAGGCGGGCCTCGGCTCCAGCCTGGTGACTACATCCATTTTAACGGACGTTCTTCAAAGTTCTCGGAAGGAGCCTGGGGTATTCTGCGGGTATTGGACAAGGAGGTGCCTGATCTTCAAAAGC
Organism: Nitrospira sp. MA-1; assembly: GCA_032139905.1. Taxonomy (NCBI): domain Bacteria; kingdom Pseudomonadati; phylum Nitrospirota; class Nitrospiria; species Nitrospira sp. MA-1. The sequence continues at coordinate 669,430 of JAQJDB010000005.1, forward strand.
TGCCGGCCGGTTATTCCGGTCGTAATGAAATTCCAGATCCCGGTCCGGTCTGTCCTGCCGAAGCACCGGTCAAATCATTTAATGTTGTGGCGATGGATTTTCCGTCCATGAATTTCAACACGAAGGCACCGGAAGCCGTAGAGGTGGATTTCGAACGGAACATTCTGCTCCAGAATCCGGAGGGAAAAATATATGTGCTCGAAGAAGATGTCGCAAAGACGGCCAGTGGAATTCAACCAATGCCGCTGACTCTGAGAGCCAATGTAGGCGACTGTCTCAAGATTCAACTGACGAATCACATGAAGGAAAGCCGCGCCTCGTTCTCCGCGCTTTCCCTCGCCTTCGATCCTAAGGATTCGTTGGGAGCCAACGTCGGGCAGAATCCAGGTGATCAAACGGTTGCGCCTGGAGAGAGCCGGACGTACACCTATTACGCCGACCCATTTTTAGGAGAGATTGCTTCGTTGGTCTGGGACTGGGGCAATGTCATGCATAATCCTCGGAACGGGCTTTACGGCGCTATCATTATCGGGCCGAAGGGCGCGACGTATCGTGATCCCAAAACCGGTGCGGATATATCCAATAAGAACAGTTGGATTGCCGACGTGATCGTGGACAGAACGGTGACGGGATACGAAGACCGACCGAATTATCGGGATGCGGCCTTGTTCTTCCAGGACGAGGACAACATTATCGGGACGAGCTTTATGCCTTACGTCCAAAACGTGGCCGGGCTGGTCGGGGTAAATTATCGAGCGGAACCGTATTTGTTCCGTGAGGAGCAGGGATGTACGTTGGATAGGATATTCCAGCCCTGTTCTGAGGAAAACCCTGAAGACCCCATCACGCCAATTATCGAGGCCCATGCCGGTGACCCTGTTCGCATTCATGTCTTCGGTGCCAGCAATGAACAAAATGGGATGTTCGGGGTTGAAAGTCATGAATGGCCCATCGAACCATTCATGCGAGGAGCCGATCAAATCAATGTCGTGGAGTTTTCGGGGTCAGAAGCGTTGGATGCCTTCATTCCAGCCGCAGGCGGACCCTACCAACGCACGGGGGATTACGTCTGGAGCAGCCAGCGGTTGCCCTATTCCCAATCAGGGCAATGGGGATATTTACGAGTCCTACCAGGGAGTGATCAACGAATCCTGTCATTGGATGGTGGGGCTCCTGGCGTGAAAGAAGCCACGTTGCCACACGAGCAAGTGGTCCATATTAAACCCGTCGAACTAAAATGAACCGGCATTATTTTTAGTTGACGGGTTTGGGAACGGGGAAGCCGATTCAAGGCTTCCCCGTGCTGGGCACCACCCCATAAGACAAGATGGTGAGGCACTTTTTGAATTTTATGCTCGCGGAGGAATACATGAAAAGCACGGTGATACAAATGATTGGGGTGACTTTGGGTGTCCTGGGAATGTGGGCCATCCCGGTGTGGGCCTATGAAGAAAGTCAGGTCAAACAAGGAGGAATGATTCGTGGGCAAGTGACTTTAGCGGGAGGGATGCCTAAAGCCATGGCCTTTAATTTGGTGACGATTCCAGATCCGGTTTTTTGCGGGCGAATTTCAACCGGAACAGGATGGCGTATTGTTGAAGATTTTATACTTGGATCTCAGGGCTCGCTGAAGGACGCGATTGTGGTGCTCAAGGGTATTGAAAAAGGAAAAGCGTTTGAGTTGCCAAAAGTGACCATCGAAGCGAAGGATTGTGATTTTCTCCCATTTGTCAATGTCTTACGGGACCAGGATGAACTGACGGTCATTAATATGGATCCAGTGGAACATGATATTCAGGGATACGAGACTGCTCGTGATCGTGGTGCGAGGGTCTTGTTTAATCGCCCTCTTCCCATGAATCCATTTCATAAAGTGTTGGGCTTGTTGAATAGCCATGATCATTTACCCGGCAAGCCAATGATCGAAAAAATTCATTTGCAAAAGGATCGGAATATCTTTGTGATGCAATGCGGATTTCATCCCTATATGTTTTCTTGGGGAGTGGTGGTTGACAATCCCTATTATGCGATTACAACCGAGGATGGCCGATTTGAGATATCCGACATTCCACCTGGAACCTATACGTTATCGGTCTGGCATGCCGGAATGAAGGAATATTTAACCCGTGAAGTGACGATTGAACCGAATGGGTCAATTTCTGTGAATTTTGAATATCAATCACCCGTAGGGCGCCGCAGTGTTCATGAAATTCAAGACAACCCCCACTTTGGATTGGGACTCTTAGGAGAAGAAGTCATCATTCCCTCACTTCGTCTTCAACATCCTTCATGACAAATACTATGAAAAGATCATCACAGAGGTTAGCGAATTGGTTTTGTTTCTGAGAACCGGAAATTTTTGAGCTGACTCTTTTCTTTCCCTCTATTTTTGAACAGCCGAATTCTTGCCCGTGTGCAACGTCCTTATGGCGTAATTTCAGGGGTAACATCCTGGAGAAGAACAGATATGCTGGAATGCCAACTTCTCTTGGAAAGGGAGTATTGAAAAAGTTCGCCAGCGGCGTTCTTGCCGCCTGGGCGTGCTGACATACTCTTCCGCACGCACCACTCGCCCAAACGTTTGAGGCCTTTTCTTCGAGCAGCCTTGTCTGTGTTTTACCGCTCATTCTTGAGCAGCTATGAGGAGCCGGGAATGAGGGATATCGACCAGCATCTGACGCATTGCGGACAGACTTCCTGAGAACTCTCACGCACATCACAAATGTGGAAGCCTAGCTTCTTTGGGCAGAGATAACGATTACCCACCACCCACATTATCCCTATATTTCTTTCGAGTGCCGTCTTCCTGCTACTCCGTATCTGCCCCTTTCGTCGAATTTTATTTCCTATTTTTAATAAGCCAACCGGAAGTCGTATTTGGATCCATGTATGAGTCATGGTTTGAACCGTTGGGTGGTCGGTATTCCAATTCCGCTGAATGTGGGTCTTCCGTAATTTTCTCCCAAAAGCGACTGACTGAATAGCAAACCTAAAAACATGCAACCTTGAGATTTCAATGTTTCGTGAGGTATTCGCGATGTTCTTCGTGGTTTTAGTAGTTTTCCATAACATGCATGAACGTAAATTAACTTATAAATTTCAATTGGTTAAGGGGAATAGGGCAAGCCAAGATGTTTGGACTAAAGTTTGCTAATCAATCACATGGATAAAAGTGGTGACACTTGCGATCAGTATTTTTTATTGGTGGTGGAATTGGGTTGATTAGAAAGGAGGTGCAAGGCAGGTACCGGTCCGAAGTCCTATTACGGAACTATTTTTCAATATGTTTATCCGTAATGAGTTTTTAAAAAAAGGAGGTCTTTTAATGTTTCTTTCTAGACGTCAATTCTTGAAAGTTTCTGCAGGGACTGTGGCTGCAGTCGCACTGGCCGATAAGGCGCTGGCCTTAACGGCGTTACAGCCAGTCATCGAAGTCGGGAATCCTCTCGGCGAATATCCTGACCGTTCATGGGAGCGGGTCTACCACGATCAATATCGCTATGACAGTTCGTTTACCTGGTGTTGTTCTCCCAATGACACGCATGCCTGTCGAATCCGGGCGTTTGTCCGAAACGGGGTCGTCATGCGCGTGGAGCAAAATTACGATCACCAGACCTATGAAGATCTCTATGGTAATCGTGGGACGTTCGCGCATAACCCCCGCATGTGCCTGAAGGGGTTTACGATGCATCGGCGGGTGTACGGACCGTACCGGCTCAAGGGGCCCTTGATGCGTCGGGGGTGGAAGCAATGGATGGATGACGGGAGCCCGGAGTTCACGCCAGCCATTCAGACGAAATACAAATTTAATGCCCGTTATTTGGACGACATGTTGCGGGTGTCCTGGGATACGGCGTTTACCTATTTGGCGAAGGCCATGATCATCATCGCCAACCGGTATAGCGGTGAGGCTGGGGCTCGACGGTTGCGGGAGCAAGGCTATCCGCCCGAGATGCTGGAGATGATGAAAGGCTCAGGAGTTCGAAGCATGAAATTCCGGGCTGGCATGCCTGTTTTGGGAATCATTGGGAAAATGGGCATCACCCGGATGAATGGCGGCTGCGGCGCCTTATTGGATACCTACGTACGAAAAGTTACGCCTGAACATGCGCAAGGCGGACGCTACTGGAATAACTATACCTGGCACGGCGACCAGGATCCTTCCCAGCCCTGGTGGAATGGGACCCAGAATTGTGACGTGGATTTGAGCGACATGCGCTTCACGAAGTTTAATACCAGTTGGGGCAAGAACTTCGTCGAAAACAAGATGCCGGAAGCCCACTGGAAACTTGAATCCATTGAACGTGGTGCGCGTATTGCGGTCATTACCCCGGAATACAATCCGACGGCCTATCGAGCGGACTACTGGATTCCTGTGCGTCCAGAGTCTGATGCCTCTTTCTTTTTAGGGTCGTGTAAAATGCTTGTAGATGAGGGCTTGTTCGATGCGGATTTTTGTCGGTCCTACACCGATATGCCTCTCCTGGTCCGGACCGATACCCTGCAGTATTTAGATCCGCGTGATGTGATTAAAGATTATCAGTTCCCCGATTTTTCCAAATCCTATTCGGGCAAAGTGCAGACGCTGACACCGGCAGAAATCGCGCGGTTAGGTGGCCTCATGGTCTGGGATCTGAACAAGAATCAAGCGGTTCCCATTCATCGTGAATTGGTGGGGTGGCATTTCAAGAAGAGTGGCATTGACCCGGCCTTGACGGGGACGCACCGGGTGCGTTTGGTCAGTGGGCGGGAAGTGGACGTGATGCCGATTTTCCAAATGTATCAAGTCCATCTCCAAGACTATGATTTGGATACGGTGCATCAAATCTGTCGGTCTCCCAAAGATTTGATCGTGCGGTGGGCGCGTGATATCGGGACGGTCAAACCGGCTGCGATTCACAACGGGGAAGGCGTCTGTCATTATTTCCACATGACCCAAAATGGGCGGGCGGCGGCCTTGAACCTCATTTATACGGGGAATATTGGGAAATTCGGCAGCGGGTGTCATACCTGGTCCGGGAATTATAAGGCGGGAACCTGGGCGGCGACCCCGTGGGCAGGATCCGGTCTTGGAGTGCATACCGGAGAGGATCCGTTCAAGATTACGACGGACCCCAATGCCCATGGAAAGGAAATTCACGTAAGAAGTTACTATTATGGGGAGGAGCCCGGCTATTGGAACCACGGCGATACGGCGTTGATTGTGAATACGCCGAAGTATGGTCGTCGGGTGTTTACAGGCAAAACACACATGCCGACCCCGAGTAAATTCCGGTGGGTGGCCAATGTCAATATTCTCAATAATGCCAAGCACCATTATGACATGGTCAAGAATGTGGATCCGCATAATGAATGTCTGGTGAATCAAGAAGTCGAGATGACGTCGGATGTCAACCATTTCGACGTGTCATTTGCGGTGAATACGTGGATGGAGTTTACCTATCCGGAACATACGGCGACGGTGTCGAATCCCTGGTTCCAGGTGTGGAAAGGCGGCATCCGGCCGTTGTATGACACAC